>JAAAPI010000066.1 GCA_009908325.1 Verrucomicrobiota bacterium | reverse complement strand
GTTTGACCGCGATCAGGAAACCATCACTGGCAACAGCGTCTATTCCAATCGCATCGGGATTCATCTGGCGGACTCGGACGACATCGTGACCAACAACCTGGTCTATGCCAACGCGGACCAAGGCATCCTGCTGGAGGATGCGGATCGGATCTTCTTGCGCAATAACACGGTGTTCCACCCGGTTGGCAATGCGCTGGAAATCCGCAACGGCACCGCGGATGCCGACATACGGAATAACATCCTCTGGATCGAGGCGGGCTTCAATGTGCGCGTCACCAGCGACAGCACGAGCGGATTGGAGCTCGATTACAACCTCTACAATCGGAGCACGGATCCGAACGCGCGTCAGGGAGACTGGCAGGGGAGCTTTGTCGACACGCTGCCCGAGTGGCAGAGCACGACGGGGCTTGACGCGAACTCGATTTTCGCAGATCCGGCCTTTTTTGATAAAGACGGGGCAGACGACATTTTTGCCTATGTTGAAATTGGCGGAAGCCTGGTCGACGGGGGCATCGACGATAATTTCCACCTCCTGAAAAACTCGCCCGCCATTGACCGTGGGTTCTTCCTCGACACACCTGTCGTGGATCTGGAAGGGGATTCGCGTAAGGATGATCCCGGCACGGCCAATCAAGGCAGCGACCGCTACGATCCGACGTTGCAGGCCAGCCAGCTTTTCCAAACGGGATCCGGCGATAGTCAATTCATGCGCGGCGATGACGGATCGTATTTTTACGGGCTGCCGTTCGACTTCAGCTTCTTCGGCAAAACCTACGACCGGCTGGAGATCTCATCCAACGGGTATGTGCAATTCGATACGTTCGACACCAGCCTGCCCGATGCGGATAACGATCCCCAAGCGTTGGTCGACTCAGCGAATCCCACCATGGCGGTTCTCTGGGATGACCTCACGACTGGCGGTGCCAGCGGCAACAACATCTATATCGACGAGTCGATCACCGGGCAGGTGACGATTCGCTGGCAGGCCACTTACAAGCCGGATGATACGGCGGTCAACATGGCATTGGTCCTCTTCGATGACGGCGCATTCCGCTTTGATTATGGGACGGGTAACAGCAACCTCACCCCGACCGTTGGAATCGCCGATGGCAACGGGCGGGCGATCTTTGCGCAGTATGACGGTGTTTCCACGCTGGACAGCGTTTCCTCAATTGCCTTCCCCTTCGCGCCCGGGTTTGATGACATCGGGGCCTACGAGTTCAAGGGGTCCAGCCTCGACGATACGCCGCCGGTCATTGTCGGGACCGACCCGCTTATCATCCAACAGGGCGGAAACCTGCAACCGACCATCGGCGAGTTTGAAGTCATCTTCAGTGAAGCCATCGATTCGATCGATGCCCGCAGCATCTTCTCCTATCAATTGATTCTGGACGTCGACGAGAACGGCCTCTTCGAAGAGAGCGACCAATTCTTCACCCTATTGCCGGAATATGAGAACTTGAGCGACCGGGTAACCCTGCGGGTCGAAGAGGGCGGTCTCCCTTCCGGTAATTACCAGTTGCAGATCTTCTCGCAAAACCTGCGCGACGTTTCCGGCAACGCGCTGGACGGCAATGAGGATGATTCCGCGGGCGGCAACTACCTGCGGGGATTCTCGATCTTCGACACCGTTGCGCCGACCGTGGATTTCAACATCGATCCGGCCGACCGCGAGAACGCGGGCTTGAGCGCCCTGACCTTTGTCTTCGACGAGACACTGGATGCTGCACCGACCCTCGCCGAGCTCGAGTTGCGGAACCAGGATAGCGGTGATCTTATCGACCCCGTCGATCTGGCTCTGCAATGGGATCCTGAAAGCCGCACCGCCACGCTGACCTTCCCCGGATTTGCCGATAGCTTGCTGCCGCCCGCCGCATATGAATTGACCGTCCTCGCGGCGGCCCTCTCGGATGCCGCGGGCAACCCCCTGGACGGAAACGGCGATGGCACGGCGGGCGACAATGCGATCTTCGGGTTCCTTGTGGAGACGATTCAAAACCCGGTCGCCGATTTTGCGATCTCGCCCACGCAAGGGGATACCGGCACGACCTTCACCTTCGACGGCACGCTGTCCACCGACCCGGATGGGGTCGTCGCTACCTATGCCTGGGACTTCGGGGATGGGGCCACGGCCACCGGCAGCACGCCCCAGCATCAGTTTGATGAGTCGGGCACGTATTCGGTCCGCCTCACCGTGACGGATGATGATGGGGCCACCGATACGGTGACCAACCAGCTCTCGGTCAGTAACCAGGCGCCCCAGATCACGTTTACCGTCACCCCGGAAAGCGGCGAGCCGGACACCGAATTTATCTTCGATGCTTCTGCATCGGTGGACAACGACGGCACCATTCAGAGCTACGTCTGGGAATTTGGAGACGGCACGACCGCTACCGGGGTCCAGGTGAGCCATCAATACAACGCGATCGGCCTCTTCACTGCGACGCTGACCCTCTCCGACAACGAAGGCGCGGTCATTTCGGCGGACAAAGTGATCGCGGTGGGCAACCAACCGCCAGTCGCCGTGGCCACGGTCGATCCGGAGGACGGAAATTCCGGCACGACCTTTACGTTTGACGGGACCGGCTCTTCCGATCCCGACGGCTTGATCGCTTCCTACGTGTGGGACTTCGGCGACGGCGAGTCTGCCACCGGAGTCAGCGTCAACCATAGCTACGCAAGCGGCGGCAACTACACGGCGACCTTAACCGTGACCGACGACGAGGGCAGTATCGCCACGACCGACCTTGTCGTCTCCGTTAGCGCGCTGCCCGATCCGGTGGCGAGCTTCACCGTCGATCCCGAGAGCGGCGATACCGGCACCACCTTTACCTTCGATGCAGGCGGTTCCAGTCAGGTGGATGGAACGCTGACCGACTTCGTGTGGGACTTTGGCGACGGGAACACCGCCACCGGAGAATCGGTCACGCACAGTTTCGATGACGTCGGCACCTACAGCGTCAGCCTCACCGTGACGAACAACGAGGGCACTGAGGCAAGCACAAGTCAAACGGTGGAAGTCGTGCCGCTCGCCCTGGAAATCGTCGACTTTGTGGTGAACGACGGGGCCGCCCAGCGTTCTGTGGTGGATCGGCTTGAGCTCGTATTCAACGGCGATGTGGGCGCCAGTGTGGCGGACGCGAATCTTCGTATCTTCGACCGGGTGGCCGGTGCCTTCCTCGACCCGGCGTCGTTTGTGCGGACCTGGGATGCCGGCAGCCTGACGCTGGCCTTGACCTTCCCCGGTGAAACCGGCGGCAGCCTGCCGGACGGTGCCTACACATTGGTGGTTGCAGGTGAAAGCCTCAGCACCGCAGACGGCAAGGTACTTGACGCCGACGGTGATGGAACGCCCGGGGGCACGGCGGCCTTCGACTTCCACCGCCTCTTCGGCGATGTGACCGGCACGGGCGGGGTGAGCGTTTTCGATGCTATCATGTTCCGCGCGGCTCTTGGCAGTGCCGACGGTGATGCCGATTACCGGGCCGAATTCGACGAGGCCAACACGCTGACAATCGATGCGGCCGACCGTGCCCGTTTCGAAGCTAACCTGGGCCGCGACTTGCTCGCGCAGGCAGCCTACAGCCACACCGATCCGCCCGCCCGCACCATAGTCGAAGTCAGTGTCAACGACGGGGCCGCGCAGCGCTCCATGGTCGAAACCCTCGAGGTGACCTTCGATTATGCGCTCGAGGGCGTCGTCACCGTCGGCGACCTCCGTCTCTTCAACCGCACGACGGGAGCCCGCGTGGATGCAGCCGATCTCGATCTCACCTGGTCGGACGACGCGCGCACAGCGCAGTTGGACTTTTCCGGGTTGACCAATGGCACCCTGTCCGACGGTTATTACACACTGGTGATTGATGGCGACACAATTGAGTTCCAGGGTATTGCGCTTGACGGTGATGGTGACGGCAGCCCCGGCGGAGTCTTCACGCACGACTTCCACCGCATTTTCGGTGACCTCTCCGGCTCCGGTGCGGTCAGTGTTGCCGATGCGCTCCAGTTTGGTGCCGCGTTCGGTAGCGTGGACGGAGACGCCGCTTTCGAGCCCGCCTTCGATGAAGCGGGTGATCTCGAAGTCGATGCTGGCGATCGGGCCCGCTTCGAGGCCAACCTCGGCCGGGATATCGCCGCCGAGGCTATTTTCAGTTACGATCTTCCCGCCGTCAGGGATGTCTCTGTAAACGGTGGCGTGGCCCAGCGCTCCACAGTCGAATCCATTGAGCTCACCTTTACCCTAGCCTTGGAAAATGATGTCAGTGTAGACGACTTTCGTATCTTCAATCGCACCGCAGGTGCTCGCGTGAATGCTGCCGATCTCAGTCTGTCCTGGTCGGACGAGGGCCGCATCGCCCAACTCGATTTCTCAGCTCTCGATAATGGCACACTCGCGGATGGATTCTACACGCTTGTTCTTGATGGCGACGCGCTTGATCGTGCGGGCACCGCTCTGGACGGTGATGCCGATGGTACTCCCGGCGGCGTTTTCACCTATGATTTCCACCGCCTCTTCGGCGATGCCACCGGCACGACCACCGTCTCGACGATCGACGCGTTGCACTTCCGCCAAGCCCTCGGAAGTGCTGATGGTGATTCGGCCTACCGGGCTTATTTCGACCACGATTCCAACGACCTGATCGATGCGGATGATCGTGACGCTTTTGAAGCGAGGCTCGGATCGTCCATCGAGCCGGAGGCTATTGCGCCGGTGATTTTGACTGAACCGCCCGCCGAGTCGTCCGCTCCGATCGGTGACAGCGTCAGCCTGAGTGTCGACGCCCAAAGCGCCGCGCCCCTGACCTATTCCTGGTATCGCGACGACAGTTTGATCACCAGCGGTGCGTCTCTCGCCACCCTTGAAATCGAAGAACTTAGCCCGTCCGACCTTGGCAGCTACCGGGTCGAGATTGCCAATAGATTCGGCGTGATTTCCAGTTTGACGTCCGAATTGATCGCCGATCCCTGAACCTTTTAATTCACCACCAACCATTCGATGATTATGAGAATGAAAGCCACCCACTCCGACAACCGCGCACGTCCTGGCTTTATCGCTTGCGGCGTTCTCGTCGCTGCCTCCGGGCTCCATGCTGTTAATGTGAATTTCGACAATGCCGAGTATGTCGCCGGACCCGGCGATACGGTTGCCATCACCCTGAGTTTTGATGAAGCGGTGCCGAATGGACTGGCCGGTTACCACCTGCGCTTAAATGCTGCGTCGTCGGGTGTTTTCGAGCCAAGCGCTTCTTCCATCTCCATTGTCACCGAGTTGGATAATAACCTGTTCGGCGATGGACCGGCCGACCGGACACTGGCAGACGACTCGGCCAAGGTTCTGGGATTTGCGGAGGCGGGCAGCCCTTACACTGGCGTTGAATTTGTCACGTTCGACCTCAAGATCGATGCGGACGCCCCGGCCGGGACGTATGCCCTTAGCTTGGAATTGCCGCTGGAGGATAGCTTCGTTGACGGTAATTTTCAAATCATCGATGATGACCTCGTCTTCGATACATCGAGCCTGGTGATTGAAGTGCCACCGCCCGCGTCATCGGCGGCACCCCAATACGACGGCGATGCGGATACGTTCTCGCTCTCCTTCAGCGGTGTTCCCGGTCGCAGCTATCTGCTGGAGGTTTCCGACGATCTCGAAAACTGGGATGACCTCACCACGCTCACGGCAGCTCCCTCCGGCTCAATGACTTATGTCGATACGAGCGTCAGCTCCCACCCGAAGCGTTTCTACCGCCTGGTGGATTAGGGGCGACTTTTCCTCGGCTGCTATGCTTTTTTGCCCCCGCCGATGAGAGCCTTGGCGGTGTCCTGATCCTGCTTCATGAGAAGCAGGCGCTGTCGGCGACCGCGCCGCTCAGCGCGCTTTTGGGCGCGGCGGAAGCCCCAGGCCAGAATCCGTTGGCGTCCCGGAAGGGGAAGCGAAATCCACCGGGCCAACATGCGGCACAGGAGGGCGGGCAGGTGGCGCTGGATCAATTCATCGGTAAAGGCGGCCACGAGGTGGGTGCTTCCGGGAGCGCCCTGCCGGGCCGCACGACCGCGCAGTTGGCGGTCGACGCGGGCCGATTCGTGACCCTCGGTTAAAATAACATGGAGTCCTCCTTTTTTGGCCACGCCTTGCCCCAGCCGGATGTCGGTGCCGCGGCCGGCCATATTGGTGGCGATGGTGATCGCGTCGGGGTCGCCCGCCCGCCGCACGATCCGCGCCTCTTCCTGGTGACGCACCGCGTTGAGGATGGTGCCGAGCAAACCGCGCGACTCTAACAGACGACCCAGGTGTTCGCTCGCCGCCACGCTGCGGGTGCCGACCAGGACCGGTCGGCCCAGACGGTGCTCGCGCTCGATTTCATCCACGATCGCGGCCCACTTGGCATCTTCATCCGTGAAGAAGTGCGGCCGCCAGTCGCTGCGCTGATTGGGCCGATGGTAGGGCACTTGAATCAGAGGCAGGCGGTAGATGCGCCAGACTTCCCGGCGCGCCTCCCGTGCCGTGCCGGTGATCCCCGCCAAGTGTGGGAAATAGCGGTAAAAGTTCTGAAAGCTCAATCGGGCCAGGGTTTCCGTCGGGTCCGAAAGCGTGCTGCCTTCTTTGGCCTCGACCGCCTGATGGAGCCCGAGTCGCCAGCTTCGTCCCGGCATCAGTCGGCCGGTGAATTCATCGACAATCACCACTTTGCCGTCGACCATGACATATTGCTTATCGCGGAGAAAAAAGTGCCGGGCCTGGAGTGCCTGCGTGACGAGGTCGGCCACCCAATCCCGGGCGGCGAGCAAACCGGTTTGCCCCGCGCACCATGCGTCCACCGACTCGCGCCCCTCCGGTAGCAGGCGGACCTCCTTGAATCGCTCGATTACTTCGTAGTGCACGCCCGGCAGTAGCCCCGAAGCACAGGTATCCACTTCGGCGCAGGCTTCCACCATGGCCGTGTTTTCCTGTTTCCGGCTGATGATCAGCGGCGTTACCGCCTCGTCGATCAACTGGTTGTCAGCCTCGTCGACGATTGCCGTATGGAGCCCGCGCAGAACTATTTGGTCGCCCGGTCGCTTGCCACGAAGAAGGTGCAAGATCGCCCGCCGCCGCGCATCGGTCTGCGGCCCCAGCGTGATTTGATCGCGCAAGTGATCGGCCACGATTTCCTTGCCCGTGCAGTAGACCACATCGGTGCGGTAGGCTTGCCGTCGGGCCGCTCCATCCATTTCCGCGTTGATCGCTGCCGTGGTCAGACCGCAATACTGGTAGAAGCGTTCCAGGTCCTGCGCATCGCGCCCCGCCAGATAGTCGTTCGCGGTGATGACGTGGCAGGGCTTTCCCGTAAACCCGGCAATCGCTGCCGCCAGGGCAATGGTCAGGGTTTTGCCTTCGCCGGTTGCCATCTCCACGAGGGCTCCGTGGCTGATCGCCAGTGCGCCCATGAGTTGGGTGGGGTAGGCGGTCAGCCCGAGACTCCGCCGCGCCGCTTCCGCCATGTAAGGCAGCACGGGCTCGACCAGCTCGGGCCGGAACCCGCCCGCCCGCCGCACCTGCTCGCGAAAGGCGCGCAGGTCTGCTTTGAAGGGGCGCTCCGGCATTGCCGCCAGCTCCTCCCGCAGAGCGGCCATCCGCACAGCCCGCGCCCACATGGAGCGGCTCTTTGCCGCCCGCGAGTGCCACATCCCGGCCCAGTCATGGACCAGCGCATCGAGTCCCTGCGGGACCGGATCAAGGGGCAGGTTCTCCGTCCGTCGCGCCTCCAGGCTCGGCGGACGAAACGGCAGCTGTTTCTCCGTCTGCGCTGCATTCACGTCGTTTGTGTTGTGTGCCATGTTTGCGGAGGTATCGGATTACAGTTGGAAGCGTTTCTGCACGGCTTGTCGCAGCTTGCGGTAGCCCTGCTGCAGGTAAGGTTCGTTGGCGACGCGGAACCGGCTCACGCCGGTGCGGCCATGGCGGAGTGGGCTGCCGGTGCCTTCGATCTCCATGATGACGAGAAAAAAGGGCTCCGCCGCGCGGACTCCGTCCTGGGAATCTTCCCGTATGCGCACGGGGCCACCGCCCGCCCAGCCGAGTGCCGGACTGGGCAGGTATTCCTGCTGGCCGGGGACGATGCGAATTTGACCGGGTTCAACCAGCGCCCCGGCGTTGCCTCGGAAACGCAATTCCACGTCCCGCAGCTCTTCCTCGAAAAGTAGGTTTGCGTCCTGTTGCCGCACCACGGCGTAGAATTGCCAATCACCGTCCGGCACCACTTCGCCGATAATTTCGCCCCGGTTCAACCACTTTCGATAGTGTTCTCTCGGTTGCCAACCCGCCAGGCTACCACTCCGGGGGAGACGCACTTCCATGCCCGCTTCCTGTGCCTCGAGTTCTTCGATCCGAATGGCGTTGGCCCGTTGGCGCTCCCGCAACGCTTCCCGGCCTCTTGCGTCTTCTGCCAGTTGAAGTCGTTCGATGGCGGCAAGGCGCTCATTTTCCGCTTCCAATTGCCGCCGCAAGAGGGGTAGCTCGGGGTTTTCCAGTCGCAGGAGCACATCGCCGGATGCCACTTTCGGGGGCACGCGGGCCAAAGAATCCACCTGCCCGGTGCCGCGAACCACGATGTAGCTGGCTCCCCCGGCCTGGAGGACGCCCGGTGCCCGGAAGTAGCGGGGGGCGGGGATGATCCCGAGCACAATAATCAGAAGAGCGAGGACGCCCGCCGTTACCCCATAGGCGCGCCCGCGCACCCGCTCGATCCGCGGTTCCGTGAAAAGATACTTCACGCCTTTGCAGAGCGGTATGACGAACAGGCCGACGACGGTGAGCACGGCTGCGATAAAGCCCAGTCCGAGGTAGCGATCCGCCACGAACATGATAATGACGTAGGTGATGTAGAGCCGGAATAACCAACTCGCGAGGCCGAAAGAGGCGAGCCAAACCGCGTCGCCTCGGCTGGTGGCGGGGCTTTGCGAATGTCGGCCACCGAACGCGTAGCGTTCCACCCAATGGCCGAGCTGCTTCATCCCGCGCGGCTGCAGGTTGGGCGTGTCGGTGAGGTCGGAGAGTATGTAGTAGCCGTCAAATTTGAGCAGCGGATTGATGTTGAAGAGGATGGTCGAGACCGAGGCCACTAGCATGAGGTTAAAGCACCAGGCATTGAGCAGCCCCGGCCCGGTGGCGGCCCAGACAAATGTCGCCAATGCAGCGAGGACCAGCTCGATGAGCATCCCGCTGGCTCCCACCCAGATCCGTTTCCAGCGCTCGCGGAAGGCCCAGGCCGCTGTGGCATCGACATACGGGATCGGGGTGAAGACGAGAAAGGTGATCCCCATAACATGCACCTCGCCGTTAAAACGCTTGACCGCGTAGCCATGGCCAAACTCGTGAATCAACTTGGCGATGACGAAGGCGGCCAGCAGCAGCGGCAAATTGCCCGGCTCCAGCGCTCCCTGACCCCGCTGAAAGAGGGCGCCACACCGATGCCGCTGCCCACCAGGGCGAGCCACAAAAAGGCCCCAACGGGGGAGAGCAGCGGGCGGATATAACGAATCGTTCGGGATAGAAAAGCGTCGGGATCGAAGATCGGGATACGGAGGAAGAAAATACCGAAAAGCCGTGCCTTCCATTCCCGCGCATGGCGTTTCTTCTGCCGCTCGAAAAGTTGCGCCACATCCGAAGGGAAATCCGAAACGATGAGGTTGCTCTGATACAGGTTGGACAGTATCTGGATCGCCTCGGTCTGCCCGGGCGCGTTATCACCGTGCCGCTCCAGACAATCTTCCCAGATTTCATGGACGGTCATGGTCCCGTCCAGCCGGGCGATAAAGGCCCATGCCTCGGGGCGAAAGCGAAAATACTGGTCGCCGTAGAGGTCGTTGGCGACATACCACATCTGTCCGCGAAAATACTGTTTGCGGACGCGCACCGAGGGCCGAAGCCGGATCTTTTGCTGGGCCACACGGTGCCAGGATTCGCTGAATAACTTACGCTCCATCGTTTAAACCCTATCCCTAAAACCAGAGCCGCATACGAATGAAATCGATGATTCGGTGCGTCGCCCGCCAGGCCAGGGTGCGTTTCCCTGCGTCGATCCGGGCCACTCCGCTCATTCCGGGGCGCAGCCACTCGGCATCCGCTTCCAGCTCGGCGCGGATGTTAAAGGCATTGCCGTCCTGGTCCGCCCTGGCTGCGGGTGAGACTTTTGTGATCCGGATGGGAAATTGCACATCGGGGCGACTGGCGAAAACGACTGCACCGGACCGCGAGTCGCCGAGCAGATCGATATCCCGTTCAGAAAGCTTGATTTCCACGTAGAGTCCATCGAGTTCAGAAACTTGCAGTAATACCTCCCCTTGCGAAACCGGCGCTCCGATGCGTTCGCGGAGCTCTCCCTGGACCACCACGCCGTCGAAAGGCGAACGAATGACCGAGCGTTTTAAACGATGGTCGAGCAAATCCAGCCGCGCCTCCGCCTGCGCCCGTTGCGCCCGGGCCACCCGTAACTCGGCCAGGGCACCCTCGGTTTCGGCCTGCTCGGCCTGGGAATGGAAGCGGCGGATCTCCGCGGCTGTCTCGGCCCGCTCGATCGAGAGTTCCCGATCATCCAGTGAAACAAGCGCTTGTCCCGCTTCCACGACGTCGCCGGGCCGCACCCCTGCCGTAGCGATGAATCCATCGTAAGGCGCGGGCATGTGCGCGAGACTATCGGGCCGCACGATAAAAGTAGCGCTAACTCGATAGGCAAAGGGCACGAGCAAGGAGAACAGAAGCACGGCACTGATCACGATGGCCCAGAACTTCAGCCAAGTGTGCTTCGGGCTGAGGACTTTGGCCAGACCGCGCCGTGCTGCGGTCGCCCAGCGCACCGGGAACCACCGCGACCGATGGCGGAGGTCGTGCAAGCGCGGCGCGATTTGATCGGCCAGGACCCGCAGCCCCCATCCGTCTGTTTCGGTAAAGGGCGGATTCCTGCGTTCCACCGTCAAAACGCCCACGACGGCGCCGTCATCACGAATCGGCACCGAGAGCAGGCAGCCCGAGCCCGAACGGTTGGCATACATTTCGTGGTCGCGATACACCGCCGTGCTGTCGGGCGGCGCCGGCCAAGTCAATTCTTCGTCCTGATCGCGGCATTCTTCCATCGCCGCCTCCAGCTCCTGCAGGATCTGCATCTTGCGCTCAAATTTCTCGGTCCCGCTGACCGCGACCACCCGCACATAGGGTGCTTTGACCCAGCCGAGGCAGGCGCGCTCCGCTTGCAGACGGCTGCTCACCTCATTGACCAGTGCCATGGTGGCCGGTGCGAACGCCCGTTGACTATTGACCACTGCGAGCAGGTCGAGCGCTTCCCGCATCCGCTCGACGTCTTGCCGGAGGTGGATCGCCGCCAGGTTTTTTTGATAAAGGCGCGGCGTATCGGCCAGCAACGGTAGGACCCGTTGCCAAAAATCTGCCTCGTGGAGGGCTTTTTTGTCCGCGCCAAAGCGCAACTCGATTAAACAGGGCGCGCTCGCATCCTCCGTCTGCAGGGGGTGCAGGAGATGCACTGTGCCGTCCTCCCGTTCACCCTCCACGCGCAGACCGGCGGTTGATTCTAAAGCGCGCCCGGCCCGTTCATCAAAATTCGTTTGCAGGAAGCTGCGCTGGCTCGAGCCGCTGCCCGGTGCCGTGGCCAGTAGGCTCCATCGCCCCTGCAGCTGCACCAGGGAGCGCGCTTGCACCGCGCCGGTCAGTTCAAGCGCGATCTCGGTGAACTGCGCCCAGAACGCCGGGGCCGCTCCTGCAAAGAGCCGGAGTTTCCGGAGTCGGTCCAGCTCCTCAGCGGATCGTTCGGTCATCTTATCCGGTTCCATCTCAGCGTATCATTCGTCCGGCCCCACTTGCAATTGCGCGCGCAGGCCCGGTTTGACCATTCGTTCCTCATTCGACGCCAGCACCTTGACTTTGAGCAATCCGCTCGCCGGATCCACCTGTGGATCGACAAAGTCCACTGTGCCCTGCAGTTCCGGCCCATCTTCGCCCAGTTCCGGAAAGCTTAGCCGCACTGTGGTTCCTTCGCGAAGCGTCCGCGCTGTCTCCATCGAAACATAAACCTGGACGAAGACAGAAGAAATATCCACCAGCTTGAAGAGCGGCTCGCCCACCGTGACCATTTCGCCCGCTTCGTAGTGCCGCTCGACAACGACGCCGGAGATCGGTGCGCGAATTTGCCGTAGCCGCACCGCCTCCTCCGCGATTTTAAACTGGAGTCGCGCCAGCCGCAGCTCGATCTCGCTGGCTAGAGCCTCATCCTCGCTGATCAACTGATCGGCAAAGAGGTTTTTTGCGCCTTCGTTTTCGAACTTGCGCTTCTCCAAAGCCGCCTCGTAGCGCTCCATTTCCAACGCTTCCCTGCGCACATAAAGCTGGGCCAATAGATCGCCTTTCTTAACCCTGGCCCCTTCCCGCACCTTCAGCTCAGTGATAAATGATTGCACCGGGCTGGACACTTTGACCTCACGGAAGGGGAGGACCACGCCGGAGATATCCTGTCCCACCACCGGACTTACGGCGGTTATCAAGGAAAGGCTGACGATTATCAGAGAGGTTAAATGCATAGGATCTGAGGCGGGTTGAGGGTTGAGCGGAGCATGGCTGATGCCAGTCGATCTCAATTTGCGGCAAACGTTACATCCAACTGCAGCGTATCGCTCAGGCTCCCCGCGACGACATAGATCTGGGTCAAAGCGCGGAACAACTCGACCTCGGCAGCCAGAGCCCGTGTCCGGGCGAAGCTCAGTTCGCGCTGCTGGTTCAGGACATTATAACTCGTGGTCAATCCCGAAGCGAGACGGCGTTCCTCGGCACGCAGGGCATCTTCGGCCAGTTCGACCGATTCCTGCACGATAGCGATTCGTTCCTGCGCCGATTCGATTTCGCCCAAGCTGTTATCCAAAAGCACCAGCAACTGTGTCTCGACCTGCTTCGCTGTGAGCAGTGCCTGTTCCTTGGTTCGACGCGCTTCCCGCAAGCGGGCCCGCTCAGCGTCTCGGTTCAGCGGAACCGAGAACAAAAGCCCCACACTCCAATCCGGCTCCTTATTGCGACCAAAATCGCTAAAACTCTCGGAAAAATCGCCTCCCAGCCCATTATAGCCAAGGCTCAATTCCAGATCCAGCTGTGGCAGCGCCTGATTCTCGGCAAACAGCACCCGGGCACCTTCGGCCTCGGCCCGAGCCAATGCCGCGCGATAAATTCCGTTCGACTCCAGTAGCTCGCGGGCGATCTCGACCCGGCCCTGCGTCGGCGGCTCGAGCAGGTCGCCCACGCCGTCCCCCAAACGGACCTCCTCGCCGAAGTTGTAATCCCGCCCCGTCAGTTCCAAAAGCCGGTTTTTGCGCTCGCGCAAAAAGTTCCGCGCCGCCACCACTTCTTCCTGCGCCTCCGCCCGTCTCGCCTCCGCCTGAGTGACGTCGATCGGCGACATCAGCCCCTCTTCGAGGCGACGGCGGTTTTCCTGAATCAAATCGTCGGCGAGTTGCACGGCTGCCTGCTTGACTGCGAGATTTTCCGCACCGAATTGCGCTTCGGCATAAGCGATTAAAATTTGCGCGATGGTTTCTTCGACCGTCGAGCGCAATTGGAATTCGGCACCCAGCACCTCCGCGCGGGCGACTTCGACCCCCGCCAGATTGGCCTCGCGGCCCCGACCGCGCAGTAAGGGCTGCGTTACTGTGATTTGGCTGACCGACTGGAATTCAGGCGAAAACAGCGAGCTGAGGGATTGTCGGTTCAGACTATTTTCCAGACGGTTGGTGGATGTGGAAAACGCTACCTGAGTGCCATAGTAAAGACGGCCTTCCAGGCCGACCCGCAGTGACGCAACCTCCTCTTCGAAAATGCGGGCGATTTGGCTCCCCGCCAGAAACTCCTGTTGGTTCTGTGAGCGTTCGGAGCTGGAAAAGCGCCCCTGGGCGGTGGCGCGCGGCGCAAACTCGCCCAATGCGATCGTCACGCGGTCCTCGGCATTCGCGACCGACATCCGTTCGATGCGCATATCGAAATTGTTCGCCAGCCCTTTGAGAATATAATCATAAGCGTCGTGGCCGCCGCCATGCGCTATCGGCGGGTTCTGCGATGCTTTGCTGCTTGCCGCCGGAAACGCGACCGCCAGAAAGAAAGCGATACCGAATGAAAAAAACAAGTTTGTCACCCTCATGAGTGCCCTTATGGAAGGGGTTGAGCGAGTGTCAATCAAACGTCTCGGCAGCATTGCTGAATTTGTTGGTTAAAAATAGTTGACGATTCGGGTCACGGTGCTATCTGTCCTTCCTTCCAATTCTACAACAACCGTATTTATGCCATTAGAAGTTAAAGTCCGTAAAGGCGAGCCTACCGACCGCGCGCTCCGCCGCCTGAAAAAACGCCTCGATCGCGAAGGCGTCATTCGCGATGTCCGCGCCAAGCGTTACTTCGTGAAGCCCGCACAGGCCAAGCGCCGCAAGAAGAAAGAAATGGACTTCAACAACATGCTGCGCGTTCGTTACTCGAACATGTAGCCAGTCCTCGGT
>JAAAPI010000087.1 GCA_009908325.1 Verrucomicrobiota bacterium | reverse complement strand
GAAGGCCTCCCCATTGGCTGGCCGAAAGGATCCAGCCGCGGAACAAACAGAAAACTGTTTAGAATATAGCTCGTCCCGCCGGCGGCCAGCCGCTCATCCCCTTTCGGATCGACCGGGCATATCCGCACCTCGTCGCTATTGCCCAGATATTCGTCTAGGGTGTAGATCCACGACTGGCCCACAGCAGCCGTGTGCGAGGTTTCCGGCAATTGATTGTTATTGGTCGAGGCATAAAGCAAAAGCGCTGCACCAAGCTGTCGCAGGTTTGACGCGCACTGTGCCTGTTGAGCGGATAGCCGAGCCGACCGCAGCGAAGGCACCAAAATAGCACCGAGTAGGGCGATAGTCGCTATCACCACCAAGAGCTCGATCAGCGTAAACCCGGACTGTTTTCTTAAAATTCTCATCTCTTATTGCAAAATTACTGCATGAAGAGAGCCCAGGCGCAAGTGAAAATCAATATTTAATTTGTAGGATGAAGTGCGTGCGCACGCCTCGTATTTGGAACGTGTTCAACATCATTTTATTTGTTCGATCTTTTGCTCGGCGCGTCGCCCGAGTTTGGAGACCAGTGTGGCGAATTGCTGGCGCTCCTCCGCGCTGAACTTTTCGAAGAGTCCGTCGAGCTTGCTGGCATGCACGGAAAAGGCGGCCTCGATGCGCTCTCGGCCCGTGTCGGTCAGATGCACAAGAACGACGCGACCATCATTTTCGCTGCGCTTGCGTTGAACCAGTCCATTTTTTTCCAAGCGATGGACGGCGGTGGTCATGGAGCCGCTGGTCAGCAAAACCTTCTCGCCGATCGCGTTGACCGGGAGCGCCCCCCGATGGAGCAGAACCTCGAGCACAGCGTAGTCGGAGAGCGAACGGAAACCCTGGTCGCGAATCCCCTTCTCATCGAAGCGCATGACAGCGTGAGCGGTTCGCCAGAGGAGAAGGAAGAGATGGGGCCCCGAGTTTCGATAGATTTTCGCCATGAGCAGACGGCTACAGCCCATTTACCTTGATGTCAAGGTAATAGCGCTCCACCCCGATCAGTCCAGCATCCGGAAGGCAAGCCGGAATTCGTGGCTTTGGCCGGTGGGGGTAGCCCCGGCTGAGGTGGCTCGGCGAAAGGCGGCAAGAACGGACTGATCGAAGGCGGTGTTTCCCGAGCCGGGATCGAGGCGGACGTTTGAGATGCGCCCGGAGGCGGAAACGGAAAAAACGACCTCGGCCACGAGTCGCACACCGGCTAGCTGCGGTGGTTTTTCCCAGGCAGCGTCGATACGGGCGCGCAAGCGAGCGCTGTAGTCGGCCAGAGCGGACAGCTGCTGCTGCGAAAGTTGTGGGCTCGGGTTTGTGGCGGTATTGGCGCGCGGCACGACGAGGCGGGGCGCTTCGATCCGCGGGGCGCTGACTTGGGGCCTTGGTTGCGGTGCGCGCGGCCGGGGATCGGGCTTGGGATTTTCTTTAAAAAACTCTGCGGCAGTGATCATTTTCGGCTTGGGGGGAGTCGGCGCTGGCTCGCGTGTGCGCTCCGGTGCGGGCGGTGGGTCCGGCGCAGGGCGCGGTTTTGAGATATCCACTTGCGGCACGGGGGTGAGCTCAACCTCCGGAATATCCGTTGGCGGCTCAGGCAGCGCGGGCGTGTCCTGCGCTTGGGCCGTCTCGCTGGGCGGATCGACCATTTCGAAGACGTGCCGCTTCTCCTTCGGCTTGAAAGCCTCGACGATAGTTCCGATGAACAAACCCAGCAGAACCACCACGTGCAGAATGACCGCGGTCCAAAAGGCCTGGTGTTTTTGAAAGTTCATCGGGTGTAGTGACAAGCTTCCAGCTTGTCGGTTTGTTTTGGCGATTCTGTTTTACGACAAGCTGGAAGCTCGTCACTACGTGATCTACTCGACCTTGGTGTCGAGGCTGATTCTGGAGAGGTTGCGCTGCTTGATCATATCGACGACGGTGATGACCTGCTGATAGGGAAGTTGCGCGTCCGCCCGGATGCTCAGGACGGGCGGCGCCGGATCCATCGCCATGGTGTCGAGCAGATCAGCGAGTTGCTGTGCAGAGACCGGATCATCACCCCAGAAATACTCGCCAACGGCGTTGATCGAGATGGCCTGAAAGTCCTCCCGCGATTCGGGTTGGGATTTGGGTGCTTCGACCGGGAGATTGAGTTCGATGGTCTGCTCCAGCAGCGGGGTAGTGATCATGAAAATGATCAGCAGGGCGAAGGCCAGGTCGATGAGCGGCGTGACATTGATCTCAGTGAGTGCCGAGAGTCGGTCTTTACGATGGAATTTACGTGCCACGCTGGAGAGATGATGAATGCGGTTGAAAGAGTGGATTAGTCCGCTGCGACCTGGGTTTCAAGCTCGATGCGGTCGGCAGCGGTGCTGGCGAAGTTCTCCAGCTCGACGACGGCGATCTTTGTGTTTTGCAGGAGGTAGTTGTAGCCGAAAACAGAGGGGATGGCGACGACCAGGCCGGCTACGGTAGTGAGCAAGGCACCGGATACCCCGGGTGCAAGGCCCTGCAGACTGGCTGAACCGGCCCCCGCCATGCCGCCGAAGGCATCCATCACGCCCCAAACCGTGCCGAGGAGGCCAAGGAATGGAGCACCGGTGACAATCGAGCCGAGCACGACCATTTTTGCTTCGTAGCGGATGATTTGCTCGGCCACACTGCGCTGGAGCGCGTTTTCCACGTGACCCATGCGCAGGGTGGCGCGATGCGTATCGCCGGGGTCACCCCCGTAGCGGTGGAAGGCTTCGAGCGCCTCGCGAACGATGTTATAGTAGGGACCACTTCCCTTGCCCGGACGTTCGGGGTCGAGCGCGATGAGGTGCGATTCTTTACTGAGCATGCGCTCATAGCGCTGGTTTTGCGAACGCAACTTGGAAAGGTCCATATACTTTCCCAACATGACGGTCCATGCGACGATACTGAGAAGCGCCAGAATCAGAATGATAACCTTGCCGGCGACGTTCGACTGACCGAAGTAGGTAAAGACATTCGCCCCGGAGGCAGCTTGGAGTAGGAAGGAATCTAAAATAAAAGGCAGGCTCATAATTTTAAAACGGGGCGTGGTACTCGCCGATATCAGTAAACCATAGGCGTTCGCACGGCTTCCAGATTAAAACGAAATTGTGAACAAATTTCAGTTAATGCTTCCGCGACCGAGACAGGGATAGGCCTTTGCCGCCTCCGAAGGTTTCTGAATCGGGGCCGATGTGACAGGGGATAAGTTTCTTCAATCCGCCCAAGCGCTCGACCGGGTTTTCCTGGGGTCCCGTCGCGCGGCACCGAAGTCGAGTCGGACTTGCTTTTCCCGTTAAGTTAACTTCTCGACGTACTTAGCGATCAGGTCGTTTTCCAGATTCACGAGATCGCCGACTTTTTTGGTATGCAAATTGGTAACCTCCATGGTGTGCGGGATCAACCAGATAGCAAAGCCGGTAGCGTCGACTTCGGCCACGGTGAGGGATATCCCATCGACCGTGATGCAGCCCTTGTGCACGATGTAGCGGAGCTTGTCGGCATCACAGGTGATCCGAAAAAAGAAGTCTTTACCGCGTGGCTCGATCGCCTCGATCACCCCCGTGCCATCGACATGCCCGGAAACGAAATGCCCGCCCATGCGGGTCGAGGGGAGGAGCGCCCGCTCCAAGTTCACTTTACCCCCCGGGCCGACTTGACCGATGGACGTCAGCCGTTTGCTCTCCTCCAGCAGGTCGAACTCCAAGCGCTCTCCGGAAAAAGCCACCACCGTGAGGCAGCACCCGTTGACCGCGACGCTATCGCCTACCTGTAGATCCTGTGTGACCTTCTCAGCCTCCAGCACGAGACGCCACGCACTGGCACACTCCTCAAATGAGACCACCCGGCCCGTTTCTTCGACGATTCCTGTAAACATAATGTAACGCTACCCCAAAGAAGTTGGAAAATAAACCGTAATTGCTAAAAACCCGGGTAATCAAAGCACCACCACCCTCAGGCGCGAGCCCCGGGTGGCCCAGGCGCAGGTGAGATCGTCGATCCAGCCGCGCACGCGCTGGTATTGGGCCTCGCGCTGTTTCGTCCAGTAGCGCCCCTCAGCGCTGACAGCTTGGCGCAGCCCCGTTACGAGGAGCAGTGCCTCGCGACTACCTGCGAGTTTCCGCATCTCGCTGACAATGGCCTGGCGTATCCAAAGCGGACTAAAAACCTCCAGGCGGGGCACATGCCAATGCGCAAAGGCAATGGCACCCGGACTTTCCGCCGGGCCAAGATGAAGTTGCGCCAGCTTGTCGACATAGTCGCCCATTGACACTCGAGCAAGGTCTTCCGGATGCTCACGCTGGACAAAGTCCAGAGCCCGCCGCGCGTGGCCGGTGCGCTCGGGGTCGGACAAGCACCCGAGTAGCTCGTTCAAGAACCGCAGTTTATCCAGGGCGGCAGCTTCGGATTTAGGCATGGTCGCTTGAGGCCTTCAGCTCGTTTATCTCTTTCGCCAACTCCGCCAAATCACGAAAGTCTTTGTAAACCGACGCATAGCGGACGTAGGCGATTTGGTCAAGATGCTTGAGCCGGAGCATGATGTGTTCGCCGATGGCATGTGCCGGTATCTCGTGATCAAACTCTTTCTCCAATGAGGCCAGAACATCGGCGACCAGCATCTCAATCTGCATGACGTCGATCGGTCGCTTTTCCACGGCCTTCTTCAGCCCGCCCAGCATCTTGGCGCGGTCAAATTCCTCGCGCCGTCCGTCGCGCTTGACCACCTGCAAGTCGGCACGCAACACCTCCTCGATCGTAGTGAAGCGGTAACCGCAATCGAGGCACTCGCGGCGGCGGCGGATCGAAGTTTCGTTCTTACCGGTTCGGGTATCGAGAACTTTCGTCTCGAGGGAAGCGCATTTGGGACAACGCATAGCTACAATCCAAGAAAGTTTTCAAGCATCCGCATACCCTGCTCGGTGGCGAGTGATTCGGGATGAAACTGGACGCCCCAAACAGGCAGTTCTTTGTGAGCGAGCCCCATGATTTCGCCCGCCTCGGTCTCGGCCGTGATTTGCAGACAGTCCGGAAAGCCAGACCGCTCGACGAGCAGCGAATGGTAGCGCGTGGCCTGCATGGGGTTGGGCAAGCCTTTGAAAATATCGGTGTCGTGGTGCCGAACGGGGCTGGTCTTACCGTGCATGAGCCGGTCCGCACGCACCACCCGGCCTCCAAAGTGCTGCCCGATAGCCTGATGCCCAAGACAGACCCCGAGGAGCGGCTTTCTGCCCGCGAAGGCTTCGATCATAGCGAGGCTCACCCCCGCCTCATTCGGCGAACAGGGGCCGGGAGAGATCATCACACGGTCCGGGTTGAGCGCCACCGCTTCCTCCACCGTGATGGCGTCGTTGCGAAAAACCCGCTGCTCCACCCCAAGCTGGCCGAAATACTGGACCAGATTATAAGTAAAGGAGTCGAAGTTATCGATGACGAGAAGCATCTTAGCGTGTCGGGTGCGAGTGAGGGTGAGAAAGGCTTGCGACGCTTTTCACCGTCTAAAGGGCCAAGATTGAACCACGAATGGAAACGAATACAAACCTTTAACTCTCTCTGAATTATCGAACTAACGCCTGTTTTTTCGCTCGGTCATTCTTTATTTTCAAGAACCCGAGCGGCTTCCTGCACGTCTTTATCACCGCGACCGCTGAGGTTGCCGATAATGATCTGATCCGGCGAGAGCTCGCGGGCCCGCTTTATGGTGTAGGCGATGCCATGAGCCGTCTCCAGCGCCGGGACAATGCCCTCGATGGCGCAAAGATCCTGGAAGGCTTGCAGCGCCTCACTGTCGCTGGCGTAGCCGAAATCGATGCGGCCTTTTTCTTTGTAATAGGCGTGCTCGGGGCCAACAGCCGCGTAGTCGAGGCCGGCTGAAACAGAGTGAGTGAGGTCTATTTGTCCCTCGGGGCTCTGCAGGATCCAGGTTTTGGCCCCCTGGAGGACACCGAGCTGTCCGCCCTCGAAGCGCGCCGCGTGGTGCCCACGTTTGATCTCGCGCCCCCCGGCCTCCACGCCGGTCAGTTTTACATCGAGATCTTTCAAAAAAGCGAAGAAGATGCCAATCGCATTCGAGCCGCCGCCGACACAAGCCGTGACTTCATCGGGCAAACGCCCCTCTTTCTCGAGGATCTGGCGGCGGCATTCCTCGCCGATGACACGATGAAAGTCCCGCACCATCATGGGGAACGGGTGCGACCCGAGCGCGGAGCCGATGATGTAGTGTGTCGTGCGTACGTTGGTCACCCAGTCGCGCATGGCCTCATTAACCGCCTCCTTCAGGGTTCTCTGTCCAGCGGTGACGGCTCGCACCTCAGCCCCACAGAGCCGCATGCGGTAAACGTTGAGGGACTGCCTGCGCATGTCCTCTTCGCCCATGTAAATGACGCACTCAAAGCCCAATTTCGCACAAATAGCGGCCGTCGCGATGCCGTGCTGCCCGGCACCCGTTTCGGCGATGATGCGCTTTTTCCCCATGCGCTTAGCGAGAAGCGCCTGGCCGAGCGCATTATTAATCTTGTGCGCTCCAGTATGGAGCAAGTCTTCGCGCTTGAGATAAATCTTTGCCCCGCCGCAGCGCTCCGTCAGCCGGTCTGCAAAGTAGAGATTGGTCGGGCGACCGGCAAACTCGCGCAATTGTGTATCGAGCTCGGTCTGAAACGCGGGGTCCCGACGCGCGGCTTCATAGGCTTCGGTCAGCTCAAAAAGGGGCGTCATGAGCGTTTCTGGCACATACATCCCACCGTAGGGCCCAAAATGCCCCCGGGCGTCGGGTAGATCCACGGGGTTCAACTCAAGTTCGGTCGCAGTTGAAATTGAGTTAGTTGGCTGAGATTGCGCTATCATGATATAATACGGTTGCGGTCGGCTCACTTTGTCAAGCTGGCTTCAAACAAGGCAATATCCTCCGGCGTATCGATCCCGATCGTAGTTTGTTCGGTGATGCCGACATGGATCCGGTAGCCGTGCTCCATCGCACGCAGTTGCTCCAACTTCTCAATCTGCTCCAAAAACCCCGGCTCCAGCCCGCAAAACGCCTGGAGAAACTCGGCACGATAAGCGTAGAGACCCAGATGCCGGTAGCACGGGTGCTGCGCCAGCCAGGCCGCATCAATCTTCCCGCCGGAGTCGCGGGCAAAGGGGATCGATGAGCGCGAGAAATAAAGTGCGCAGCCCGCCCGATCACGCACAACTTTCACTTGGTTAGGGCTGGCGAAGTCCTCGGGCTCCGTAAAGCGCACACCCAGCGTGGCGACGGCTGCATCGCCCTCGAGCCCGGCGGCCAGCGCACGGATCTGCTCGCCCGTGACGAGGGGTTCGTCGCCCTGCACATTGATGACGACCGAGGCACCTACGATTGCATTCGCCTCGGCCAGACGGTCGGTTCCACTGGGACGGTCGGGCCGGGTGCGTACGGTCCGGAAGCCAGCCGTGCTGAGACAGCGCTCCAGCGCGTCGTCATCGACCGCAAAGTAGAGCGGAAACTCCGGAGCCACAGCGCGAATGCGCTCGGCTGTCCAGAGGATGATCGGTTTACCCTGCACCCGGTGCAGCAGCTTCTGCGGGAAACGCGTCGATGCAAGGCGGGCGGGAACGATTATGGAGGCATCCTTTGACATTTGAGCACGAATCATCATCAAAACGTGCCAATGAACAAGGAAATCAGTGCTACAGAGGCTTTTAATTTGCGGAAAGACAATTCAGAGGCGGTTTTTCTCGACGTCCGGGAGGACTCGGAACTGGCAATTTGCCGAATCAACGGGGCACTCCACATCCCGATGGGGCAGATTCCCGAGCGTTACGAATCGCTACCGAAGGAAGTGCCGTTGGTCGTCTTTTGTCACCACGGGATGCGCAGTATGCATGTCCTACAGTATCTGGAGGCGAAGGGATTTGAGAACGCGATGAACCTGAAAGGGGGCATCCACGCATGGGCCAACGATGTTGATCAGAATGTAACAAAATATTAGCTCGCCACATTCGCCCGCCTGATTACGCTACGCGAATGCGTTATTATCTAGTATTTGTTTTCAGCTTTTTCGGATTTATCGCACACGCTGCTGACCCCGGCTTTCGCCTTTTTACGGATCCTCAGGGCCGCGAAATGCAGGCAAAGCTCACAGTGGTGAGTGGGGACGATGTTTTCATTGAGCGGCAGGATGGTCTGGCGACGAAGGTCGATATCTCTATTTTCAGTAAGGAAGATCAGGCCTACATCCGCGATTGGGAGAAGAAAGCCGCCTGGAAAAAAGATATCGAGCTCGTTTTCAGATCGCATGTGACGGAGCGCTCCGGTTGGGACGGATCATCCATCCTGCGAAAAACCTGGAAGGAGGGCTACGAGGTCACCATAAAGAACAACACTGCTTTCGAAATGGAGGATGTGCGAATCAAATACATGGTATTAAAATTTGAAGATGCTATAGCCGCCCAGAAGCGGAGCGAGGGTGAGATAAAAAAACTGAAAGGCTCCGCCGAAGTCGGAAAAATCCCGGCTTGGTCTGATGGGGCTACCGAAACGAGCCAGTTTCCCATGCAACAAACAAAACTTGCGCCCAGGACACGTTGGGCCAGTGGCGGCAAAGAGACGAGTAAAGATAAAATGGAAGGGATTTGGGTTCGGGTTTTTGTTGGTGACTTTATGGCGACCGAAATAACGAAACCGGAGAACCTGGATCGCAAGATCGGTTGGGACTAGGCGGTTGGCGGTTCCATGCCCTACTTGGCTTTTAATCGGTAGGCCCCGTCCCACTCCTCAGGCCCCCCTTTCTCGATGAATTCAAGGCAGCGAGCCGCGAGCAAATGCGATGGCGTCGTTGGGGCAAAATCCCTCGCCGGCTCGAGTTCTGCAGACGCCTCAAACCCGGCTAGTGCGGCAACCCATTCTCCCTGAAAATAGCGGTCCAACGCTGCTTCGTAGATGGGTTTACAGGCCTTAATCTTTTCCAACGAAATGGTGCCATCCCATAGCTCATAGACAATCACCGGCTTCCGGCGGCCTTTTACCACAATTCGGTCCAACTTACGGTAGTTGAGGTCGGACCGTGTCGCCAAGGCGGCGTGCAGCGTGCTTTCAGTGACCATCGTATAGACACCGTAGGTCTTCGCCCCGCTCTCACAGCGTGCGGCCAGATTGACCGAATCCCCCATCATGGTATAATTAAAACGCATTTCACTGCCCATGTTCCCGATCACCGCATTCCCCGTATTGATCCCGATTCGCGTGCGCATTTCGATCACGCTACGGGGCCATTTTCCCGAGTTCGCCCACTGCTGTCTCAGTTGCGCATGCTGCTCCTGCATCCTGACTGCGGCGATACAGGCGCGGGCCGCATGGTCCTCGATCCATACCGGCATGCCAAACATAGTGACAATCGCATCACCCACATACTTGTCGAGTGTGCCAGATTCACCCTGGAAAACCTCTGTCATGGCACTCAGATATTCATTCATCAGCCCGACCAATTCACCGGGGCTCAATTCCTCGGAAAGCGCCGAAAATCCGACAACGTCCGAAAAAAGTGCGGTGATTTCGCTTTCAACCCCACCCAGTTGCGGGGTTTGGTTCGAATCCACCATTTCTTCGACGAGTTTCGGAGATACATAGGCTCCAAAAAGAGTTTTGATGCGCCGCCGCTGCCACTCCTCCGACCCGAGCTTGAGCGCGATACACAATACCGATGCCATCGTGGCTGAACCCATGGGTGCCAGCAGAGGCAAAACGTAGTGGAATTTTGCGAAAACAAAGGATGCCGCGCCTCCATAAACAAGTAGAGCCAAGGGCGCCAACAACCGTGCCCAACCACTCCGAAACGCCAGCACCGACACCGAAATCGTCAGCACAAACAAAATCAATAGCGTTTCACTCAGATCCGAGCGGCGCACGTAGGCCTCGCTTTCGATCGTGCGGTAAAGGTTTGCATGTAGCCCGACCTTTGGCACCGGCTCGCGGTTGAACGGTGTCGGGGCGATATCCTTGAGCTGCGGGTCCACCGGTCCGACAAAAACAACCTTGTCCTCAAAGCGCTCAAACCATGCCTCCAACTCAGCGACCCCGCAAGCATCCTCCATCCGCGCCGCTTCGGCAAGGGCGTCTGCCTTTCGAAGAACGGTTTGCATACTGATCCGGTTCCTGGTCGCAGCGAATTTCCATCCTTCAAACCAATTAACCTCGACGGATTGCTTTGCAACCAGTGGGACTCGCCGAAAAACCGTCCCGCCCCGATGAATCGTCAGCACATTCGAATCTATCGACACAGCGTCCGCATTGAGATTATGGGCAGCCAGAAACATTTCGATTCCAAGCGAGAATAAGGTCTGCTCATGGTTCAACGGCGCGGAAACAGGATCCCAACCGCTTGCGTCGACTAATGTCAACCTGTCGTCCTGGACAACCACCTCGGGCTGATTGAGTATTCCTTCGTAGTGGCGTCTGGCTCCATTAATGATGTGTAAGGCAAATCTCGGTCCCGCCGTTTGCACAAAAGCGGGAAGAAAGTAAGGAATCGAACCGGCGGTGAGCGCCTCATCAACATCGGCTAAGCCCAAACGCCCGGCTGTCTCCTTGATAATGGGAAAGGAGGGTGCCTCCGGAAAGGGCGCCGCCTCGGGATCATCATGCCCATTTCGGATCAATGGCAACACACTTGATTCATAGCTGTCATCCGGCATTGCCGACTTGATTCCCGTATAGGCCGCAGCCAGAACGATTTGCTCCGGGAAGGCCTCCACAATCCTCCCCAGAAACGCATTTCCTTCACGGGCTCGTTCAAAATCAAGCAGTGCCCCCGCACCGAACTTGGAAAGAATGATATCAATCCCGACCAACCGGGCTTGGCCGGGACCCAGCAAAGCATGACAAAGCACACCGAATTCTCGTCGGTCCCAGGGCCGGTCGCCCATGTAGGAGACCGTCTCCACGTCCAAATCAACGTGAACGATGGGCGCACTCGACGCAAGCTCACCCCGGGCTTGATAGCGCCAGCGCAGAGTCTCTCCCTCCAGTCCGCTGATCGTTTGAGTTAAAATCAAAAGAGCCCAGACCGCCATTGTCAGAGTAATGAGTAACCCATACGTCAAACTCTGCTGGATTTTCTTCATGAGCTCGCTTAAAAGACACCCACCTGCCTCGCCGAAGGTGCCCGGATTTCCCCTCGGAACGGCGTCAACGACTCCGGCCTGGGTGCATACTCAATGATCACCGGTGTGGTATCTTCACGTCCCGGGTCAGCGGCAGGCATGTCCCACTGCTCGGTCTGCAGATCCGGCAATTGTTTCATCAGCGGGAGATAGAGATTCAAACGACTCGCAACCGCTTGAAATCCATCACAGATACTCAGAAAATCCCCGATGGCCTCCCTGTCTTTTTCCGTAGTTTCGACAATATCAATCCCGGGAGTCATCCACCCTCCCGCTCCGGAAAGACGCTGACCCGCCCGCAGTGCATACTTCAAATCCCGCTTATCGGTAAAGTTGAGGCGTCCGCTACTGCAGGCGATTTCAAAATCAAATATCTCACTGCGTTGATCAAAGGCGATGCGCATTTGCCACAATGCCCGACTTGACGTGATGCGCCCAAGGGGCGTTTCCACGGTAACCCGCGAATCTCCATTCAGGCTGCGGGCGTCGATGAGCATATGGCCCGAACGAAAGCTGATGAGCAGTCGGCTCAATCCGTTCTCTTCCTCGCTGGACAACCAGGCATCCTGCTCTGGCTCCGTTTGCTCAAATCGCTCGACCCCGAATTCGCCCGGTCCCCGAAACTGAAGAAACATCCGATTGGACGCACTCAAAACGGCATGGGCTCCGGAATCTGCCCGACAGGATAATCGGCCGTGGATGCCCACCGGAAATTCTGAAATTTCCTGCTTAAGTTCCGCTTCTCCGAGTTCCGATATATTGACGCCACCACTAAGCTCATGGATCAGGACTCCACCCTGCACCCAGTCAGACGAGCCTCGGCTCACGTGAACAAAAATAAGCAAAAGAATAATAAACTTGAGTTGCTTCATTTTCAGAGGATCCGTAGTTTTTGCTCCAGCTGGCGGGCCACTGAATTTTTTGGATTTATCTTCAACGCCCGCTCCACGTAGCTCAAAGCTTCTTTGCGACGTGAGGCGTCGACTCCAATAAATGCCGCATAGTAATAATTTGCCTGACTACTGTTTGGCGCGAGATCAAGCGCCCTCAGCAGCGCGTCTTCCGCCTCCCCGGGTTGAGCGTTGTAGGCGTGCGCGACTCCCAACTGCGCCCATCCCCGCCAGTTGTTTGGGCTCAATTCAATCGCCCTTCGGGCGGTGGCAACCGCCCGGTTACCATACACCCTGAAATCCGCCGGACTTCTAAAGTAGCGCTGACAAAGCGCAGAACTCAGCCCCAACAAAGCATCGACATTATTCGGATCCGCTATCAACGCGTCTTCGTAGCGGAGAATAACCGCATCCAACAAGCCCACATCCCCCGACAAATGAACACGCATTTCGACCAAATGATCCAGCTCCTGAGTCGCTCTTAACTCCAGGCTTTGTGAATGAAGTTTATCATAGGCGAACACGTAGAATGAAAAACCGCTGCAAACTGCGAGCGTACAGAATGCCAGGCGAACTGGCCAGGACCGCCCGGTCATTGTTTTCTTGGAAAAACTCGTTTTAATCAGAATAGACAACAACAAGACCCCATAGAGTAGTATCGCCGGAACATAAAAAACGAATGTCGTTCCCATACACAACGCGAGAGCCAGAGAGCCACTCAGCCCTATCGAAAGGAAAAAACGCTTCGGCGGCATGATGGTGCCCTCTTTATCCTGGAGTTTTACACCGAACGGCTCTCCGCGCAAAACGCGAAACGAGCGCACGAAGATAAAAAGAGCCGGGGCGGCAAGGAGAACACAACCGACGATCCCCAGTTGACTCAGAACAAGCAGATAATCGTTGTGCGGGCTATTCGGTGATTTCGCGAGCGACACCCGGGGGCTTTGTTCGAATGCGAGTCGGTAGGCGCCTGCTCCAACGCCATGAACCGGATGCTCGGCTGCCATTGCCAAAGCCTCTTTCCAAAGAACAATTCGAACACCCTCTCCATCCTCTGCCAGGGCTCGCTGTAAGCCTTTCTCAAACAGCGGATGGAAGGAAACCGCTAATGTCAGCACCAGGGCGGTCGCCCCAGCCCCCAGAAATGAAATCAGCAAACGTTGTTTCAGCTTTCGGTAGCAAAACCACGGAACGGTTCCCACCAGCACGACCATGATAAGCCCGGCCCAGTAAACTTGCGTAAACGTGATCACCGCCATGACCATCAGCGCATTATAGAAACAGAACACACGCAGGATCTTTGGAAGACGGCGGGCGCCCGCTGCGATCATCAGTGGTGGAAGTAAGACCAGCAGAAAAGCCGCCAGCGTGAATGGATCCGCAAATATACCAGTCGCCCGACCAAGGTATTGCGCGGGTAGCACGAGCGGAAAATCGGTAATCGCCCCCACCATTGTCGCCGGGTTTTGGAAAAACTGATAAAACCCATTAAAACCCGCGAATAAGACAGGAGAAACGCAAATCACTAAAAGCACCCAGAGATGCGCCTTGGATCCCACGTTATTGCACAAAACCCATAAAATAATAAACGCCTGCAAGGCGTAAATGAACTCATACCACCCCAGCCAGGGGACGGGCGTAACCAAAAGCACATTCACGAGCAGCCAAACCAGCGCCGGCAGAAACCATAGCGGCGCATAATTCAGTCGCCGCCGATTCTCACTCTCGAGCAGAAGCCACAACCCGTGCAGGCAGAGCAATGCAGTATAAAGCGGCAGCAGGGCAACCAGTGTGTCGGGGCGAACTCCCCCCAGGTGAAGCGCTGTCATTGAGATAATAGCGCCCAGGCAGAGCGTGACCAGCCAATCGAAAAAGTTTCCCCAGGTGAACTTACCAAAGAAACCTATATTCCCGTGTTTATCGATATTTGTGGACATGAAGCGTCTGAAGATCGGCTATTTTCTCGGTGGAGGCAATACACTGTTCCGACTCAAGCAATCCCTTAATTTCCTTAAAATTTGACCGATGCGTTGAACTCGATCAATCTTTGTAGGTCGCTATCGCTTCATTATGAAAAAATCTCTCCTCATCGTCGCTGCAATAACTCTCCTTAGCGGTCTCTCGCTCCGGGCCTATTTCACACTGGTTCCTCCGCCTGAAGCAACCCTGGAAAGGCCAATTGCCACAATCATTCCAGAGACCCTCAACGGGTGGCGTGTCCGCGATCTTGATATGGCGGAATCCCCCGAATCCAGTGCCAGAATCAGCGAGTTCCTCAATTTTGACGACGCTTTGTTTCGTGTTTTCGAGCGTGGCGATACCTTCATTGGCCTCTACATCGCTTACTGGACCCCGGGAAAAGCGTCCTACCGCTGGGCCGGTGCTCACACGCCGGACACTTGCTGGGTGCAGAATGGTTGGTCCTGCGTTGATCGCGAATACAGCGTTCCTTTTTACAGCAAAGACACCGCATTTCAACCGGCCGAGTTT
>JAAAPI010000219.1 GCA_009908325.1 Verrucomicrobiota bacterium | reverse complement strand
GACGGCTCCATGCTGGTGGTGAACCACGCGCGCCAGTTCATTGGCAAAGAGATTCAGGTCGAAGTCGACTCGGTCGTGCCCTCGTCCGGCGGAAAAATGGTCTTCGCCACCCATCGCCCGAATGTCGCCGATACGGTTTAGCTGGAATGGCACCACGGTATTTTCATCCGGCCGTGGGAGCGCTTATGAAAAGACATTTGAGGTCAAAAATTTGAGAATTGAGTCTACTCAACCAAGTGGAAATTGACAAAACCAGAAATAGGGTTTTATTGGATTAATGAAAACAACATTAGAGGTGCCGGATGCATTGTATCGGGAGGTTAAGTCGCGTGCGGCTTTGAGGCGGCGGAAAATCAAGGATTATGTAGCCGAGGGCCTGCGTCTGGCCTTGGAGGCCGATTCGCCGAATAGTGAGCGTCAATTCGGGCAGTCATCTGTGTTTGACGAGGTGCGCTCTGCGCCGCTGCACAGCGCTGAGGAGGTGCAAGCGATGATCGAGCAAGCGAACTTGGCGCGTCGGGATGCCTGGAGGGATGAGTTTTAATGCGCCGACTTCTGTTGGATACGAATGCGCTCATCGCTCTGAGTGACCCCAATCATCGTATTTTCAGGCTGGTAGAAGCCGAGCTACGGAGTGGCGGTGAGGCATCAACTTGTTCAGTCGCCTGGCACGAGTATGTGCGCGGGCCTCTCCTCAAACAGGATCGGGCGCGTGCTCTGCGCGTCATTGAATCCAGAATTATGGATTTAGGCAGGCGCAACGCTGAAACCGCAGCCGAACTCTACAATTCTACCGGCAGACGGCGCGGCTCGACCGCCGATTGCCTGATCGCTTCGGTTGCCATCGACTCGAATGCAGAAATGGTCACCTGCAATATGGCTGATTTTGCACTGTTCGTTCCGCACGGGCTACGATTGGCCGATATTTCATGATCATTTCGCAATTAAACGCGTGGCGGGCCCTCAGAACGAGGACTGGGTGCTTGAGCAAACATAAATCCAAGGGACCTATATTAAAAAATGGTCCGCGTGAAAATGCTCTTCGCAACGCATCATCCAGACCTGATCGAAGGCGATTGAGGCGCAAGGATGAATGCCTTGTGACTCATGGGAAGCGTAAAAATAATGTAAAAGGTGAAAGCAACGCATTTTTAAGCTTGGATTTTTGTTCGAAATAGCTACAAGTAAGTAGGGTTGGGGTGATCCCGACCTATATCACATATCCAAACGAAAGGAATATCATTATGAAATACAAAAACAAAAAAGGTTTCACACTAGTAGAAATCATGATCGTGGTCGTTATTATCGGCCTCCTCGCAGCCATGGCCATCCCTGCGTTCCAGAAAGTGCGTACTAACTCCATCGCTAAGACAGTCGTCAATGACGGTCGGCAAATTGGAGCCGCAGCGCAGCAGTATTTTATGGATGAAGGAGTGTCACAGGTGAGTATCGATGTTGCAACGGCCACTGGTATCGTCTCCGGGCCTCTATCCGAATACGTTTCCCAGATTGGAAAAAAAGTCGCCTATGATGGTGGGGATATCGACACGAGTACAGGTCCCGGTGATGACTCTTTTTCGCTATCGCACGCATTGGGTGCCATCAGCTTTAACAATGAAGGCAAGGCCACTGATGCTAATAGCGACTTTGAGGATAACGTAGATACGATCAACTAGTAGGTAACGTCCCTAACAGGCCATGCGTTCATTTTACTGGACGCATGGCTTTTTTGTATCGAAACGGCTTTAGGTGGATGAGCATTGAGGTGTGCCGAAATTCACCTTGTGTAGCCGTTTAGGTCGGCTATCACTGTTCTCATGTGGCGCGGCATTTTACTCTTTTTTTGCCTGCTTTCGGTCGTAACTTTTTGGCTGTTTTTCCTGGACCTGGAATTGGCGAGATGGATTCAATCCTATCTCGGCTACTACCTTTGCACCGCTGCGTTGGTTTTCAGCGGCTACCACTGTTTCAAGGCGAAATCCGTTTTCCTTTCCCTGGTTCGGGCAAACCGTAAGCGGAACACTGTTTGCGCGGTTACGATAGCTGTTCTCGGTACTTATCTGATAGCACTACACGAACCGCAGCAGATGCGAGTTTTTAATGATGAGCCGACGCATGCCCTGACGGCTCAAGCAATGGCCCAAGAGCGGGCGGTTCATTCTCCGCAGGCCGCTTATTTTGAGAGTGGCGGATTTGTTTACTCGAAGCCAAATCCGGTCTACCGACTCTATCTGTATCCTTATTTGGTTTCTATAGTGCACAATTTGACAGGGGTGCGCTTGGCTAATTTTTTTGTAGTCAACGTTCTTGTGTGCTTCGGCCTACTTATCGTAGGTTTTTATCTTGGATGGCTTTTGAGCAAGGGCAGTATTTTAGGGGGATGTGCCGCGCAGGTACTTTTGCTGGGTTTACCTTTGCTACATCAGGTAATCAACAGCGTCAGCTACGACCCGCTCAACCTTTTTCTTTTCGCTTCTTACATCGCTGCCAGCCTCTTGTACCTTCGTGACGGGGGGCAAAAACTCTTGAATGTTACGATCTCCTTGGGAATTTTACTCGCCTATTGCAGAAGCGAGTCAATACTCTACCTCCTTGCAATAGCGGTTCTTTTCCTAATTCGCTCGATCCAAGAACGAAAATTCACTCTATCGCTCTATTCTGTCATCTCGCCCTTGTTCCTTATTGCCCCGCTAGCAGCGCGCCAGATTGGGGTTCGTTTGAGCGAATCTTTGCCGGAATATTATGAGCATGTTGAAACAGGCTTTTTCAGCCTTATTTATCTTCGCAGGAATACTGCGAGCCTGTTTGATTGGCTATTCTCCATCGATCCGGCCACGTTGAATTCGATACTCATAAGTGGCTTGACCGTTTTGGTGATGGGCATTGCGCCTTTTTACCTTAAGTTTTTTAAAACGGAAAGGAAGGACAAACCCAGTCCTGAAGATGTCGTAATGGACCGCGTCCTATTGACGTTTGTCGGATTGGTTTGCGTCCACCTATTCATTATTTTGTGCCTGTATTGGAATCCGACAGAGGCTTCAGCAGTTCGCTTTTTTCTCCCCATTACTCTCGTGTTTGTTTTATTGATCATTCGGATGATTTCAAAAATAGAAAAAAGTTTTACGGTACATGCTTTTCGTTGGTTGATCCTTGTCGCGGGCAGTTTCGTTTGGTTTGTTACGTTACCAAAAGCAGCCCGATCAGAAGCAACGCAGTCTTCTTACTCATCGACGAATGCGAATCGAATTCTGGCCTGGGCGCAATTGCGAGATAACGGCAGAACGCTGTATGCGGTGAAATCTGCTGGAAATTTTGTCCTGAACCAAATTCCCGCCACCTCGCTGCGAGGTTTGAGTCGTCATCCTGAAGTCGTTTCCCAACTTGTTGGGGAAGGTTACTACGATGAGGTAATACTGTTTGAGTCGACTTATTTTAATCCGTCAACAAACACGTGGACCCAGACGGATCCTAAAATGCCAATTGATCCGAAGCTTGTATTAGAGCGCATCGCCGGATGGCGTGGCTTTCTTCAAGCGCAAACCGAGGTCTACCGTTTAGTTGGTTTGCGCCAGGAGGATGGAACTGTGTCCACTATCGGCGAGATGAGTGAAGCAAAGTCTGACTGGTCTACGGATCGCGAATATTTCGATCATATTCGAGCACTCCAGCGCTTTCAGGCTGATTAGCAATGGAGGCTTCCATGCCAGAGCGAAGGATAAAATCGTTTCAGCGAAAGTTCTCGGAGCGCCGTTTCGAGTGGCTTGTCCTTATCCTTCTGTTGATCTTAGTGTCGCTGCTTATTGTGCGTGGCTTTCCCCTAGGGGCAGCTATTCATCTCCATGCCCACGCGGGCTATCATTTTTGTTTAGCGCTTTTCGCGCTGTTAATTTTCCTCACTTGGAAAGTATTACGTTTCGTGGACTTTGCCGCTTTTGCCCGTTATCGCTGGCGCGGATTGCTTTGTGTCTTAATGGCGGGAGTCTTTGTGCATTTTTTCCAACCGCATATGATGCGGGTATTTAACGACGAGCCTGGCCATCAAATGGTGGCGAAGATTATGCACCTGGAGCGTGAAAATTCAGTGCCTGAAGTTGGTTATGCATTGCAAGGCGGGATTGAGTATGGGGAGCGGTCGTTGAATTATCGGATGTACTTTTATTCATTTCTTGTTTCGATGGTGCATGACCTTACAGGGTTTCGGATAGAAAACGGAGTATGGCTTAACGGCTTTATGGGGTTGTTCCTCTTTTTTCTAATCTACTTGGGAGGCAATCGTATCTACCCCGAAAGTGGCGGAGCCCTAGCGGTTCTACTTTTGCTTAGCTTACCGCTAATTGATGAAACCGTTACGAGTTATGGGCATGATATTACAAATATCACTTTCCTTGCAGCCTTTTTTCTTGTAATGTCTCACTATTCAGAGCGTCGGACACCAGAACTGTTGAATTTGCTGGTGGCAATCGGTCTGTGTCTCGGGTTTTCGCGTAACGAGTCTGCTCTTTATTTGATCCCCGGAGCCTTGGTATTCATCGTGTTTTTACTGAGAGATCCGCAGGTAAACATCACACGTTTTGTTGCAATTGCTCCGATTTTTCTCCTTCCAATACTCGCGGCGCGCAGAGTATTCGAGGAAGTCATGGTTGATCTCCCAACTGTTTTTCCGCATCTAACCGACAATCAGTTCTTTGCTTTTCGTTATATTCCGGAGAACCTGATGAGAACCGGGCGATGGATGTTCGACTTCTCAACAACGGTGCCCTCTTCTCCGGTATTAGCGTTTCTTGGTCTCACGGGTCTACTTGCTCTTTTGACGAGCACGATCCGAACACTCCTGATTGGAAAACGAGTCGTCTTGAATGACTGGATTATCGCGCTTTTTGCCATTAGCGTGGCCGCTTCTTTTGTCTTTGTCATCCTTAGTTTATTCTGGAACCCGGTCGCTGGTGAAGCAGTGCGCTTTCTTCTCCCAATTCATCTTCTCTTTGTTTTTGCGACCGTATGGTTGTTTAGGGGTACGAAAAAGCCCAGGCGAACCTTTCCTCTCGCCATCTACTCTCTGGCTGCCGTGATTTTTTTCATGGGCATCCCTACCAAGATGCGGGAAGTGCGCGGGGACAATCGCACCTTTGCGAAATACGCAGACTGGGGCCTCAAGTGGGTTAAAGAGAATGACGACCGCAATACGCTCTATGTAAGTCAGCTACATACCCTGATGCTCGTAAACGACTATCCGGCTTTGGATTTGAGCCGGGCATCGGAACGCATTGAGGATCTTATGCAATTAGTCGCGGAAGGCTATTATGCGGAAGTGCTGGTCTTTATTATTGAACAATATGATGCATCGTCGGACGCATGGTCACCATCCCGACCTGCTTCCCCGCTCGGTGCAAACGTGTTGACTGAAGTAGTGGATGAACGCCGGTGGGCCTATAACCAAAGGGCACGTTTTCTGCGCATAACTGGGTTCGAAAATGCAGATGGTCAGGTAGTGAAACATGGCGATCTAAGCTCAGTAAAAGATGAATTCAGCAACTTTAACGAATATTGGTATGCCATGCGTCGCTTGCATCCCGGGCTCAAGCAGCGAGCCGATTGAAGTAAGACACCACTCATTTTCTCGTTGATGGGGGCTGCCATTGGATGAAGCCGTCTCCTTTCCTTACTGCTGGCGCAGCAAAACATTGATCGATCCATCTTTGGGGATCACTGCTCTTAAAAAATCCAAATTTAAAGGCAAAGGTTGTCTCTTGGCGAGAGTTATTGCCGCGTAGTTGGCATCTCGCAACAGCGCCAGAATTCGCTCGAATGCGTCACTATTGTAGTCGAGCGCAAATTCCATCAGGATGGGCGGTGCGAATCGATTGATTGTAGCAACAGCGCCCTGCAAGACCGGCCATTCGTTCCCATCGACGTCGAGTTTAATCAAATCGAGATGATCCAATCGATTCGCCTCCATAAAGTCGTCCACCGTCATCGGAGTTGCCGCTCCAATCGATTTGTAGCTGCCCCCATGCTGAGGGTGCTTTTCTTCTCCGTTTACGTCGTTGAGTTGCCAGCTACTTGGGATAGATGCACTCTTGAAAGCTAGACCGTCAGCATTCAAGAGTGCATGATGGATTGACAAGGAGGTCTGCAAATCGGGATTTAAATTAAAGTTCTCCTTTAATTTATTGACCGCATAGACGGTAGGCTCGAAGGCATGCACAGCACCCTGTTTTCCGCATAGCTTCGCCATAGGCAGGGCGTGTGCTCCGATATTTGCACCGATATCAAGGACGATAGATCCTGATTCTAAAATTTGTTGGTAAGCTCTTGCAACGTCCCGTTCAAATTGCCCGAAGAGGTAGATCGAAAGATCAATTCCTTCCGTAAGATCCAAATTCCAAAGAAGGCCATTTCGTGAAAATACACCGCTGCTACCTGCCCCGCGAAGGTGCCGCAACTTGATTACGGACCTCGATAGCACCCGAGCGATTTGAATTTTTGTCTGCGTCGTTAGCTGGAGCATGCGCGAAGTTTTAGGGCGGAAGCGGAGTGTTCATGCAGATATGGAGCTAGGGGTAGCTCAGTTTATTATAAATGAAATGCAATCTGTGATTTGGAGAATTTTGCTATGTTAAGAAAGCTAGACAGTTGACCGTTGTTCATGGATGTTCTGTGGGGTGTTCGAGAAAAACCTGAAAATACACTTCGATCAAATTGCCGAACACGGCGAGGTCTATCGTGCGCGCCAGCGTGGTTTTCGGTCGCAGTTGCAGGGCTACTACCAGGCGCATGTGGAACCGGGCCTCCGTGTTCTGGAATTAGGCTGTGGCCCAGGGGATTTATTGGCCTCTCTACGCCCTTCGCATGGCCTTGGAGTCGATCTCAGTCCAAAGATGCTCGACGCCGCCCGGGAACTCCATGCGGCCGAAAATCTTGAATTCAGGGAAGGCGATTTGCACACGCTCGATTTGGACGAGACCTTCGACGTGATCATCCTCGATTACCTGATCGGCTACCTGCAGGATGTGCATGAGTGTGTGGCCAATTTGCGGCGACTTTGTCATGCACGAACGCGGGTCTATATTGTCTCCTTGAACCACGCTTGGGTTCCTCTATTGAAGATGGCGCGTTGGGTCGGTCTGACGAATCCACAGCCTGAGAGTAACTGGCTGAGCCGTCAAGACATTCGAAATATCCTGGAGCTGAGTGACTTCGAGGTGCTGACCTGCTCTTGCGAGCAGATTTTCCCCTTTCGCATCCCGCTGCTGGATGGGTTCTGCAACCGCTATCTGGTGCGTCTTCCGGGTTTTCGGAATTTTGGTATGTCGGATGCGGTGGTGGCGCGGCCTGTGATGCCGCCAAAGATAGGGAGTGCGCTGTCGTGTTCCGTGGTGGTGCCAGCGCGGAATGAATCGGGCAATATCCGGGCGGCGCTGGAGCGCATCCCGACTCTCGGAAAGCAAACGGAGGTGATCTTTGTCGAAGGCAACAGCGCCGACGATACCTGGGAGGTGATTCAACGGGAAGCCGCAAGCTATGAAGGGCCGCACAAGGTGCGGTATTTGCAGCAGCCGGGCAAGGGGAAGTGGGATGCGGTTTTCGCGGGATTCGCTGTGGCGGAGGGCGATGTGCTGGTGATTCAGGATGGCGACCTGACGGCACCGCCGGAGGACTTGCCTAAGTTTTACGAAGCGATCGCCACCGGGCGGTGCGAATTTGCCAACGGTTGCCGCTTGGTTTACCCAATGGAAAAGCAAGCCATGCGGTTTTTGAATCTGCTGGGGAACAAGTTTTTTGCGGCGGCGCTGAGTTTTGTCCTCGGGCAACCGATCAAGGATAGTTTGTGCGGCACAAAAATGCTCCTGCGCAGCGATTACGAACGTCTGCTCCAGCGCATCGAGGTGCTGGGCGATTTCGATCCGTTTGGGGACTTCAATCTGCTTTTTGGCAGCGCGATGCTGGATCTGAAGATCCGCGACATTCTTGTGCGTTACCGGGACCGGTCCTACGGCGATACGAATATCTCGCGGTTCCGGCATGGGTGGATTCTTTTGAAAATGACGTGGTTCGGGCTGCGGAAGATTAAATTTTTTCCGCTGAAGAAGCGGTATTGAGGGTGCGGAGGGTGTCTTGACTTGGCTAAGTAAATACCTTTATTAGCTAATATGCAGACAACTATTCTGAAAGCCAAAAGCAATCTTTCTTCGCTCCTGCGGCGTGCGGAGGCGGGTGAACCTGTTTATATACAGCGCGGACGTAAGGGGCCGCGTTTCCGAATTGTTCCAGAGCGTGATTTGCCCAAACGAGACCTGGGGGCGGATCCACTCTGGAAGGGGCAAGTTGCCTACCGGGATGAAGCGATTTGGGAGTCTGAGTGGCAAGAGGAGACATGATTTCGCACGTCCTCGACACTTGCGCACTCTTGGATTTAACAGCAGAGCGCTGGAGCGATCAGGCGGCACGAATGGCCTTGGAGCGTTCCGAGCGCCCCGTTTTACTGTGCGTATCGATCTGGGAGATCAGTCGGAAGTTTCGGCTAGGGAAACTCTCGTTACCCTGCGAATTGTCCGGGATTTACGAGTTTATGCTGAAAGTGTGCCAGCATCATCAAATAGAGATTCTGATGCTGGATGGCGACTTATGTCACCGCGCAGAACTATTGCCGCCGCATCATGAAGACCCATTTGACCGTATGATTATAGCATTGGCCAGTAAGTGGGATGCTCCGGTGTTTACGACAGATCGCCGGTTTGAAGACTACCCGGTCAACGTGATACGGCAGTGGTGAGGGGCCCGTGCAAGCGCCTGCGGTGTAGTCTGTGCGTTGTGGTTGAGTTGCCGGGCTTGCCTGCCGGGGCGTCCGGCGAGCGGACACGCTACCCGCGATGCTTGGCGGTCTTCACAAGTGAAGCCCCTACGAATTGCCCGCGTCGGGATGGGCTCTGTCTAGGTTGGCTTCTTACGGGGAGGCAATTTTAATCGCAGGATAAACTAATCCGTCGGCCTTGCCTTAGCGCGTTCCGCACCTAAAGGAGCGGACATACGTATGCAGCTTCCTTTCCTGTCCGCCATAGCCCCGAGCGGTTCGCCGCTGGGGCGACGGCGGAAGGTAGCTGCCCCGCATCTGTAATTGCAACCCGCCACGGGGAGGTTGGCGTGGTGTGCTCGCTTACCTCGCCAAAGGCAGCCAGAAGCGGAAGGCGGTTCCTTCAGCGGAGGAGCTGAGCAGCTCGATGTCGCCGCGGTGGCTGCGCATGATGCGCTTGCTGATGGAGAGACCGAGACCGGTGCCGTCGGGTCGATTGGTGAGGAACGATTCAAAGATGTCGTCGCGAATCGATTCGGGGATGCCTTTACCGTTGTCGGAAATCATCACGTAAGCGCTGTGTGCATCGTGCGAGCTTTCGATACGGATGCGGCCGCCTTCCGGCATGGCCTGGGTGGCGTTGAGCATGAGGTTCAGCAATACCTGGAGGATTTGGCCTTTGTTGACGTCGACTTGGAGCGTGCCCTCGCTGGGATTAAACTGCAGTTCGATCTTTTGCTGGTGCATCTTGAGCCGGACGAGTTTGAGCGTGTCGGTGACGAGGGCATTCAGATCCTGGCGGGTGTACATGCCTTCGCGGGTGCGCCCGAAGCTGAGAACCCGCTCGACGATTTCCTCCAATTGGTCGAGCTTTTCGCCAATCACTTCGATATCCGTATGACGCGGGTCGTCGTCGGTAAACTGGAGGTCGAGTGAGTCAAAGAGCAGCTTGATCACGGTGAGGGGGTTGCGAATTTCATGCGCGATCTCGGCGGCCAGCATGCCGAGCGTTGTGAGCTTTTCATTGCGTCGGAGCGATTCCTCGCTGGCGAATATGCGCGAATAGAGCCGGGCATTTTGGACGGCAATGGCACCGATCCCGGCGAGGGTGGTGAAGGCGTTTTTCTCGTCGTTGTTGAATCGGTGCGCGGTGTCGGTATAGGCAATGATGATGCCGATGGTCTCCTCGCCGAAGATGATCGGCGATGCCAGCATGGAGACAAAGCCTTCTCGCTGAATCGTTAGTAGAAAGTCATTCTCCTCGGTAAAGTTAAGGTCGTGCACCTCGACCTGTTTCTGCCGATAGATGGCGGCACCGAGTGCGCTGTGGTCGAGCGGTATTTCCTCCTTGAGGGGGATTTTGCCGGATTTTCCAATCAGGCTGTGCAACTCCAGATGGTCGCCGCTTGGGGTGAGGAGGAAGAGAGCGCTGGCCGCGCAGTCCATGAGCTGGCGCGCCTGGCCGGTCAGACTGTGCATGAGCTCGTCTCCGTCGAGCTCGCCGACGAGTTCCTGACTGATACTGACGAGCGACTCGAGCTGCTTGGCCTTGGTTCGCAGCTGCTGAATCATCCAGAGACGCGATACCACGCGGGCCGCCTCGTTCGTCAGCAGGGTGAGGATTTTGAGTGAAGATTCGTTGAAGGCGGCGACTTGATCGCTGTCCACATTAACGACGCCGACGACCATGCCGTGATCCTCCATGGGAACCGCCAATTCGGAGCGGATATTGGGGCGCACGGAAATGTAGCGAGGTTCCTCGCGCACATCGTCGACGATGAGTGCGCGGGCGTGCAGGGCAGCCCAGCCGGTAATACCTTGACCCAGCGACAGCTCCAGATCCTGCCAGTTTTCCGGGAGGCCGTAGGAGGCTTCGAGCTCGAGCGCCTTGGTATCGGGATTAATCAGCGAGATGGAGGCACTGTTGGGCTGAAGCACGCGAACGATCTCATCGAGGATAAGCTGCAGCGCGACGCGCGGCTCGTCCGTGTCAGAGACCAAGCTACTAATGCGGTAGAGCGAATCGATCGCGGTTTGTTCGTGGGCATTCATCTTTTATGAGATGTCGAAAGTAGCTAAAGTCGTGCCGAGCGTTCTCAATCCGTGGACAGTGTCCCGAAACGGCGTATTCTGTAAACCAAAAGTATCCTTACTTTTGGGTCCTTCTTGATTGGGTATTCGAAAAATCGTCGAGGCCGCGCTTGTCTTTGCGGGTAGCATGGGGCAATGCTCAGGTATGAACAAAGCTGAGATTGTCGAGGTCCTCGAAGACATTGCGGTGCTTCTGGAGTTGAAAGGGGAGAACCCCTTCAAAATACGCGCCTATGCTACGGGGGCGCGGGCGCTCGACACAATGGAGGACGACCTGGGGGATATCATCGCAGACGGTCGGCTCGGCTCGGTCAAAGGGATTGGCTCTGCTTTGGTGGATAAGATCGAGACGCTTCACCGTACCGGAGAACTGGACTATTACACCGAGCTGCGCGACTCGATCGCTCCCGGCCTGATTGAGATGTTGGAGATCCCGGGCCTGGGCGGAAAGAAAGTGAAAAAACTGCACGATGCGCTGGGGGTAGATACCATCGAAGGGCTGAAAGCGGCCTGTGAGGCGGGCGAAGTCGCCTCACTGAAAGGCTTCGGAGAAAAGTCCGAAGAGAAAATCCTGAGCGGTATCGCCAATCGGGGAGTTTACGCGAAACGGCACCTATGGTGGGCAGCCCGGGCGGTGGCGGAGCCGATTTTCGAGGGACTCCGCAACCTTCCGGAGGTAGAACGGGCAGAAGCGGCGGGTAGTTTGCGGCGTCTCAAAGAGACCGTGGGCGATCTCGACTTTATAGTGGCTTCGGCTCGGCCGCAGCCGATCATGGACTGGTTTGTCGGGCAGGCGGGCGTCGTTGAGATCTCGGCCCACGGCACGACAAAGTCGAGCGTGCGCTTCGAGTCCGGCTTGCAGGCTGATCTGCGGGTCGTGCCTGCCGGGCAGTTTGCCTTTGCGCTGCATCATTTCACCGGGTCCAAGGAGCACAATGTCGCCATGCGGCAGCGGGCCTTGGCCCGGGGCTATAGCCTGAGTGAGTGGGGGGTTGTGAAGAGGGATGAGGGCGGAGGCCTGAGACCTGAGGAGGGGGATGAGGGCGGAGACTTGAGTCTTGGGGAGAGTCGCATTACCACCGAGGCGGAGCTGTTTCGGTTTCTGGAACTCCGGGAGATTCCGCCGGAGATGCGCGAGGGGATGGGGGAACTGGAGATGTATGCGGAGTCCGGTGGAACTCAGGAGGCGGATGTTGGGGACACCATCCCTCCGTTGCTTCACGCCTCGCAGATCAAGGGGGTTTTTCATAATCATACAACGGCCTCAGACGGGAAAAACTCACTGGAGGAAATGGCCGCGGGGGCCGAGGCGCTCGGGTGGGACTACCTCGGCATCGCGGATCACTCCAAGGCCAGCTATCAGGCGAAGGGCCTGGATGATGCGCGGGTATTCAAATTGATCGAATCGATTCGCGCTTTGAATGATTCGGGCGAGTCACCGGTGCATGTTTTTTCGGGGATCGAGTGTGACATCTTGCCGGATGGTTCGCTCGATCTGGAGACGGCCACCCTGGAGGCTCTCGACTACACGGTGATGTCGGTGCACTCCAGCTTTACGCAGTCGGAGGATGCGATGACTGCACGGGTTATTCGCGCCATCGAGCATCCGGCTACGGTGATGTTAGGGCATCCGACGGGGCGGATTCTGCTGCGCCGAGAGCCTTATAAAATTGATCTGCACAAGGTGATTGATGCGGCTATCGCGAATCGGGTGATTATCGAGATCAATGCCAATCCGCACCGTCTCGATATGGACTGGCGGCTTTGGCGGCGGGCTGCCGAGCGCGGGCTGATGTGTGCGATTAATCCCGACGCGCACCAAGTCGACGGGCTCGCGCATTACGAGGCCGGAGTCAATGTCGCCCGAAAGGGGGCCATTCCGCCGGAGCAGATTTTGAATTGCCGCGATTGCGCGGGGGTGGCGCGGTGGTTTGCAGAGCGGCGGTAATGGGCGATAGAGGGATTTTTTTTCAACCTGCGGGGTTTATATCGTCTTTGGGAGTCCCTTCAACGTGGCGTGTCCGCTTGCCGGACGCCCTGAAGGCAGCCTCGGCAACCAACCCGCAGCAGGCGCGAGACGAGCAAGCACGCCACGAAGCCACCCCTCCCGTGGCGTGTCCGCTTACCGGACGCCCTGAGGTCAGCCTCGGCAACCAACCCGCAGCAGGCGCGAGACAAGCTCGCACGCCACGTTTCGAGTTTTGAGTATGCGGTGAAGAACCAGTTGATTCAGGACCTGCCAGTGATTAGTTTTAGCTTCTTTTTGACCGGCTAAAGTCTATTAACCATTATTCATGGATAATCCGAAGCAACACGCGCTCATCATGTGGATCGTTTGGTTCACCCAGCTGCAAGCTGCGTTCATTTTTCAGTTTTTCCTGGGAGGCGGCTTTTCTCAGGGTGAAAACGCCGAGACCCCCATGGCGCTTTGGCTCTGGCTGATCTGCCTCGTCCCAATGGTTTTGGCGACGGGCATTCGCTGGCTGCTCATCCCAAAGATCAAGCAGTTCACGCAACAGTTGATTACCATGATCATCGGCCTTGCGCTAGCGGAAGCCTCCGTCTTTCTAAGCATTTTCCTGGTCGGCCCCGATTACCCGCAGTATCAGATCGCGATTCTCATGGTCGCGGTGGTGGCCTTGATCCAGTTTGCTCCGAGTTATGCCACTCCGGGTTACAAACCCGGAACTTAGAAAAAACCGGCAAGGAGTCGCGTTGTTCTGCCGTTACCCTGCTGAAAGAGGGGGCGCATGGTGGGAGCTACAGAATTCGAATCTGCGACCTCATCCATGTCAAGGATGCGCTCTAACCAACTGAGCTAAGCCCCCGTCACCATGCGAAAGATGGCGATTAAGTTCGCTCGCTTGGCTAAAGCAAGAAAAAATTTGCGCTAACGGCCCGTCGATAGAAGTGTGATAAGTATGGACATTGTTCGGGTGATGACACGGGATGGGGCGACGCATTACGGATGCGAAGTGGGCGACCGTGTTTACGGTCTTGAAGGCAATCTGTATGGTATTTTTGGTAATAGTGGCGAAGCATTGGATCCGGTTCGTCGGCTCGCCCCCGTGGAGCCGACGGCGATTTACGCAATCGGCCTGAACTACCGGGAGCATGCTCGGGAAATGGGCGCGGAGGCGCCGAAGTATCCGGTCGTCTTCACGAAGAGCACGACGTCGGTTCTGGATCCGGATCGCCCGATCATTCTGCCCCGTCACCTGCATAGCGACCAGGTGGACTACGAGTGCGAGCTAGCCGTGGTGATCGGAAAGCGCTGCAAGAATGTGTCAGCCGAAGACGCGCTCGACCACGTGTTGGGTTACACCTGTGGAAACGATGTAAGTGCGCGCGATTGGCAGAAAGATCACGGGGGTGGGCAGTGGACCAAGGGCAAGAGTTTCGACAGTTTCTGCCCCCTCGGGCCGGTCCTTGTCACCGCGGATCGAATCCCGAATCCGCAGATTTTGCCGATCCGGACGATTCTTAACGGCGATATCCGCCAGGAGTCCTTCACCGGAGATATGATTTTTTCCGTCGCCGAGATTATCGCATTCCTCAGCGGCAGCACGACGCTTCTGCCTGGCACAGTGATTCTCACCGGGACGCCACCCGGGGTCGGCATGGCGGCAAATCCACCGCGCTTTCTCAAGCCGGGCGATGAGGTGAGCAT
>JAAAPI010000129.1 GCA_009908325.1 Verrucomicrobiota bacterium | reverse complement strand
TGACCTCGGGCGCATAGCGGGAAGCGGAGTCGATTACCACGAAATTTTCCGTGCTGAGGACTGAATCGGTGAGGGGGAGCGCAACAAACGGGCTGCCCAATTGCGTGGTGACATCGTAAACCGGAATCTCACTGATCGCCTCGGCAACCGTCATTCCGTCACCAACAACGCGTCCGAAGACGGTGAACCCGCCGTTTTGTTCGTCGAGATTCGATCCATTGTCGGACATGTTAATGAACCACTGACTCGTCGCACTGTCCGGATCGCCATCCAACTTGGCCATGGCAACGGTGCCCCGGGTATTGCTCGCATTGAATTCGTTGACCACCGGATCTTCGGTTGGCAGGCTCGCTACACTGACTGGATCTGTGTCGAAATTAAAGAAGAAGCCACCTCCCTGAATAATAAACGGGGTGCCGTCTTTCAGCGATACGCGCCTGTGGATAAACGAATCCGTGTAGCGACCCGAATCGACGTAGAAGAGGAAATTTTCCACCGTCTTCGGGGCCGCTTCCGGCGTAAGCTCAATGGGGATCGTGCCGAGGGTGGTTTCCAGCAAAACCGTCGGCTGCCAATCAAAGAGACTGTCGAGTGCCACATTCGATTCCGCCCCGATTTCGACAGTAAGCGCTGGTGTCGTCGCTTGAGCCTCGACGCGAAGAGCCAGGCTGGTGCCGAGTAAGCCGATGAAAAGCGAGAGCGCCAAGGCTTTGCGAATTCCGGAGTTAGCGGTTAATCCCTTATCCATGCAGAAAAGCGGAACATAGCTTGCTCTGTTTGTAAACCTTAATGCACTCGATGAATCATTAATCGGAATTGGTCGAGTCAGTAAACCGGAACGCTCCGGCTGCGATTAAGCGGTGCATTTTTTTTATAGGAGGTGAATCTTGTTCCTTTCCTCATCCTAATCGTCGTCGTAATCATGATCGTTATCGATCTTTCGATTATGATTATGATAACGAGCACGATCAGGAAGCATCACGATTCCGCGCAATTTTGGTCGCTTTCTGCGATAACACAGGCGGGCTCTAAGCGTTGACATTTTTTGGCCATGGCTCATCACCGGAGTTTTTTTCAATCCCTCGCTCCACACGAAAATCCCAAACCGTTAGCGCCTAGCATGCATATCTGCATCGTCACAACCGAATATTTGCCCGGCCCCGGCGGCGGTGTCGCCACCTATACCGCGACCATGGCGAAGTTTTTGGTCAAAGCGGGCCATACGGTCACGGTTGTCGTCAAGCAGGAGGGCCCGGATTGCCCGTGGCCGGTTCCAGATAGCGGACCGCTTCGTGTCATCCCGGTGCCCATGATCAACGAGGCCAGCGGCCACTCCATCTGGGATGATCCCGACCTGTATGCCAACGAAATGATCCATTTGCGCTGCTACGCAGGTGTATTTGCGAAAAAGGTCGCGCAGCGGCTCCCGGAAATCCACGCGGAAACGCCCATCGACCTGGTGCTTAGCCAGGACGTGGAAGCCCCCACCTATTTGCTCCAGAATGAGCGGATGCTTTTCAACAAAATGGCCGAAGTACCGTTTGTCGTTTTCATCCACAGCCCCCACCGGCAAATCCAGCTGTTCAACGACGGCTCGCTCTACGAGCGCCATGATTACCACCGGATGCTTTACGAAGAGCAGTCCATGGCCCTGGCCGACGGATTGATCGCTGCGAGTCAGTACATGAAAGATCAGATGATTGCGCAGATGGGATTTACCGAGGCGGACATTCGCCTGATCCCGCTGCCCCTCGGTGAGGTGCCACAGGGTGAGGAAAAGGCGGCACGTTCGAAGAAAGCCGAAGCCCACCGTCTCATCTATGCGGGGCGCATTGAGCCGCGAAAGGGTGTTGACTATCTTCTGCGCGCTTTTGCAAAGATTGCCCCCCGGTATCCTGATTTGATTCTCGAACTGGCCGGGCGCGACACACAGCACCCGGCTCTGGGCAAACCGTGCAGCGAGGTCTTCCTCAAACCGGTGCCCAAAGCAATCCGAAAGCGCATTCGCTTTCTCGGCCCGGTGCCTAGGGAGCAACTCTGGCGGCGCTACCGCAAAGCCGACATCGGCGTGGTTCCCAGCCTCTGGGAGCCCTTTTCCTTTACCTGCCAGGAGATGATGGCTTGCGGCCTGCCTGTTGTCGCAACGGTCGAGGGTGGTATGGCCGAGATGATTGATTCGCCGCAGCATGGATTCCTCTGTGATGCGCATGGAGTCGACGCCCTTGCTACCAGCCTTGAAGCCGCTTTGGAGACACCCGCTGCCGACTTGAAGCACATCGGTCAGTCCGCCCGTCAACGCATCTTTGATTATTGCGACAATACCACGATCCTCGAAGCCACCCAGAGCTACTTCGAGCAGGTTATTGAGGCAAACCGGGATGCGTTTAAACAGTCACACCGTTTTACCGTGCCCTCCAACCTTCCATTCGGTGATCATCCGTTGAGCGAAGAACACCCGGCTAAGCGGCACCCAACTCCGGCAAAGATCGACCGCATCGCGGTTGTGGTCACTTGTTACAACCTCGGCGCTTACCTCGATGAATGTATCCAGAGCCTGGAAGCTCAGGAGCGCATCAGCCCCTACATTTACATCGTCAATGACGGTTCCACGGAGACGACGACGCTGGAAGCACTGGACCGTTTTCGCAGTCGACCGTGCCTTGAGGTGCTGGATTTTGTCAACGGAGGCCTTCCCGTGGCACGCCGTCGCGGCGCTGAAATCGCGCTGAGTGCCGGCTATCCGGCACTGATGTTTATCGACGCCGACGATGCCATCGAGCCGAGCTATCTGCGAAAAGCCGTCGAGGTGCTCAACCGGCACCCCGAGGCGGGAGCGGTCAATGCCTGGACCCACACGGTCGGGCTCATGAACACCTACTGGATACCACCGCATTCGCAATTTCCCCTACTTCTTGCAGAATGCATGTCCACTCCGGCAGCTGTGATTCGGGCGGAAGCCTACGCCGCAGCCGGGGGCGTCTCCCCGGAAATGAAATACGCGTTCGAAGACTGGGAGTTCTGGATAGCGCTCTGTGAGACGGGCTACGCATTGCTGACTATTCCGGAGCCGCTCCTGCGCTACCGCATGCGCGACGGGTCTATGTCGCGGGAGTATCGCATTGCGACCCGCGAGCATGGCCGCCGCGCCATCCTGCGCCGCCATGCCGATCTGCACCGTCGATTCTCGACGGAGGTGCAGCTACTCACCGAGGGCTACGTTTACTTCGAGCAGGCCAAACTTGTTGATCAGCAAAATCCGGCTGAAAACCAGCCACCGCAAGCGCCACCCAAAAAAAAGGTTCCCCTCGACAAAGTCATTTATCGCTTCTTTAAACGACGAATCGACCGATTAAAAAAGCGCACTGGCTAAGAAAACGCATTGCCGGACCCACCCGATTTTCATGAAACTCTGCTTCATCACCCGCGAAGCCCCCCCGAATTTGATGGGTGGTATCGGCACTTATGTTGCCAATATCACGGAGCTCCTTGTCGCCAAGGGCCATGAGGTCATACTGCTTACCGCCTGGTCGCCCGAAGCACCTGGTAAAGGGCTGGACCAGGCATTCGTCAATGAGGCCGGGGTGCAGGTTTACTATCTGCCTTTTGTCGTCGATAATTGGGCGGTCGACCCCGATCTCACCGGCCCCGAGGTCGCCGGCCTGGCTCAGCTCGACGTTTCCTCGGTCTTTGCCTGGGCGGTCGCCGATGCCCTTGAGCGTCTCGTCCCAAAGCACGGGATCGAATACATCGAAGCCCCCGAATACGAGGCGCCGCTTTCGATTTTTTTAAACCGCCGCAGCCTACTCCCGCCCGACGATCCGCTCCAAGCCGTTCCCTGCGCGGTTCACTTGCATTCGCCCAGCCACCTCATCTTCGCTAATAACGATGACGATACCAGTTCCGCCTGGATTCAACAACGCAAACGTTTCGAGCTGGAATCGATTAGAAGAGCCGATGCCGTGCTCGCGCCCAGTCAATACTTGGCAAGACAAGTTGCCGCCGAGCTCGATTTGCCCGGAGAGCGTTTTACAGTGATCCCCTACCCGCTCGGCAAGCCGCTACCACAGTGGGATTTCTCGGACGAGCGTCCCGATGGTTTCCACTGCCTTTACGTGGGTCGGGTGGAGCCTCGAAAGGGCGTCTTCGAATGGGTCGAAGCCGCCAGCGAGATCGTGCGCCAATACCCGGAAACCTACTTTCATTTTGTGGGCGGGCCACACGTGCGCGAAACCCGCGAGGCGCACGGCCGCTCAACCGCCGAGATCATCCAAAGCTTCATCCCGGCGGACCTTAAATCGAACTTCTTCTTTCACGCCCACATGCCCCGAGAGGAATTGGGGCGGCATTATTACCAAGCCGATTGCTGCGCCGTGCCCTCGCGCTGGGATAACTACCCGAATACCTGCATGGAAGCCATGCGCTGTGGAAAGCTCGTGCTGGCTTCCAACCAGGGCGGTATGGCCGAAATGATCGAACATGAGCAGTCCGGACTCGTCGCCGAGTGCCCCTACGGCGACCGGAGAGCGCTTAAAGAGGCACTCAAAGCCACACTCATCGAAGCTATCGAACTCACCCCGGAAAGCCGCCAGGCCATAGGGCAGGCAGCCAAAGCCCGCATTGAGACAATTTGCGATAATGACCACATCCTCAAATCCCTGGCCGAATGGCGAAAAGACCTGCGGGCGCGGCAAATTGACAAGCAAACCGAAAAAATATCCGAAGAAACGAGCGGGCGTTTGAACATCGGCATCTTCCTGACATCGACCAGCCAGCCCGATGCCGTGAATGCCACTCTGGAAAGCGTGGCGGCTCTGGACAGCACCCGCACGCATCCCGTCCTGATTCACAATCTACAAACCGACCCGAAACGGTTGCCTGAATTTGCGCGATCATGGGACAGCCTCCCTGGCAATCCGCAAGCGGCCCACCATCCCACCGGCTATGGTAAAGACGTCTTTCATCGTCTGCTCGGTCGATCCAACGGATCCGATCTTTGGTGCTTCCTCACCCCCGGCATGCGGCTACGGCCCGACTTCGCCAAGGCTGCGTGTTGCGCTCTGCAGAACTGTCCAAGCGCCGGTTTCAGCCTACCGTGGATCCACAGCGTCGAACGCTCAGGCGTGATCGCCCGCGCTGCGGTCGACGCGGGTGAACTGCTGCTTCACCCGTCTCCTGCCGACCTTTTCAGTATTTTTCGCCAATCGGCCCTGGCAGGCATCCTTTCCGAAGATTTGAACGGTTACTACCTGAGTGACATTCTCCGCGATATGATGCTCAAAATGAAGGAAAGCGGGTATCCCGGCCTCGTTCTGCCTAAGGTCCTTGCAGAGGCTCACCACCCACTCGATCCCTGCTGCCTGTCTAATTTCTGCCTGCATCACCCAGCCGATTCACACTTCCAACTGCTTGAGGCCCACAAATCAAAACTCGACCTCGACCTCTTCATCCACCATCACACTAGCCAAACGAGCAAAACGATTACAGAAACCGGGAAAAAGGCAGCTCCGGAAGCTGACTCCGGATCGACGGCCTGTGATTCGGTAAAAGCAAAGTTCCCACACAATCTCCTCCGATTCTTTTCAAAATCCTAGAAAAAGCATGAGCGATTCCAGCGACCCACGATTAACACGAAACGTCTTCGACTCCCCGACCATGGGAGCCGTTGCCGAAGCACCCGACAGTCCGGCGGCCCACAGTGTGGAGCGGCTTCTCGATGCCCGTCATGGCCTCATCCAGATTGCCGAACGCGGCTTTCTTTACGGTATCTTGAGTGCCATGCCGCAGAAGTTCATCCGCGCGGTTGAGATCGGCACCTGGACTGGCACCACAATGCACGTCCTGCGCCGCGCTTGCGATGAGCTCTATTGCATCGACCCCGAGCCTCAGTGGCCGGAAAACCCCTCGACCCTAACCCGGGCGGGCAACCCGGTGCACTTGCTCAAAGGCTACAGCCCCCGCGACCTGGAAAGGCTCCCGGCCCCATTCACCTTCGTCTTTGTCGACGGCGACCACTCCGAACAAGGCGTCTATCGCGATACCATAGCACTAGAGCCGCTCATGGAGCGCGGCGGCGTGATCTGCTACCACGATGCCAACCACCCGCCGGTCGAGCGGGGCCTGCTGGCCGCCTCGAAGGAATGGAAGCGCCCGCACCACTTATTTCACCGCGCCTGCGATACACTCTCCCAGACCCCCGACGGCATTTTCGGCGGCATCTCCGTCATCACCGTGGAAAGTGATCCCAACCAGGACAAAGAACCCTGGCGCTTCCTCAACCCATAAGCGGTGAGCCCCCCGTGCTGTTTTGAAAGTTTGCATCGTCACGCCCGAAATAGTTGGACCCCATAAGAACGGAGGCATCGGCACCCACTGCTTCACGCTTTGCAACCTGCTGAAAGATCACGAATGCACCTTGCTCCTTACCGAGCATCCGTCTCCCGGAGCAGATCAGAACTGGCGGGCACTCTACGCAAAAAACAGCATTCGCGTGCTCACCACCGAGAATTTGCCGCTCAACGCCTGCCGGGCGGCCAAAGCCCCCTTTGAATGGCCCCTCCTCGAAAAATCGCGCCGTATCGCGGAATACCTCGAGCGCGAGTCGTTTGACCTCGTGCACTTCCAAGACTGGAAAGCGAATGGCTTTCATTCCATCCGCCTGCGCCGCACGGGCCTGGCCCTGCGCAATACCCAACTCCTGGTCACCCTGCACAGCCCCTCCAAATGGATACGACAGGGCATGGAGCAACCGCTCGAAAACCCTATCGCCGAGATGCACCTCGACTTCACCGAGCGCTATTGCTGCGAGCATGCCGACCTGCTCATCGCGCCCACGCGGCACATGCTGGACTGGGCCGCCGGCCAGGGCTGGCGGATCCAGGCACGGACACGGGTTCTCCCCTACCCTTTTCATCGAAAATCGGCTCCCGCCCACAAACGGTCCATCGACACGACCCATATTATCTTTTTCGGGCGACTCGAAACCCGCAAGGGGCTCGGCATCTTCCTCTCGGGTCTGGGCCGCTATCTCGCCGGAACCAGCGGGCGCCATCCGCGCCAAGTCAGCTTTCTGGGCAAACCTTACATCCATTCCGGCCAAAAAGCCGAAACCTTGATTGACCGCTTCGCCCGGGATCACCCCCAGCTGACCATTCATCGAAAATTTCACTGCGATACCCACCAGTCGCTCGACTACCTGCTACAAACCCGCGGGGTAGCCTTTTTACCTTCGCTTTTGGACAACTGCCCGTTCGCCGTCATCGAATGCATCGAGCACGACATCCCTTTTATGGCGGCCGCCAGCGGAGGTATTCCGGAAATCGCCCACGCGGAGCAGCTCTTTCCGCCCACCGCGAATGGCGTGACCAAAGCATTGGCGACTCTGGCTGAAAAAAACTGGGACGCGGCGCACCCCTACAACGCGCATCAAAACAATCAGGCGTGGCGCGCCCTCCACCAAGGCCCGCTCCCGCAGCCGCGGAGTCCGGTTAACCTTACGAAAAATCCGCCACTCGTCTCGGTTTGCATCCCATACTACGAACTACCGGATTACCTGCCGCAGGCGCTGGATTCCATCCGCCGACAAAGCTACCCCAACATGGAAGTGCTCGTCTGCGACGATGGCAGTCACACGACTCAAGCTAAAGCGGTTTTTGAATCTGAAAAAGCGAAGGCGGCCACATCAAACTGGCATTTTTTCCAACAGGAAAACCAAGGAGTCGGCTTGGCCCGCAACGCCGCCGCCGCGCAAGCCGAAGGAGACTACCTGGTCTTCATGGATGCCGACAACGTCGCCCGGCCCGAGATGATCGAACGTATGGTGGTGGCCATCGAGACTTCCCAGGCAGATGCCCTGACCTGCGACTTCGCCGTTTTTTCCAGAGTATCTGCGCCGGGCCCGGACACACGCCCGGATTTCCTCTACCGCCCCCTCGGTAGCGTGATGCCGCTCGGGTTGCTCCACAATACCTTTGGCGACGCTAATTCGATTGTTTGGCGCAGCGCGTTTTTTAAGATCGGGGGCTTTCGGGGACCGCCCCTTGCCGCCTTTGCCGACTGGGACTTCTTTTTGCGCCTCCATCTATCCGGCGGAGAGGTCGATGTCATCGCGCAACCGTTGCTTTGGTACCGTCATCGCCCGGACAGCATGCTGCGCCAGGGAAACGAGCCCCAAGAAGCCCGCATCATTTTAGCAGCCGCATTGCGCGACTTCCCGGAATTGGCCCGGGAATTGGCCCTCGAGTGCACACTGCCTCTTTACCAACAGCTGGCACAACGCGGCCTTTCCAAAAAATCCGCCACTCCCTGGCATAAACACATCTACCGCTGGTACCGCCGCGTGCGGAAAGATCCCCGCTACTGCCGGTGAACGGATGTTATACCTCCAAATGCCTCATTATCACAGCTCCAGAGCAAGGACATTCACCTGCTTGGCAGCATGATCGACATGATACGCACTCATAGCCCGCTCTCGGAAGGACGGCCGTGCAGATCCAGAACCTGATCACGCCGCACTTCACGGCCGGACTGCATCGCCTTCAGGCGAGTGGACATTTCACGGGCGTAGGAAGCGTCACTGATGCGTTCTTTCATTTTCAGATAAGCACTCAGGTAGCTACGCTCGTCTGCGGTCAGTTCGTCTACCGTTGCAGCTAGTTCAGTTCGGTTCATCACCTCAACCTCGTTCATTTTTAATCAACTTTCAAGTTTCACTTCACCTAAGATTTGACTGGCGGCCGGATGCGTCATGGCGTGGACTTTCTTGATCTGGCGGATGGACTCGATTCCAAAGGGGGGGGAGGGGATCAAAGCGGGTCCACGAAACCGACCACCTCAAATCCTTCCATGTCAAACCATGACCCGGCTATGCTTCAAATCAAAGGGCACCAAACTCCCAAGCCTCGGTTGTGTAGTTATAGAACCACTGGCTCGCCCCGCTCCGAAAGAGCCAGGTATCGTCCGACAAGCGGTAAATGAAGTTGCCGTGTGACTCCCGCGTGAAAAACCATGACTGCCGGTCTTGACTCCAGAACCAAATGTTTTCCGGGTCCATCCCACTCACATAAAGGTCGCCGAACGTCTCGTGGCGAATCCAGGGGAAATGATCGTCCCGATACGTTCCAAACCAGCTCTCCTTGCTGCCGTCTTCCCGGATAGCCGATGGCTGAAAGGGGAGTTCTCCCGTGATGGTGTAACCCCCAAATCTCACACGACCAGTCCCGTTGCTCTCAGTTAAAACGGCGTCCAGATTCAAGCTTATTGTCAATGGATTCAACGGGCTGATCGGCGGAGGGTTTATTGAGAAATCATAAAACGAAACGAGTTCAACCACCTCCCAATTCCATAATTCATTGGAGCGGCCAAAATCTCGGTTTAACCCTTGATTGCCCTCTCTTATCACTATGATCGGGAAGTGGCTGCTGCCTTCCAGGCCCTCCCCGCTTTCAATCGGAAAATCTTGCGCCAGTGAGCGCGCATGGTTGATTTGCTCAGGATCGGAAATTGGCACCACAAAAGAAAAAGCGGAGCCGACATCTTTTGTTAACGGCGAGGACACAAAATACCGTGTTTCAGCGAACAGGGAGCCGGCAGCTACCAAAACAAGGTTGGCGATTAGGGAGTTTTTTTTCATAATAATTTTGATAGTAATTTTTTATATTAAATAATCGTCGCTGTCCGGCGCCAATCCGTTTAGAATTCATTTTCGAGGTTAACCCAGACGGAACCGTCCTTAAATGCTCCGGGGAAATAACTACTTCTCGTATAATACCAAGTTTCGTTAGTATTCGAGTACAGCCAGATGTCTTCCAAGTCCGTCGAAGAGGTGTAGAACCATTCGCCGATTCGGAAACTCCAGAACCAAGGTGCGTTCGTATCATCAATCCATTGAATGGTTGAACTCCCCCAACGCGTTCCCGTCGTTCCCGCTGATGTTGGCTTCAGAGAGAACAGGCTTAAAGATCTCCGTAGATTTACACGCCCTTTCGAACTAACCGTCGCTTCAAAAGCACTCTTGTAGTCAACTGAGTTTTCAATTCTCTGGATAGTCTTGGCAGGATTGTTTTCTACGAAATGCGCCTCTATCAAAGCAGCCATACCCGCAACAATAGGAGCCGCCATGGATGTCCCCGAATCAAGGGCATACGAGTTATCGGCAATATTGTATGTCGAATAAATATTAGTTCCCGGAGCCGCAACGTTGACACTATTGAAACCATAGTTTGAAGAGCCTGCCAACAAGTCAGATTCAGTTGAAGAAGCCACTGTAATCACGTTATCGAATTCAGTAGAAAAGTCAGCAGGGTAATAGTCTGTCTGATCATTATTGATCCCGAGATTACCCGCCGCAAATACGACGATAACTTTTGCATCTCTCGCATTCATTAATGCATCCGCGATGGATTGCTGCCTTGGCGCGTTTGTAGACGTACTCCCTATACTCAAATTGAGAACCTTCGCCCCCTCCGATATCGCCCAATTCATCCCTGCGACTATGTCCGAAATAACACCATTACCATTATTGTCCAAAACCTTTCCGGCAATTATTTCAGCATCCTGAGCCACTCCAGTTCCGCCGAAGCCGTTGTCGCCCTGCGCGGCGGCAATCCCGGCTACGTGGGTTCCGTGTCCATCTACGTCGTCAGCTATTCCGTCTCCGTAGGCAAAGTCATATTGAATGTTCGTGTTGAAATTAGGTAAAATATCTTGGTGTGACCTCCTTACTCCCGTATCGAGGATGGCGATCTTGAGATTTCCTGCCGAGGAAATTACAGGCCAAGCTTCATAGGCATCAATATCGGCATCGTTGGTTTGATTTAAGTGCCACTGAACACCAGGATCATTTGGAACGCTTTGCGCACCGATCCCTGAGGCGGAAAGAGTGGAAGACACAACATAGTTTTTCTCTGCGTAACGAACATGCTCTGATTTATTAAATTCCTCCAGCGTATCCGTTAAAGTCACATATGAAAGGTTGCTTAGTTTAACGACTACAGTGTTCGCATTAATGTGGCGGATATTACTGGGAGAGAATGCACCTAGTGCGCTGGTTGAATCCGCCCCGTCCTTCAACCCAACGATGATTTCATCCGCACTGAACGCCATGCTGCCTCCACGCACTCCATACAGAACCCGAATTATCTTTCCGTTCGACCTTCTCCTGAGTTCGGATCTCATCGTCGAACCATCTTTCTCAACATGCTCAAGCCCAATTAATTCCAGTTGGCCAAACTTATCATCCGGCTCAGTAGCACTTGATTCCGCCAATAGGGCAAACCCAAGTGTAAATCCAATTAAGGCGCGGAAGAGAGAGAGAGTTAGTCATTCTCAGATTATGCCCGTTAGTGAACCTAGCTGTCAAGCTATAATGCTAAAATTCGTAATTTAGAGCCTGTCCCAAAAGTGCGGATTTTTTAAACCGTCCGATACCGCGTTTTCCCTTTTTTGCCCGACCGAACACAATCTGCGCGGTTTCTACATAAGAAAACCTAAGTTTGCTTATTAACAGGCCGTTATTTAGAGTGGGAAAGTATGCTGAACCATTCTCCTTTAAATTTGGAACTTCGGACTTGTTCGACTTTTTTCGGGGGGGGATTAACTCAGGCGCTTTCAGCCAGAGGCGCTTTCGCTCTTTGCTCACGCACTCGCCGTGCGACCCATTCGAGGTTATGCGCGAGCACGCTCCATCCGACTGCGAGCTGGCGGTGTGCCAGCCCTTTGGCCCGCCATACCCGCGAGCGGGTATGGTTTTTAAAGATGCCGATTCGCGCCTCGGTGCCTCCGCGACGGGTCTGGAACTTACGGAACTTTTCCTCTTTCAGCCGTTCCTGTAGCCGTTGAGGGTCTTTTGGACAGATCATCGATTCGATGCCATGCCCGGTAAGAAAATCCTCGCTGCCTTTGCTGTCAAAGCCACGGTCGGCGACCACATACTCCAACGCGTCCGGCAGGTTCAGTTCCTCCAGACGCTCAATGCTCTGCTGCATCTTAAGCCCTTCGCCAGGCGCTGCGCGCCCGTAGAGCTTATAATCGAAGATAAGTCCGCCCGGACTAACGGCCAGGAACAGCTCATTGCCGAACTCGACCTGTGCACCCGCTTTGCCGCGCACGATCACGTCGATGTCCGGTTCGTGAGCGCTCAGGATCTTCTCTTTGTTTTTTACCTGACGCTCACCGATAATCCGTTCGTGTGCTTGTTCGATCACCTTGGGCAAAAGCTCCAGTTTCTCATCGATACGTGCAGTGATCCGGGCCGCTTGCGCCTGGCTCAACTGGGTTTGCCCGAACTTTGCATCGAGTAGATCGCGGTGGCGGCGGGCATGTTCGCCGATCCGTTTTAGCAAGCGTTTCATTTTGCGAAGTATTTTCTTACGTTCCCTGGGAGCCCCCTGCCTGCGCCGGGCGTGTGTCATCTCAATGCTCAGTTTGTTCATCTCCCGGATAAACTGCTCGGGTTCGTCGGGCATCCGATGCAACAATCCTTCTTTGCGAATAAGGATAACTGCCTTGAGCAAAGTGATAGAAACATCCCGCAACAACACCCAATCGACCGGGAAGTGTATGTCCGCCTTCAGGCAGGTCGAATCGATTAAACACACCGACAGATCTTCGGGTCGTGCCAAACCTAAAGGCCTCGCCCCGTGAGCGCCTCCGAGTGTCCGCACAAGTAAGTTGTTCAGCTTGCGCAACTGCGCCTCGTCGAAAAATGTCGAAGCCCGATGCAGAGTGCTCTTTGATGTCCAGCGTATGCCGTCGATTTGGCGGCAGCGGCAAAAATCACTGAACAAATCGCTGGTCGATAAAGTCACCGAGTAGGCTGCGAAGCTCGGTGTGCCCAGCATGTGCCGCAACAACTCCGCGCGCAGCGAGTAGATGGCAAACTCACAACGCTTGTTTTGCTGGGCGAATGGAGCATCGTCCATGCCCTCCAGCGCTAAGGACATCGCCAATGCTTCCAAGCCACTGCTGCGCAAATCCTGGTCGAGCTTCGTCAAGTCCTCCATCAGCCGGAGATGGTCGCGGTTATGAAAAACCGGAGTTAAATCTGGACGAAGCGCACTTTGAAGGTGTAGCGTCTCGGGCGAAAGGGTTTCGTTTTTGTTTTTCACACTTCAATTATAGAAGCCCTTTTTCGGGCGAATCGAGGTTTTTGACCTCCTTTCGCCCGACTTTTTTCACCAGCAGGCTGCTACAGGTCTGACTTCACGCTTTTGGGATAGGCTCTAGTTAAGCGTCCAGATCGCGGATCAGCAAACAAAGATGGAGCTTCGAAATACCTTGTGGAGAATAAGCTACGAAGGGTGCGTGTCCCCACGCACCAGGGTTGCAGAAAGGCCCGTCCAACGCTAGCGGGTGGGGACTACCCGCGCTCTGTAGGTGGCACCGCACGCGGTGCAACTAGGTTTGTGGCCCATCTAATGTGGCTCTAACCTACTTAACTAAGTTCCATTCGAGCTACTTATCACTCAAACTCAAACTCTTGCTCCGAGACCACCTCCCCCGTATCTCCTCGCTTGAAAAAGCGCGAACCGGGGCGGCCGCCTTCAAAGAAAAAGACCCAACCTTGGCTCGGGCCGTAGGCATACATCCAGGGGTAAACCGTCTCATTGGTAAATAGCCAGCGGCTGATCGCAGCATCCCAGAGGAACATACTTTGCGTTCCATCACCCAAAACAAACAACCAACCATGACGGCCATGATAGATCCAGTTACTTGAGGCCTCCGGCTTGAAACCCTTGAACCAATCATAAAACAACCATCCGTCAGCGATAACAGAAGCCCCCGACAACCAACCGCTCGCACCAGCTTGGATGATCGAAAAATTTCGGTTAACCCCACCACGGGTCACGGTGATCGTGCCAGAGCGCTGTTGCGCGCTGTTATTGGCACTGAGGCTGTAGGTCAGGGTTCCGTTCCCCGATCCGCTGCTGTTAATCAAAGTAATCCAGTTTTGCAAAGTATTGGCCGTCCAGTCCCCGTTGGAGGAAACTTGAACGGTCGCCTGACTGACGGCCGCACGGTTATGGTCGCGGGAGGTCGTCGACAAGTCGAGAGTTTGGACCGGTTCGCTTGACTGCAATACAAGCTCGATCCGGGTCAAGGTCGTGACGAAGGGTTCGACAGACGACCCATTACCACGAAGAACCCCTTCGCTGATCGAGCCACTGTTGAGGAAAAGTCCATTTGGTTGTGTCCATGTAATGGCACCTACGGCATTGACGGTTCCGGTGTCTCCGTTCAGGAGGGTGATATTACCACTGGCATCCACCTCGGCGATTGTCGTGCCAGTTGGCGTTTCAGGCTGGCTCACGAGACCCTGTAACTCAGTAAACGCATTACCGATATACTGGCCTTCAAACTGAGCGACCGACGCACAAATCGAGTTTAGCAGGCCACATGTCGTTAAAGTCGCAAGGCATAGAACCTTATCGAAGGATTCAGTGAAGATCTTCATTTAAAGAGATAACTTGGGTTCTAGTGGATAATCCCTCAATCTATTCTTTTTGGGATAAGCATTCCCGTCCACGGCTTATTCATTTGGCCCTGTGATTGACGACTGGTTGATAGACGAAAGCTGTTTTGTTCTGGGCTTTTTCGGTGATTTGGAACCATGGGACTTCC
>JAAAPI010000027.1 GCA_009908325.1 Verrucomicrobiota bacterium | reverse complement strand
GCCAGCGCGATCGACAGCATGGAGCCCCCCGAGGATGATTCGATTTCTTCGTCCATAAGCATCTCAAACTAAGAGCTTTCTCACATCTGGCAAGTCAGGGTTCCGTGGGTTGACATCGCTTAGCCAGACTCTTAGCTCGCCAACAGATGGCCCATTTGACGGAAGATCAATCCCACTGGAAACGCAATACGGCGCTGCTATCTGGCGCTGCCTTTCTTTCAGCCGGCCTGCTCTTTCTCGCTTGGCGGAGCCATCCCGATGTCGCCTACTGGCTCGGCCTGGCCGACGATGCGCGGGTTTTTCTCGAGGCACATCCCTGGGCGCTGGTGCTGCTGCTGGCTACCTTGCCGGGGCTGGGCTTTCCGAGTAGCCCCATTATCATTCTCTTTGGAGTCGTCCTTGTGCCGCGCTTCGGCCTGCCCGCCACGCTCGCGCTGGGGATTGCCGCCCAGGCACTCTGCACGACGTGGACCTACGCCCTGGCAGCGGGGCCGCTCCGTCTCTGGTTGCTGCGCCTATTCTACAAAAACCGTCCCCTCCCCGACATGAGTTCTGGAAACGCGTTACGGCTCGGTCTGATTCTACGCCTGACACCCGGCATCCCCTACGCATTGCAAAATATTGTTTTAGGCTTGGTTGGTATGCGCTTGCGACCTTACCTCCTCGTCTCCATCCCGGCGACGTCGCTTTGGACCCTAGGGTTCATCACGACCGGAGGCGCACTCTTCGAGGGCGAAACGGGCATGGCGATTTCAGGCCTTGCGATCATCATTGTTCTCGTTGTTGCCACCCGTATGATAAGTCGAAAATATAAGATACATGCTGGATAACCTGCTCGCACCATCCCCCGAGGAAATTCTAAAAGTCACCACTCTGACCCGTTTGATTAAAGGGCAGTTGGAGGAAAATTTTTCACGCGTTTGGGTGCAGGGCGAAGTGTCCAACCTGCGCCGGCAAAGCTCGGGGCATGTCTACTTTTCGCTGAAAGATGCGAAGAGCCAGTTACCCTGTGCTCTCTTTGCCCGCGATGCCGCGCGCCAGTCCTTCGAGCTCGAAAATGGGATGGAGCTACTTTTGCTGGGAGATATTTCGGTCTTCGAGCCGCATGGGCGCTACCAACTCATCGCAAAAGTTGCCATCCAGAGCGGTGCCGGTCGCCTGCAGATGGAGTTTGAACGGTTAAAACGAAAGTTGGCGGGCGAAGGACTTTTCGACCGCGCACGAAAGAAAGCACTGCCGGTGCTCCCGCAGCGCATTGCGGTGATCACCTCGCCGACGGGGGCGGCGGTTCGCGATTTTCTGCGCATCCTCCATCGCCGGCGGTTCGGCGGTGAGATTGTCATTTTCCCCGCGCGGGTGCAGGGGCGCGGGGCAGCGGAGGAGGTGATCTCCATGCTCGCGCATGCCAGCGCCAGTCCGGGCTTCGATCTGGTGGTCCTGACCCGGGGCGGCGGCAGTATCGAGGACCTCTGGGCCTTCAACGAAGAATCCCTGGCGCGGGCCGTCGCTGCCTGCCCACTCCCCACGGTCTCCGCAATCGGCCACGAAATCGATACCGTGCTGACCGACTACGCTGCCGACCGCCGTGCCGAGACACCATCCGGAGCAGCCGAGCTTATCTCGACACTCTATTTGGAGGCCTTGCAGAATCTCGAAGTAGCGGAGGAATCGCTCCATACGGTCATCCAGAACCATATCGATGGAGGAAAATCGGATCTGCGGGAACTCCTCGCACGACTCCGTATCATTGCTCCGGAACGACAACTACAGCACCTCGGCATGTGTCTGGACGACTTCGAAAATCAGCTCAAACAGAGCCTGACGAAGCGTTTATCGGAAAGTGACCGATGGTTGGGCGATTTCGCCCGGCGAATTGCCGAGCAACACCCGAAAACCCGGATTTCCATGGCCCGGCAGCAGCTCGACGCAGCCTCCCGCCAGCTGCAACGTGCCACCGCCTTGACCTCTGAGAGGAAAAAGGAGGCACTCCAATATTTGCAACAACGCCTGGCAAACGGCAGTTTACAGGCAACTCTGAAGCGGGGTTACACAATTCTGCAAAACCCTGACGGCACAATTCTGGAGCGCTCGGTGGACGCACTCAAGGAAAGCGCGGTGCGGGCGCGCTTTCAGGATGGAGAGATCGATCTGGATGTTCGGCACCCCGAAGATACGACGGGATAATGCCGAACTCACCCGGGAATTTCAGTCTTCCGAACAATTGTTCGGATTTTCTTTAAAAAAACGGGAACAAATAAGCCGTGTTCGTGCTCCTACACGTCGCTGATGTTTTTTCAGTGAGTTAGTTAGGGTAATTAGGTTAGTGATAGGCCCGTCCCCGTTGATTCGGGGACGGGCCTTAACTTTTTATGGTACCCGGTGGCTCCCCGGGTTTTATCTTTGCTTTTGCAAAAAATCTCTCCACTTCTATGAAGCGTAACAATGAGCGACGACCCTAAAGAAAAACCGAAAAAACTCAGGCTCGCCAGAGACACTTCCCGAAATACGAACGGGACCGATTCGCCCTCAACTCAGGAAAAATCGGGTGAAACAAGATCGTCTGCGAACGAGATTGCTCAAAAAGCGGATGCGAATCCTTCTCCTGAAAACACGCCGGAAGTTTCAGCCGAACCGCAGGGCACCGAGAAACCACAGGGGCCACCCAAACTTCAACGGGAAATAACTGGTTCTGAAGACTCGCCTGAATCGGGCGTTGCTGCCGATCCAGAGACCAAATCAAAACTGAAGCTGAAACAGAATACCGGCAACTCCCGGGACGCGGCTGAGGGTGCTCAGTCTCCTCAATCGGTTTCTGAAAGGCCTCGGTCGGGTGTGAGCGGAAAAAACAACGATACATTGCGACTGGACGATCCGGGTGTCGTCGACAAAAAGCCGCACAGTCTACTCCCCAGCCTTCTTATTCTCGGGCTACTCTTTTTACTGCTCGGTGCCGCTGGTTTCGGGCTATGGATGCTACTTTTTTCAGCTGAACCGTCGGAGACGTCCAGCGAGCGTCAACCGATTGCCGTTGCGGAAGACTCCCAAAACCAGGAAACCGCCAAAGAGTCCGGGGCTAAGAATCCCATAGAGAGAGCAAAGGAAACCATCGCGAGCGTTCCGAAACTCGACCTGGACGAATTATCGGGCCAAAGCGAGTCCGAGTCGAAGGTTGAATCGGCTCCTGTGGTTGAGTCTGCCCCGGAAGCCGAGATCACACGGCAGGTCGCGACACCTGAAGCGGAAAATAAAAAGACGAACGAAAAAACGAATGCCATGCAGGTAGATTCTGCCGCAAAGGCAATGAGCACCCCTGCGCCCCGCACGGAATCGACGGCAGAAATGGAGGCGACAAAAGCGACCGTTTCGGAATTTCTCGGCTCATTGCACATCGGAGGTATGCGGCAAGGTGCGCGGCCCATGATTTTGATCGAGGGTCAGCCTCACACCGTCGGCGATACCGTGCAGGCTGAAACGGGCCTGAAATTTGATGGGATTCGCGACGGAAAGCTGGCCTTCATCGACGAAAATGATGTCGTTTATCTCAAAAGCTTCTGATTGCACTCTGCGAAAAAGCACTTACAACTACGAATAACTATGAAAGTAACACTCCTCACCCTCCTCGCACTCGGTGCTCTCTTCTTCACCGCTTGCACGACTCCAGTAGCTATTGACCCCATGACTGGGGAAGATCAGACAGCGGAATACCGCGTCGGAACTTTTTATGCGCCCTTGGATGCCCCGATTGGGGAAATCTTCCGTGTCGCGATTCGTGAAATGGATGACATGGGCTATTACCGCACGGGTGAGCTGCATCGAGACGATTCAATATCAATCTTTGCCCGCACAGTCGGTGATAAAAAGATCAAAGTCCAAGCCGCTCAAACAAAGGAAGGCGGGTCGGAGATTCGCATTCGCGTGGGTCGCCTCGGCGATCTGGCAGAGTCGCAAAAGATTTATGCAAACATCCGCAATGCGCTATAACGACTGAGTTTTTCGAGGAGAAGAACCGCCCTCCCCCTCTGGAGCGGCGGTTTTTCTTTTTTAGACCCAGCTTATTAATCCATCCATCATGCAGAAAGAAATGTCCATTTTAGGCGTTGGCAGCCCCATAGTCGACACGATCGCGCTCGTTGATGAGCAATTCGTCTCTCAGATCGAAGGTGAAAAAGGGGGCATGGTGCTCATCGATGCCGCCGCAATTGAGGACCTGGCCCAGAGCTTGCCCACCGTCGGCTTGACGGCACCGGGAGGTTCGGCCGGAAACACAACTTTCGCGCTCGCCCGCATGGGTGCTTCAACGGGTTTTTTGGGTAAAACGGGAAACTGCGGCCAAGGTGGTTTCTATCGGGATGCTTTCACCAATCTGGGCGGTGATGCTTCGCGCTTCAAAATCGGACAAATCCCCAATGGCCGCTGCATCTCCCTCGTCACACCAGATGGTGAACGCACTATGCGCACCGATTTGGGTGCCGCCATGACGCTTACGCCCGAGGAAATATCCGTCAGCGATTTCGAGGGGAGCACCCACGCGCACATCGAAGGCTACCTTCTCTTTAACGAAGCACTTATGCGAAAAGTCCTCCGCTCGGCGAAAGAAGCTGGCTGCAGCATCAGCCTGGATATGGCGAGTTTCGAGGTGGTTAACGCCACCAAGCCCATCCTGCCCGAAATTCTGCGCGATTACGTCGACATCATTTTTGCCAACGAGGAAGAAGGCGAGGCATTCACCGGTATTTCCGATGACTACTCCGGGATGGCCCTGCGCCTCGCCGAGTTTGCCTCGATCGCGGCGATCAAGGTTGGTGCGCATGGCTCCTACATCGCCCACAAAGGCGAAGTTGAAAGGATTGAGCCGATGCATGCCGCCCGGGTTGTCGATACCACGGGCGCGGGCGATTTATGGGCAGCCGGCTTTCTCTACGGCTGGTCTCAGCAGCGAACACTTGCAGAATGTGGCCGGATCGGTTCGATTCTGGGTGCCGCCGTTGTTCAGGAGCAAGGCAGCGTCTTGCCCGAACATGTTTGGGACGATATACTAGCCGCTCTCTAGGAAAGCCATACTTCCATGAACACCGACCAAATCACCGAGCTTGTTGTTAAGATTGCCAAGCGTGCGCGTGCCGCATCGTTGGAACTGGCCAGTTTGTCGACCGACCGAAAGAACCGGTTTCTGGAGGATTTGGCCGACCGTCTGGTTTCCGAGACAGACGCAATATTGGTGGCCAATTCGCTGGATTTGCAGGCAGCTCAGACGCTCGACCTTTCCGGGCCTATGACGGAGCGGCTCACCTTTACTCCGGAGCGCATCGCAGCGATGGCTGAGGGTGTCCGCCAGGTGGCTACCCTGCCCGATCCGGTGGGTATAGAAATTGAGCGACTCTCGCCCCCGAGAGGATTTGATTTGCGCAAAATCCGTGTGCCGATCGGTGTTATTGGCATCATCTACGAATCGCGGCCAAACGTCACCATTGATTGTGCGATCCTTTGCCTAAAGTCGGGCAATGCAGCCATACTCCGCGGTGGCAAGGAGGCCTTTCATACGAATATGAAGCTGGCGGAACTGATCCAGGAGACACTCCAGGCAAACGACATCCATGAAGATGCCGTGCAGTTTATTCCCACGACGGATCGCTGGGCGCTCAATGCGCTTCTCAAGCAGGATGATACGATTCACTGCATTATTCCCCGGGGCGGCGAGAGCTTGATCCGCTTCACGGTCGAGAACAGCCGGATACCGGTCATCAAACACTACACAGGTGTCTGTTCCGTCTACATCGATGCAGCTGCCGATCCCGACATGGCCGAGCGACTGGTCATCAACGCCAAGTGTCAGCGCCCCAGCGTCTGCAATGCCGCTGAAAATCTTATCATGCACCAGGATGCCGCAGCCCAACTTCCACGCCTCGCCAAAGCGCTACACGAACGCGGTGTAGAGCTACGCGTTGACAAACATGCCAAGGCACTGCTTTCCGGCAGCGGGCTTCCCCTGGTCGATGCCGACGCAGAAGACTTTGCCACGGAATATACCGATCTCATCATCTCGATCGCTGTAGTCCCCGACACCAAGACCGCCATCGAACTGATCAACGCCAATACTTCCGGGCACACGGAGGCTATCGTAACGGAGGATGCCGCCGCCGCAGACAAATTCCTCACCGAGGTCGATGCCGCCGCTGTCTTCCACAACGCATCGACCCGCTTTTCCGACGGTTTCGAATTTGGCCTGGGCGCGGAGATCGGGATATCGACTGACCGCCTGCATGCCCGCGGACCCATGGGATTGAACGAACTCTGTTCCTATAAATACGTCATCCACGGAACGGGAGACATCCGCGAAAATTGACCGACCGATGAAGCAGCGAACAATTCGACCGGGCCAAATCACGCTTCTGATAGCTATCGCACTTGTTCATGTTTTGACGTGGTTCGCCTACTACGGCAATTTGCCCGCAGGACAATACCCCAGCGACGAAACCCGAGCCACACTGAACGCCGCGCAGGCAATCGCAGGCAATCATTCTCAGTCCGGGAGCAGCGTGTCGGACAACTCACTCTACATCTATACACTCTCTGTCCTCGCCCGATTCTCTGAAACGGACGCGGTCCTTACCGCCGCCGCACGGACGCTAAACGCCTTGGCACTTCTTTGGATCACGGGCGTCTGTGCCTCGGCAGCTTCCCGCTACTGGCAGAGCAACCGAGCGGTCTGGATAGTCGGCCTACTGGTTGGACTAAATCCGGTGCTGGTTTTTTGGGCTGGAGAAATCACCCCGGCTCTCCTCGCCGCAGCTTGCATGAGCACCGCGTTCGCCCACCTGCTTCCCTGGGTCAAGCATACGAGAATCAGCAGTAGCCTGATCATCGCAGTTTCCTTGACGTTGGCTTCCGCATTGCAGACAGCGCTGCTACCCTTTGCTCTCCTCTGGGCGCTCTTCGCATTACTTTACCCGATCAATCAGCGATCAGCACATTTCAGCTTTGCTATCGTGCCACCCGCCGTCCTCTCCGGTCTCGTTCTGCTGACAAGCTTCACGCTGGAAACGCCTTGGCAATGGCGACCCGACTCTTTCCCGCACGGAGTCTACCTTGCCTACGCTGCACTCGCCAATCCCGAAATACCACAAGATAAAAACTTTGCCTTCTACCGCGAGCTGCATTGGCTTCTGTTTCTGAATCCCGTTCACTGGGGCGCTCTTTTCATTCTTGCCGGTGCCGGTTTTTATGCCCGACTCAAAGAAAGCCCCTGGAGCCCGTCCGTGCTCATTACCCTGGCCAGCCTGCTTTTATTCGCCTTCAGCTTCGCGGTAAACGGAGAAGGGAGCCCGACCCGTGTCAGTCTGGTTCCTCTCGTTACCATTTTCGCCGCCGGTGCCTACCAAATGCCGCGCTTTTGGCATCGTGCAAATAATTCCCGGCGACTCAAACTTCTCTTTGCCGGACTTGTTCTCGGTGTCTTCAGCTATGGTGCGAATTTTGCGACGGATCAGTCGAAAGCCCGGGAGTCTGATCTTGTCTATCTCGCCGAGGCAAACCTCGCGATGGATCAAAACAGACGTGCTACGACCTGGGCAAAGAAAGCGCTTGAGATCAATCCGGGTCGTCTCGAGATGAAAGCGATTTTAGTGTTGGCCCAATTTAACGACTGGGCGCTCGGCAGGCAACCGAAGACGCTTCCCAGCGAAACCGTGCGGGAATATCTCGCGGCCGCCGATTCGGTCCAAAACACCAGCACCTTACGCACGATTCGCGCAATTTACCAATATAAGCTTCGCAATACTGAAGACGCTCTCGCTGCGTGGCGGGCAGAAAAAGTGACCTGCCCCCTGGCCGCACTTTGCCTCTATTGGACCGGCAATACGAATCCGGGAAGTCGCCTGGAACCACGGAACTTCCCGGAGAGCCCCTACCGTGACTTATTGCGCGATGGGCTGCTTATTGATCGCAATGCCCTCGAATATACGGATATTGAACGAAAAATCGACAATCTGCTGGCTCCCGCCTACTGACATGCGCGGTTTTTTCGCGAATAGTATTGAGTGGATATTCGTCCTGATCTGTTGATGCCAAAAAGATTACGATTACGAGCACGATTACGAGCACGATTACGAGCACGATTACGATTCCAATTCGTTACTTCTTCCCCCCGCGATTATGAGCTGCCTTCCGCTGAGTGATTTTCTTGCAGCGCTCCGGATGCCGGGTATCCAGCTTTGCCGCATCCGATCCCATCTTCCGGATCCGTGCTTTGTTTTGGATCGTGTCGCTATGGTGGGGGGCAATTTCGCCCTCGCCCGCTTCGTAACGGCGATCCTTCCCGACAAGATCAAAGCGCACCGGGCAACCACCGAGACGAAATTCATGAATGATCGCTTTCTCCAAGTATCGGCGATAAGCCGGGTCCAAACGCTCGACCCGATTGCAAAAAAAGCGAATCCGTAGGGGCCGCGATCCGGTCTGCACGGCATAGAATACTTTAAAGCGCTTCGTGCCGACGATCTTCGGAGCGCGTGCCTCGAAAAGTTTTTCGATCAGATGATTAAGCCGTCCGGTCGGCAGCTTCATGTCGAGCGTGGCCTGCAAGGCCGCCGCGCTCTCCAACATCGATTCAATCTCGAAACCAGTCATCGCCGAAACAAACAGCACGGGTGGATCCGGCAAAAAAAACATCTCCCGGCGGAGCGAATCCTCATAGCTTTTTAGAAAATGTTTGAGGTTTTTATACCCGTCGATCGGGTCCTGTTCCCAACGCTCAATGATGATGTCCCATTTGTTCACCACAATAATCAGCGCCCGTCCCGCATCCAGGATTTCTCCGGCCAGCGCCTGGTCTTGCTTGGTCACACCGTCGGCAGCATCAATCACGAGAAAGACAACATCCGCCCGCTCTATCGCCGCCTGTGTCCGGACTCCGGAAAAATATTCCACCGGGCTGTCCACTTTGCGCTTCATCCGAAGACCGGCCGTATCGGCCAGGCGGAATTTAAGCAGCTCGCCGTCCTTGTGGGCGTAATCGAGGTCGAGCTCAACCGAATCGCGTGTCGTGCCGGGCACATCACTCACAATCAGTCGCGTCGACTTTAACAATCGGTTTCCAATCGACGATTTACCGACATTCGGTCGCCCGACCAGCGCGATCCGAGTTCGCCCGGAGCGGTCGGCTTCACTCCCCCCGGGCTTGGGGCCCAGCTTTTCATCAATCAGTTGCTCCAGCTTCAAAACCCCGCGCCCATGCTCCGCCGAAACACCCACCGGCTCTCCCAAGCCGAGCCGTAAAAATTCATCCGCCGCCGCTTCGTCCGCCTCCAAATCCACTTTGTTTGTCACCAGAATAACTGACTTGCCATAGCGCCGCAGCTTCTCGGCGACGATTTCATCCAGCGGGGTGATACCCGACCGCACATCGACCACGAAAAGAATGACGCTGGCCGCCCGGAGGGCGAACTCGACCTGATCCTCTGCCGCGCTGGCGATCGTCTTCGGCGTCATTTCAATTTCCATGCCGATACCGCCGGTATCGAGAAGCACGTAGTCACCGCGCACCTCCGTCGAGATCAAGTCCCTCGTGACGCCCGGCATGTCATGCACGATCGACATGCGCCTGCCACAGAGCCGATTGAAGAGGCGGCTCTTTCCGACATTGGGACGGCCCACTAGGGCGACGGTTCTGGAGGGATCTATCATACTACGCAGCGTTAAGAGAAAAGAAGCAAGTGAGCGCAACCGGCGTCAGCTTTTCAAGCCGGCGACGTAGCGCTCGATACGATCGGTCGCTTCGAGGATTCGCTCGTAGCTGGTGGAAAAACTGGCTCGAACAAAGCCCGCGCCGCTCGGCCCGAAGGCTGTTCCGGGGACAACGGCAACTTCTTCTTCGTCCAATAAACCCTTACAAAAGTCGAGCGAATCCATGCCCGTCGATTGAATGGACGGAAAGGCATAAAAGGATCCCTTCGGAAGGTGACAATCGAGCCCGGCCTCATTAAAGCGGCGCACAATCAGATCGCGACGGCGCTGATAGGCTTCCCTCATTTTTTCAACGGCCGGCGTTCCGTTTTTCAGGGCCTCGACTGCGGCTTCCTGCGAGAGAATCGGTGCGCAGAGCATGCTGTATTGGTGCACCTTCATCATCGCCTCGATCAAAGGCTGGGGACCACAGGCATACCCGATCCGGAAACCAGTCATCGCAAAAGCTTTAGAGAAGCCGTGGAGAAAAATGGTGCGATCCTGCATGCCCGGAAGCGATGCGATGCTGGTGTGCTCCCCGTCGAAGGTGAGCTCGGAGTAAATCTCGTCGCTGATCACGAGGAGATCTTTCTCCACGGCGAATTTCGCGAGGCGCTCCAGCTTGGACCGCTCGGTCACACCCCCCGTCGGGTTCGTCGGGAAGTTGAGCATGAGCACTTTACAGCCCGGCTCCCAGGCAGCTTCCACGCGCTCGGGGTCGATCCCGAAAGCATCATCGGCCGATGTTGCCACCGCAATGGGTTGCGCGTGCGCCAGCACAATACTGGGACTGTATGAGACATAGCACGGCTCATGGTAGAGCACCTTGTCGCCGGGGTTGAGCACGGCACGCAGTGCGATGTCCAGTGCCTCCGACACACCAACGGCGACCAACACATCCGTTTCCGGATGGTAGCTGATACCAAAATTGTTCTCGACGTAGGTGCTGATCTCCCGCCGCAGGCGAATCAAGCCGAGATTGTCCGTGTAACTGGTCTTGCCCTTCTCGAGGGCAAAAATCGCCGCCTCGCGAATGTGCCACGGGGTGACAAAATCCGGCTCCCCGATACCGAGGGAGATGGCCTGCGGCATGGCGGCTACGATCGCGAAGAAGTCGCGAATGCCCGACCGGGGCAGACCCTTGACATGGTCGGCCACAAAATGTTGTCCCTGGTCGTTCATTACGGGCTGACAGCTGGTTTATCGACTCCGTCGCCCGGGGCAAGCAGCAGGTAGCCCTGCTCTTTGTAGGCACGCAGCATAAAATGAGTCGCTGTGGAAAGAACCCCATCGACGCTGGCCAGGCGCTCGGAAACGAAAGTAGCCACCTCGCGCAGGTCATTCCCGGTAGCGAAGACCAGTAGATCGTAAGCACCCGACATGAGGTAGCAAGACTCCACCGAATCAAACTGACTGATCCGTGTGGCCAGACGGTCGAACCCCCCGTCGCGCTCCGGACTGATTTTGACCTCAATGACAGCACGGACGATCCCCTCCTGTGCCTGCTCCGGATTGAGCACAGGGCGCCATCCAAGCAGGATTTGCTCCGTCTCGAGACGACTCAACTCGGCTTCAATTTCAGACTTGGACAGACCCAGTACCTGCGCCATCTGCGCAGTATCCAGACGCTCCCCTTCCAAAAGCAATTTCAAAACAGAACTCATAAGCCGGGGAGTAAAGGTGGGTTTACCCGAAAAAGCAAATATGCAAACCGGAGATTTCACCGTCGAACCACCACGGATCGGACGCTTTCAGCCAGTTGACGGATTGATCGCATGAGGGCATCCACCGACTCGCGCAGCGCCTCCAACTGTTTTGCCTCCGCCGCCGCTTCTACCGACTCTGCAAGGCGACTACATTCAAAATCGCAAAAAACCCCTGCCGTCCCCTTAAACGTGTGCGCAATGAAACTGCATTTTTTCAAGTCCGCGTCACCCATCGCTTGTTCGAGAGCGGCTAGATCACTCTCGACTGAGTCGAGGAAGAGCGGCGCTACTTCAAGGATGTCCTCCTGGCGTTCGGCATTCATTGATTCGAATAGCTGAAAAAAATCATCGTTAGTCGAAAATTCATTTCTGCGCTCGGAATCGCTTCGGGACTTTTCGGCTTTGTTGGCCTGTTCCAGCGCCTTCCGCAAAATATCGGCGCGAAACGGCTTAGCAATATAGTCGTCCATGCCCGCCTCAAGACAGCGCTCTTTATCGCCCTTCATTGCATGTGCGGTAATTGCGATTATGTGAACCGGCAGTAGGCCCTCAGTCCGCTCATACTCACGAATCAGGCGAGTCGCTTCAAATCCGTCCACCTCCGGCATTTGTATATCCATTAAGACGACATCGTAGGGATTTCTTTGCACTGCCTCAAAGGCGACGCGCCCGTTTTCTGCCAACTCGACCCGGTGGCCAAGTTTCTCCACTCGGCGGCGGGCCAGATTTTGGTTGATTGGATTATCCTCTGCGAGAAGAATGTGCATGACATCCATCTCGCTCGCCGGCTCAAAGATTTTGTGGCTCAAACGAGTCCGTGCTTTTGGGCTTTTTATATCAAATGTTTCCAAAATCACTTCCTGGAGCGTCACACGTCTGACTGGCTTGGACAAAGCGCGCGAAATCCCGATCTGCTCAGCCAATTCCGATTCGTCACGGTTGAGTGAGGAAGAGAGCAGAATCATCCTCACGTCTTTGAGATCGGGCCGATTCCGCACCAAACTCGCCAAATCGAGACCTGTCAGCCCCGGCATTTGCTGATCGAGTAGAATCAGGCGAAAAGGGTCACCCTCCCGCACAGCCTCCTCCAAGGCCAACAAGCCCGATACTCCGTTCGATGCCGCACTGCTTCGGTAGCCCCAGCCGGCACACATCTGTTGGTAAAGATTACAATTGGTTGTATTATCATCGACAATCAGGACGCGCAGTCCGGCCAACTCACTGTTGAATGGAACGGAGTTCACCCCGGGATGCCCGGATAATCGAAGCGGGACTCCGAATTCAAAATTTGCGCCCTTACCCGGCTCACTTTTCACGTCGATTTCGCCCCCCATCAGTCGGACCAACTCGCGGCAAATTGACAAACCGAGGCCGGACCCTCCATACTTGCGCGTTGTCGACATGTCAGCTTGTGTGAAGCTCTTAAAAATAGCCGTTTGCCGGTCAATAGGGATGCCGATACCAGTGTCCGAAACCGAAAACTGAATGACAACAGATTCTTCGTTCAAATCGGAGACGCTCGCGCGGATTGAAACTTCGCCCGCCTCCGTAAATTTCACTGCATTGCCGACCAAATTGTAGAGCACCTGCTTCACTCGCGTGGGATCGCCCATAACATATTCCGGGAGGTTTACCCCATAGTCGACGATCAGTTCGAGGCCCTTGACCCGGGCCGCATGACTGAACTCTTCGCCGACCGATTCCAGCAAATTGCATGGACTAAAACTAAGGGTTTCCAGATTGAGTTGCCCCGCCTCGATCTTCGAATAATCCAACACGTCGTTGATTAAACCGAGTAAGGTCGAGCCACACTGAACAACTGTGTCCAGATAACTGCGTTGCTCAACATCGAGGGACGTCTCCAGGCAAAGTTCGGAAGCCCCGATAATTCCGTTAATCGGCGTGCGAATTTCATGACTCATCGCCGCGAGGAAATCACTTTTGACCCGGGATGCTTTATTCGCCTCTGAGATCGCATTTCTAAGCTCGGACTCGGTTCGCTTCAGATCACTGATATCACGAGCCACACTCAGGGAGCCGACCATTTCACCCTCGCCATTTTCAACCGGCACGGTGGTTACCTGGAGCCAATGTTTCGTTCCGTTCAGGAAGACAAAAAGAGAGACTTCGTTTATGATCGGGCGTTTCGTTTCACGCAACTGAGCATCCAGCACACCCATCCAGCAAGCACTCTTCTGAGCGACGAAGTCCTCGATTTTATTGTCTACACCGGGTTGGCGGCCATCGAACATCACGGCATTTCGAAAAGCCTTGTTCGTGAGGATGAAACCGCCCTCGATATCACGAAAGAAGATATACTCCAGCGTGTTATCCAAAAGTACCCGAAGCATATTCATCTCGCTTCGACTGCTAAAACGAACTTGGTCTCCAACCACCGGATGTTCCATGCAATAAACCCAAATCTGACTTGGGGCTTCAACCGAACGCTGTAGAAATACCTCAACAGAGGCGATACCGCGCTTATTTGCATGTGGGTATAAGCGCTTCGTCAGACTTCCTCCAGGATGCAATGCCGCGAGTGCCGATTTCAAATCGTCCGCCCTTCGGTTGGCAAACAGACCCGGAAAATCAACACCCAATTGACTACCGTAAAGCATCTCCATTGCCGAATTTGAGGCCAATACGAGGAAGGTGTTGGCTTCAAGCACAGCGATGCCCCAAGGCGCGTTCTCTGGTAAGCTAATGGTGGATGCAGACACGGTAACGGAAATTTTCAAAGGATCGGATAAACTCGAACCTACGAAAAAGCGAAAAACATGCGCGTCAATTCCGCCAACTCAAGTTATATTTTCCGACGTGGGGTCTTCAAGGAAACGGCAAATATCCTCGCAAACCGCCTCTTGGTTATCCTCCAGGATGTAATGTCCGCACTTTGCATAAACCGTGGAAAGCGCTTTCGGAAAATACCTTTTGAAGCGGTCGTGAAAATGGAGCGTGAAACAGAAATCTTTGGCTCCCCAAATGCGATAGACCGGCTTATCCGCCAACGATGCCAAACCGGCTTCAACGCCCTGCAAAACCGAATAGGAGGGGTGCCGGACATGCAGGGGGATGTCCCTCACGAAATTCCAAACCGCGATACGGTCCCTCCAGGAACGGTAAGGCCATAAAAAACCCTGTTTGACGGCGGGTTTCATCGGCACTTTAACCGCCATGGTTGCCGCCGGCCCCGCAAAACCATTGAGCCCGCGTATGATGCATTCGCCGATGAGAGGGATCTTGAC
>JAAAPI010000121.1 GCA_009908325.1 Verrucomicrobiota bacterium | reverse complement strand
TCTCCTGGAACAGTAATTTTTTTGAAACTTCTGCTTGATCTTGAGTCGGAGCTTTGTCTTGCTCTCACCTTTCAAACGATGCACCTGTAGCTCAATTGGATAGAGCGCCTGACTACGAATCAGGAGGTTCGGGGTTCAAGTCCCTGCAGGTGTGCCATCACTTTCCGGGCGGTTTTGTTGTCACCCGGCAACCGTAGATAAAGCGGCGGGTTTTGAACTGTGCAGGGACTTTCACCTTCGGTGTTCCGGTCCGCTTCGCGTCCGGTCTTGTCGCCCGCTACGCGGGCTCGGAACAAGTCCCTGCAGGTGTGCCATCGTAAATAAATTACGCCCCAGCCATATCGGTCTGGGGCGCAAGGTAAGGTAGCTGTCGCAGCTATTTTTCAGGGTCACCCACAACGCCAGAGGCGGTTACAGGCGTAATCGCGTTTACTGCGCCTGCTGCTCTTGTTGCATCTGCTGTTGTTGTTGCATCTGCTGTTGCATTTGACGCTGCATTTGCTGTTGCTGCATTTGCATTTGTTGCTGACGTTGACGCTCCAGCTCGGCGCGCTGCTCGGCAGTGAAAATGGCATCAATCTTCGACTGCATGAGCGTGGATTGAACGCTTAACTCGCCGCTGACTTCGCCGAGTTCTTTGCCGATCCGCTTGATTTCGGCTTCGTCGTAGTCGTGCCCTGCGTTTTCCTGGAGTTCGGTTTGCAGTGCCTGTGCTCTATTTTGCAGTGCTTCCAACTTGGGCGTGGTCGTATCGACCAGTTCACGGATATCGGCTTCCTGCTCATCGCTGAGGCCAACCATTTGCGCCAGTTGGCTGATTGGGTCCGGTTGTTGAGGCGGGGCCATTTGGGCGGACAGAGGGGCGGACAGAGGCGCAATCAAAGCGAATGCCAAGCCGATGCAGGTAAGAAGTTTAGTCGTTTTTTTATGTATCATTTTTTGTTCGGGCGGTTGGACCGCTGTTTTTCAGTTGGTGCTCCTCTCAGATCGAAAGGAGTCATTTTCGTTGGTTTGTGCTATCTCTTGAACCGTAGAATCAAATCAATTCCACAGAAGAAATACCGGTGGGAGTCGAACGGACATGGGACTGAATGACAAACAATTTGTTCCTTTCAATTTGGATTCGGGCGTGGTCGTCTAAAATGAATAAACTTCGGAAATGTCGGTAAAGATCAAGGTTTGCTTTATTTTCCCGCTTTCCAATCCGGTGATTTTACCGAGGGCTTTGGCGTAGGCTTCAAGCTGGGGGCGGTGCTTTTTGGCGGCTTGTTCAATTGTATTTTTTTCATGAATACGATCGGTTTTGAAATCAATTATCTCGGCATGGGTGATTCGGCCTGCGTCATCCTGATGGAGGTGGACTCGGTCGAAGACACCGGTGATGAATTGGTCGTCCTCCACGTAACTGAAGGATTTTTCGCGCCAGAGTGCGCACGGGCCGGTGGGGCGGGTCAAGCGCTGGCGGATGGCGGCATTTTCCAGGCAGGGCCGCAGCAGGGGATGGGGCTCGCTATCGTTTGCGTCCAACCAGGTGATTTGCTCGAAGGCGTCGTGCATCTGCGTGCCGTATTCAGCCGCGTCGGCCTCAAGGTCGAGCAGGCGGCTGGCGGGGATGCGGCCCGCTTTGCCGCTGGAGGGACGTTGCAACTGGAGGCGTTCGTGGGCGGGCTGAAAGGCTGGGGTGCCGAGGGGCGCGGCTGTGGGCGCATCGGGTTGTTCTTCGGGTTGGAAGCTCGTGTGCCATTCGGGGTCGCCGGTGGACCAGAGGCAGCCGTCGGCGTCGGCATGATCACCGAGGCAGGTGCGGAGGAAATGCACGGTAGAGCGCTTGCCGACGCGGGAGAAGTCGCTGATCATGTAGAGTGCGCGGCGGGCGCGGGTCATGCCAACGTAGAGGGTGCAGAGATTGCCGAAGTCCTGCTGGCTCTCGGCTTGGGCCTGGAGGCGGGCCAGGTGCGGGTCGGCTTCCATGAGGTCCTTTTTGATGGGTTCCAGGATCCACTTCGTGCGGCCTTGCTTGTCGAGCAGGGGGGCGATGCGGCGGTCGCCGGAGCCGCCGCCTTTGTCCTCGTTGACCATGATGACGACGTCGTATTCGAGGCCTTTGGCTTTGTGTATGGTCTCGACGATGACGGCGTCGCCCCGGGGGCAGTCGCCGCTGCGGCTGTTTTTCAGATAGTCGACCAGGGCGTCGAGGTCGCGCTGTTCTTCGCCCTCGAAGGTGCGGGCTTTTTCGATGAGGGTATCGAGTCGGTCGCGGTGGCGGGTGTCGTCGGCGGGGAGCTTGGCGAGAATGCGCTGACAGGCCCAGCGCATGGCGGATTCGTGGCCGTCGCGCAGGAGGCGGGTGCGGAGTTCGGAGGTGGCATCGGCGAGGCTGGGGCCCGGGGTGGAGGCATCGATCAGGCGCAGGTAGCCGAGGGCGAGTCGATCGCCGGGGTGCGCCGCCTGGCGGAGGCAGGCGAGCAGGGCGGCGCCGGCGGCATTGTCCCGGGCGGGTTGGATGGCGGATCCTGTGTGGACGGGGAAGGTGCTGTTTTCGCGGAGGAAGTCGGCCACCTCATTGGCGTCCCGATTGCGGCGGACGAGGACGCCGACGCTCATGCCGCGCTCCACGGGATTGAGCTGCTGAAGGATTTGCAGGATACGCTCGTTGCGGGTGGGGCTGTCTTCGCGTTGGGCTTCGAGCCAGCAGGCGTAGCCGCTGAGAGACCGGGTGGCCGGGGAGGCGCTGTGGGCTTTCCAGGCCCGGGCCCAGCGCCGGGCGGCGTCTTCCGAGAAGGTTTGGGCGATCCGGTTGTTGTCTTGAAAGACTTCGTTGACTGCGTCGAGGATGGCGGGGGCGGATCGCCAGGATTGGGCCAGGGTGTTTTCGACGATGTTGGCGTAGCTTTGGTGGATCTCGTGGAAGAGGCGGTCGTCGCTGTTGCGCCAGAGGTAGAGGCACTGCTTGGTGTCGCCCACGTAGAAAAGAGAGCGCTGGTCGGAGGCATCCTGCAGGATCTCGTCGATGAGGTTTTGCACAACGGCCCACTGGGGGCGGCTGGTGTCCTGAAATTCGTCGAAGAGCCAGTGGTCGAACTGCCCGTCGAGGCGAAAGTCCATGAGTTGGCGGGCCTCGGGATCGGTAGCGTCCAGAGGCGATCTGGTCGAGTCGGGGGCGAGCAGGTGTATGAGGTCGGCAAAGGCGAGACGGCCCGGGCGGCGCACGAGGCGGTCGTATTGCTCGTGGTAGGCCTGCAGGATGCGGTGGACGCCCTGGGTGTTGTGCAGGGCCCGTTCCAAGTGGTGCCAGAGAACGGCTTTGAGTATGTCGGCCAGGGCCTGGCAGGTGCCAGGAGGCAGTTCGAGCGGCTTGCGCACCGTGAGTGTAGCGTGTCCGCCGAGGATGTCCGGCGCGATGGCGAGGGCGTTGCGGAGGAGGGCGTTGAGGTCCTCATCCACTGGGTAGTTTTGCACCTTGCGGGCGGCGGTCTCGAAGTCGTTGCGCTGCGACTTCATGAGACCCTCGTCAGGCAGCGAGTCGCGGAGGGCTCCGGCCAACGCATCCCAGTCGGGTGCTTGCGGGCAGGCCCACGGGCAACCGCCCGGCCAGATTACGTTGGGGCGCCCCCAGAGATCGGCGTCGGGCGCATCGAGATAGAGGCCGTAGAGTTGTTCGATGAATTGGCTGACGATGGACTCCACTTTGCGGGCCTCGTGGCCGTAGGTAGCTTGTTTGAAGGCCTGCCAGAACTCGTGGAGGGCATCGCTGAGTTCGCCGGGGCGGTGGACAATGCTGTCACGCACGGTGTTTCGCACGCGGGGCTCGGCAGTTTCGTCGAGCAGGCGGAGGCTGCCGGAAAGGCCCAATTCCAGCGCAAAGGCCGAAACGACCCGAAAGAAAAAGCTGTCCAGAGTCTGCAAATTGAGCTGGTGCATCCGCTGGATGAGCAGCCGGAGCAGTGCATGGAAGCGGGCGCTGTCGGCAGTGATGTCCAGCTCGTCGGCAAGTCGCGCGGCGGCGGTGGGATCACTGGCCGCCTCGCTGAGTTTTGCGATGATCTTATGGAAAAACTCCCCGGCGGCCGTGCGGGTAAAGGTGAGCGCAATAATCCGTTCTGGCTGCTCCGTGAGGTGGAGCAGGTAGATAAACCGGTTGGTCAGCTGGTACGTCTTACCCGACCCGGCCGAAGCGGAGATGGCGATATTTTGCAGGGCTTTCAAATGGACTGGCTTTACAGGCGGGATATAAAGATGTCGGTGCCGTTCATGAAGCGATGCGGCTAAGTTTTCGGCTCAACATCAATGACGATAGCGTCGACGAGGTGCTCGAGTAAATAGTCGCGTGAGATCAACCCGTGGCCGGCGATTCCCCAGCGCACCCCCCAGCTGTTGCGAAAGATAAAGAGGCAACTGTCGAGATCGTTGCTTTTCGTGGTGTAACCGACGAGTGTGATGGCGTGGGCGTAGTCGGGCAGGGGCTCCTGCCGGTCGATCAGCGGCGTCCTCCGCAATACATAAGCGCTGGGCCATCGCGTGCCGATCGATACGGGCCAACCTGCATTGAGGACCTTGATGATGTAGTTGATGCGTTGCTCCCGATCCTTGCCTGTGAGCCGGGCGGCTCTGAGCAGCCGTCGCTCACGCGAGCGCTCAATTAAGGATTCCGGAGGTGCCTTCAACTCGGCGTAGCGACCACCCAGACGGTTGGGCATTTCGGACTGCAGTGCCGCACCGTACCACTGTGCTGCCTGCACGACCGACATTAGGGAAAAGCCCGCATCGCCTGGCTCCGCACCGTCGGACGGCATACTGTTGACCTCGGCGGGATGACGTTTCAGGTATTCGAGCGTCGACCAGAGCAGGTACTCTTCGCTGAGCTGCCCGGAATAGCCATTTTCGGCCAAGGCAAACCCGAGGGCCGAACTGACCGCGAAAATAGAGCAGCTCGGCCGCCTGCCCTGATTGCGCGGATGGAGCCCATGTTCCCTAAAACGATCGCGCAAATCTACCTTTTTGGCAAGGAAGAGCGGTTCATTGAGTTGGCTCAACACCTGCTCCAAGCGATTTTCTTTAGCCGGGTGAGCGGATTTGGCTTGTTTTTTCAATGCCTGCTTGCGGGCCTCTGATTGTTTTCGGGCGGCGGCGATCTTCTCGGCTTGTGCTTCGCGATAGGCGCGCGCCTTGTCGGCGTCGTAGCCGAAACGGTCTTGCAATGCATCGGGTAGGGTAGCGAGCGGTAATGAACTCAGCCCGCCCCGGTGCAGGAAAACCACGGTATCGGGTTTGACCTCCCGCACTTCGACATCTTGAAACACCCGCTCTCCGACGGTCCACGACTCGGACCAGAGCGGGGAAACGGCTAAAGTGAAAAAGAGCAGAATAATGCGGTTCATTGGATCGGGCGTTTTGAGGATCATCGCGGGAATAGGGGATTTCTGAGGGAGATGGCGAAGAAACGATTACAGCGGATTTATTAAGGCAGAATTATTTTGAGGGAGAATGATTCTTTTTATGGAGTATTTCGTCAACTGGAGAGTGTGAGCTGGGTGATGCTGCGACGATTAAAGTTAACCCAGCAGATGCCCTCCAGCTCGGTATTATCTAAAACTCGACGCAAATGTCTTTTGTAGGTGGTGAACCCGTTTTCTTTATTCAGGCTAGTGACGATAAGAGCTTCTAATTCACTCAATAATTGGGATTGGGAATTGCGTGAAACCGGGGTCTTTGTTCTTCTCTCTGACATGAAGATTATCGTTTTTGGTGCCACTGGGAAGATCGGAAGTCTGCTCGTTCCGGAGCTGATCGAAGCGGGGCACGGCGTGGTTGCCTATGTCCGCAGTGCGGAGAAAGGGGCATCGTTGAAGCGCTGCGGTGCGGATCTGCATGTTGCTGACCTTGAGGCACCCATTGACCTCGGAGCTCTTGCCGGAGTCGATGCCTGCATATTCACGGCTGGTTCGGGGTCGGCTACGGGCAAGGACAAAACCTTGACCATTGATCTTTGGGGAGCGATCAAAACGGTGCGCGCTTGCGAGCAGGCAGGTGTGCGGCGCTACATTATGGTGAGCGCCCTTAAGGCGAGTGATCCTGATCGTGGCGCGGAGGGCATTCGGCCCTATCTGGTAGCGAAGCATGCGGCCGACGCGCTGCTCATGGCGAGCTCCCTCGATTACACGATTCTGCGGCCTGGCCGACTTACGGATGAGCCGGGTAGTGGACAGGTCGCCGCTGGTCCGTCTTTGGAGAATTATGATGGGGCGATCTCCCGGGCCAATGTTGCCCGAGCGCTCCAAGTCTGCCTCGAAATGCCTGGCACGATCGGTAAGACTTACGAACTTCTGGACGGTCCGACTTCGATAACAGCAGCTTTCGGGAGCAGCTGACCAGGAAACCGAAGGGCTCCAGGCTTCCTTTCGATGGTAACTGCGCGACTCAGAGGTGGGGTTCACTGTTTTGACTCGCATCGACCAAAGTCGGATAGCGTTTCTCATTCTTCTTCCAACTCGGCATCAGTGCGGCGGCGTTGGCAAAGATGGTGATCAAAAGCGTTGAACTGAAGAGCGTCACCCCGTGGTCGACAAGACCGAGGATTTTTAGAGCTTTGCTTTGAGGTCTTCTTTGGAGGTGAGCCCGACGATAGTCTCGGCTACTTTACCTTCCTTGAAAATCAAAATGGTCGGAATCGCGCGAATTTCGAACTTGGTAGCGACCTCGCTGTTGTTGTCGACATTTACTTTACAGATTTTGACGGCTTCGCCCATTTCTTCGGCGATTTCTTCCATGATGGGTGCGATGGCTTTGCAGGGGCCACACCAGGGGGCCCAAAAATCAACCACGACGGGGACGGAGCCACTGGAAACGGTTGTATCAAAGTTGGAGCTATCAAGTTCGGTTATCTTATCGGACATGTTCTGTCGTTTTGTGGTTTTTGTTTATTTGAGAAAGGGAAGGACCTCCTGCATGATCAAAATCGTAAAGGCGATCGCAGCGGCTGCAGCGATTGCATCGATTGCGATGGCCACACCGCTAACTTGGGGAGCGTCATCATCGACTGAAATCGACGGATCAACTTTCTGCTTGGCGGCTCTAGACTCTTCGACGGTTTTTTTCGGAGTTGACGGCGTGATCGAAGGTTTTTTCTGAGCCGCTTTTGCCGATTCCGGTGGCTTTTCCCCACCAGCGCCCGCGGATTCGGTGCTGTGGGTGGGCTCGGAGTCCGCAGCAGTTATCGGCTTCGGCGTCGGCTTTTTGGGAGCGATGGGCGGCTTTACCGGAGCCTGCGGTTTCTTGGCCGACTGCGAATCGGCTGTAGATTTATTTGCTTCCGGTTTTTTGGGCGGATCTGGTTTTTGATCGGCTAGTTCTTCGAAAGAGAGGGGTTTCTCGGTTTTTTTGTCTTGAGATTCCATTATGAGGACGAGTTTGGGGTGATTGGAAAGACCTGTCAAGCGAGCCGTTCAGCAAGATTTCATGGTTCGATGCGTTCACAGCGGATATCGGCGAACGCCTGGTCTTGTGCGAGCATTATTTTGTTTAGGCGGGTCAATTCGAGAACTGCCAAAAAGGTGGCAACGATGGTTGTGATGGTAGTGCTGGACTCGAATAAATCGGAGAAGAGAAAGTTGGGCTGATGGCGAATGCGCAGCAGGACGAACTCCATTCGGTCGGCCACGGTGACTTGTTCGGCGTTGATCTGCCCTTCGTCGATACGCTCGGCGAGGCGGCGCAATACCTGGTTGAACGTGTTCCAGAGATCGACGCGGTCCATCGGTTTCAGTGGCCGCTCGACGGCCTCGACGGCTTCCTTCGGGCCGATTCTAGGGATGAGGTCATTGCTGTTGAGGATCAGTTTGCGGATATCTTCGGCCGCTTCTTTGAATTTTCGGTATTCGAGAAGTTGCTGGACCAACTCCCAGCGTGGGTCGACTTCGTCCTCTTCCGCATCCTCATTACTGCCCTGGTCTTTTTTGGGCAGGAGCATGCGGCTTTTGATATACATGAGCGTGGAGGCCATGACGAAGAACTCGCCGGCGATCTCCAGGTCCAGCTTGTCCATGGAAGCCAGGATACTGATGTATTGGTCGGTTACGTGCTCGATTGGAATATCGTAGATATCGACCTCACTACGCCGAATGAGATAAAGCAGCAGATCCAGCGGGCCCTCAAATGCGGGCAAGCGGATGGCAAAGTCGTTCTCCGGTATGAGTGCTTCTTCCATGGAAAATAAATAGGTGACGGGCGGGGTGGTTCAATCCGCTCCTGCGAGTCGAATTTGGACATCGAATTGCACATCGCTCTCACGTCTCGCGTCTTCGCGGAAAGTAATGGCATAGAGGAGTTCCCAAGTGCTCCCGAGACGGGTGCGAAGGCCGAGGCGGAAACGGGTGAAGTCGCCCGAATCTGCATCGAAGCGAACGTCCGTGAGGACCGCGTAGCGTTCGTTCAAGCGGTAGATGAAATCGACCCGGTATTGATCGATCCGTTTATTGAGCAAGTCGGTGGAAAGCCCCAGCTCCCAGATCTCCCCGCTGTAGAGGGTGGTGCGCGTGCGCAGCTCTTCGAGTGTGAGGGACTCGGTCTCGAATCGGCTGGCCAGATCAAACTTCAGCCAGGGTGCCGGGTTGAGGACTAGTTCCACCCAAGTGGCGTTGAAGGTGTCCTCATCGCCACCGTCGAAGCGCGTATTTTTCTCAAACAGAATATCCTGATAGAAATTCAGCGAGGCGAGGGTCCGCGAGCCGTAATCTTCGGCTCTCGTTTGGAAGAGGTTTTCCACCCCGAGACGGACAAGGTGGGTTTCGGGAATTTCGTCGACATTTCGCAAATCGCTAAGGTCGAGAACGGGGCGCTCCAAATCGAATACCCGGCGGTCGATGGCGGCGATTTCATTCAGGTCGTCCGGGTCGGAAAAGTAACGGTAGCGCAGCACGGGGCGAACGATGTGCCGAAGGCCGTCGACTCCTGCGGTTTTGTTCACTGTCGGATAGCTCGCGTAAGCCCGCGCAACCAGATCAAAGCCGACTTCGTAAATTTCGCGACTGAAGCTGTCTTCGAGCACGGCGGGCGCGAGGAATGAAGATTGCTGATCCTCGTATTGTGTGATTCGGGCACCGGCCAGGGGGGTCACCGTGAGCCAGTCAGTCAGCGCGAAGGGGCGCTGGATACGATAGGTGAAATCGAAGCGCTTGGATTCGCCCTCGGTGGTCAGGGTCGGATCATTCCGGCCAAAATCCTCGCGGAGCTGAACGTAGCTGAGAGCAGCCTTCTGATAAGCCCCCGTATCGAACACAGGCACTGGCAAGAGATCGAGCCGAACTTCCGGCAAGCGCTCCTGAACGAGCTGAAACTGGTTGGGCTGAAAGCGGCCGAAGGCGGATACCATCCAGTTATCCCCGGAATAGACTGCTTCGGCAAACGTGTCCGGGCGCTGGTCATCATCGAAGAGGTTTTCGCGGAAATCGCGGGTTACCTCGGAGTCCGCCCAGTAACTCAGGGAGGCGGTCGTGCTGATACGCTCGCCGATGTCGTATTTCTGGCGCCATTCCACGAAGCCGCGGTTCGTGCCGATCGGTCGGCCGAATGTATCCACACCACGATCCGAGCGGTCCCCTGCGTCGTCGATGTATCCAGTACTGATGGCCCCGACAATTCGTTGTGTCTCGGAATCGTAGGCGTATTGCGCGGTCGGTCCGGCAAGGACGCCGCGCTTGCTGTAGACATCGAAATTGGCACCCATGCGGAGCCAGGGAGTGACTGGAAACAGTGTCGTCGTTTGCAGATAAACGCCGCGCTCGTCATCGGAACCGCCACCGAGCTCGAAATAAAAGGGTGAGCCGCTCATGCGATGGGTGTAGCCGGGGAGGTAAAAAATCGGCACCCGGCCCACACGGAACGTGGCCCCATCCATGGAAACAAATTCCTCGTTCGCATCGCGCAGGTATTGGGCCGAGTCAGCGCTGACACTGAGCGTGAAGGGGCCGGGGTTGCCGTAGTAAAGAGTGCCACCTTCGACCGAGATATCCTCGGTCGTGCCACCGGCGTTAACCCCAGAGACGTAGTAGGGCCATTGCCCGGTTTTCAAAAGATCGACTGAGAAAATGCTCTCGTTTGTATCGTAACTCATGCGATCCGCCAGAAAACGGTTTCCATCCCTGGAAATCGTTACAGCACCCTCCGCATCGGCCAAGCCGAGTTCTTGATAGTAAGTGATTCGGTCAGCCTGGACCCGGGTGTTGTCGAAATCGAGACGGGCATCGCCGCGGGCGACCAGCCGCTGGGCCGCTTCGTCGAATTCGAGTGGCTCGACCGAGCTGAGCTCAGGCAGGGAGGCGTTGAGCGGAAGCGCGAGCGACAGGGTAAGCAGAAAAGAAATAATCCGGGCGTTTATTAGCACGGGGGCCGACTATGAGTCGGTAGCTTGGCTGGACAAGTTTTTTATACGCGAGGGCGTGATTCCTTGTGGGCGGTCATTTTTTCTCCCCGACGCCCGCATTCTCCGGCAGCTCTTCGGCTTGGACCGTGTAGTAGACCAGCACCACCCAGCAAAGCAGGATGGGGTAGAGGAGTGTGCAGAGCAAAACCGAGCCTGCGATACCGATCGCCACGCCCAACCACATACCAAGCACCTCCAAAACAACGAGAATACAAACCGGGATAATGACCAGAATAATGGCGAGCACATATCCTACCGAAGTCGTCCCAAAGTAAAACCCGGACTCTTCCTTCTCCAGCTCCATCCCACAGCCCGGGCAGGTCTTGTGAAGGCGGAACCAGTTTTTGAAAATCCCAAAACAGCCACAGTTCGGGCAACGGCCGAGGAGTGTGCGGCGCGCGATTTGGCTGCGGGTGACGGGCATGTTTTTCATGGGTGTGGATGTCACAGCCAGGTTTGCGAGGCCAGCTTTTTGTGAGTTTTTAATAGCAGAGCAGCTGGTCGAAGCGGTTGATCAAATCCGCCCTGAGGAGACGGGCCGATTCGCTCAGCGCGCGTTGGCGACGCTCGTATTCGAGCTTGCCCTGCGGGGTCTCCACTTTGACCGGATCGAAACCGAGCGAGCGGCAGTCATACGGGCTGGCCTGCATGTCGAGCCGCCGCGCTTCGAGGGCGAATTCGAAGCATTTCCAAAGAAGTTCGGTTCCGACCCATGGCATGCACTGCGCGGCCAGTTTGTAGAGATCCATATTGGTGTGCAAACAGCCGCACTGCTCCAGCTCCATTCGGGTGTCTTTGCGCGGCTCCATGCGGTTGAAGGCTTTCGCTCCCGGGCTGAAAAACCGAAAAGCGTCGAAATGGCTGCACTGGATCGGGCGGCTGCGGACAAATGCATCCGTCGCTTCTTGGGAGAGGCGTAGTGGCAGCCGTTCGGCGTGGCGCACCTCGCCCTCGACATCGCCCCGATAAACCATAGCCCACTCGTGCATGCCAAAGCAGCCGAAGGTAGGCGGGCGCTCGTTTATTTTTCGGGAGAGCTGGAGCGCCATGTCGAGGCGGTGGCGGGTCGGCTCGGTCATCAAATCGGGTGCCAGAATGGTGACGCCGGATTCCGTGCGATAGTGGTGGGACTTAAAGGTGTCGCCCAAAGGGGCCGATTCGAGGCCAACGCCCGGCCCGGGATGCCACTGTTCGAGATGGGCCGGTTTATTTCGGTAGTAAATGAAGAGGAAGTCGTAGATCGGGTGCATCTCACCGGCGGCACGGCGTGCGCGATACGGCTGCGTCCACGCCTCGGCCCGCTCGCGGTGCTTGGCGGCTTTACGCTGCCAGACATCCGGTGCCAGAACGGTTTCAACTGAACGTGGTGAGGTGGTTTGCATGATACCTTTAGGGTTTGATATTCAAGAGGAAACATGAAGCGTTCAACGTTAAATGGGGTGGTTGGTTAGATTGAGCGTTGGGCGTTGGATGTTTAACGTTGTGCGTTCGGTCGCATCCCCGCAAAATTGCTGCGACTGGCCCAATGGGATGTTGGGCGCAGAGTCCAGCCTCCGCTGCAGATTCGGGGGTGCGCTCAGCGGCGGGTCGGGCGGGGGCGGAAGTTTGGAACCGGTGGCTGTGGAGGCCCGTTGCGTAGTTGGCGTGTTGGCCGGAGAGGCAGTTAAGGGATTGGGAAGCTGGTCGGTATTGCGCGGCAGCGAGTTGCCTGAGCGTAGCCGGTAGCATCCGAGTCGGATGCGTGAGGCGGAGCGAAGGGCTTTGACCAAGACCGGGCTACTTCTGGTGCTGTGGATGTAATTCAAAGAGCTTCAAATTACTTCCGTCCCGATTGCCGAAGTAGATTTCAGCAACCTTCTTTTCTTCGACTTCCAGCAGCAAAGCGTGGTTCTTGTCGGGATACATGTTGTAGACGATGAACTCGGCACCATCGACTTCAATGCTGTTGTTTGGCCGATCACGAACTCGGTCTCTTTCAAAGTCATACCACGTTCAACCTTGCTGAGTTCCAAGAGCAGGAGCGCGTAACCTCGGCGAGTGCTTTTCAATCCTGCGCCATCCTCTGGATAGTTTTTGAACAGGAAGGAGTATTCCATCACCATCTCTTCTGAGGGGTATGTGTGTCGCACTTTTATAACCGCGCTATCTTTCAAATACTCGATTGATCTTTGTGTCCATAGCCGAGTTCCTAACAACTGTTCAATTTTCTCATACTCCTCATTATCGACATCAATGCGTTCCTTGAGACGATTCATGGCTTCACGATGCTCCTTTTCCCTAGCATTCCAGGATTCTTGACGCTGATCCCACTTCTCCTTTAATTCCTCGTATTTCTTTTTGAAGTCGATGTTCAGGTGGATCGTTTTAACAACGATTTTTTCACCATCTTGGTAGATGATCTCTTCTTGGTAGCCAGGGTCATGTTTGTCGTGAGCTTGCACTACGGAGAACAGCGATGCGGCAGCAGCGCAAAATAGTATTCCTTGGAAAATATTTATATTCATTTTTGGTTCCTCCTTAACTTTATTCAGTTCCGACAGGTGTCGCTAATTGCAAGTTCCCGTTGGTGTAGACTAGTGGCACATCGACTTGGATAACCGACCATTCGTATTTCGTTCCCATGTTGAAAGGCTTGGCTTGGCCCCCCAGGTAATTGCCACTTAGTGTTTCGTAGTGCCGCTGCCAGTTATCCGGAACGCGTAACTCATCAGGACTTTCACCATCAGGAACGGGGATGCCAAAATCTTGACCAGCGTGCCAGTCATAGCGATCAAAGACCTCAAGCTTCACATTGATTTTCAGAAGAAAATCCGTGCCGGCGACTTGATGGATTTCCCATGTGCCGCCTTCAGCTTCATGCCCCGACAAGGTATTCGAGTTGACCGCGCGGATGCCGAAGGTTCCCAAGGCCCGGGCGAGATCCTGCATGTCGGAAAGGTTTTGATAATCATTGACGTTGATCTGGATGTTTCGCTCGGTGTAGTCGAAAGTTTCCCCAATGTTGCCGATGTTCAGTCTAGAATCGGCTAGAATCGACTCAAGCAGGGTTGTTCCCGCACTGGAGTTCTTTACTGGCCAGCCGATCAGGTATTTGTTGATCCGCTCTTGAATGAAAGGTTTCGAGCTAAACTCTTGGTAATCGATAACCTTGTAATCCGCATCAAAGCCATCCGGTCCAGTCTGGTCATAACCAGTGCGTTGCGTCCCGCGCACCCACCATTCCATATTGTCGCCACTCATAATTAGTCCTTTGAAACCTCCAGTTTCTTCAACGCCTATTGTGGAGGCATATTTGGCCGCTCCAGCCGCACGAGCACCAAAAATGAGCTTTTGATAAAAAGCGTCATAGTCCGATACCTCAATCGAGTCATCGGATGGGCTACTGCCTGTTCCATGTTTATCCATGAGCACCCGATGAAACTGCCTCAATGCCTGACCTTCGTTTTTAACGGCTCCACCAACAAAGCTATTCAAGACTGTTTTGTAAATGCCTGCTCGCTCCTCTCGTTTGATTTCAATGCTGACGTCGTCATTATGCACGACGCCGTAGCTATAGTTGCTCCAAAGCTGGCTCCAGATGCTTTCATCAATCGGATTGCGAGTGCCTCCTGCAGTCGGTTCCGTATAAATCATCCGCGCGCCGCTGGACAAAAGAACCTGTTCAGTCATTCCAGAACCGCCTTCACTGCCCGGGAACTCGTAATCAGTCATCTCTAGGTCAGCAACCTTCGACCCTTCTGGCGTAATGTCACCGATGGCTTCCTCGAACCAGTCATCGGTATCTTCCGTGCTGGTGTATCGAACCAGTAGATTCAATCCATCAACCGGACCGGTAATGATAGTCTTGAACTGGTTGTCATAGAGGTAAGAAGCCAGCTCCCCAGCAGCTTCCCAAAGAAGCACGTCAGAAGGCACTGTTTGTATGAGTCCTAGGCTTTGTTCTGAGTCAGCTCCGGTCACATTCCAATAAAGCGGGTGAATCGGGACTGTTTTCAGAAACTCAGACTCGTCCAACTCGTTGTTGCCGTTCGTATCGATGCCGACGTGCAGTTCTGCGGGTTCTTCATTATGGTAATTCACTGTCAAACCTGTGACTTCCGCAGTGAAAGGCCCGTCAAATTCATCGGTGCCGTCTGTCTCATTCGGGCTGATCAAACGATAGCGAGCTTTACTGATCGCACCAAAGGAATCACTCGGGCGGATCGTGATTTCAAACGGATCAGGGTTCAGCGTCGATCCGCGAGCCATGATGAACTGCTCAAGGTCCTCGTCCGTCTCCGCTGTATCCATGATGTTGTCCGCAAAATGCTCATCCTCGATTTCAAA
>JAAAPI010000113.1 GCA_009908325.1 Verrucomicrobiota bacterium | reverse complement strand
CTGTATCTCGCTGTCGCTACCCGGTCAAAAGCGAAACAGATCGGTCCGCCGGTCGGCCCAGGCGCTCAGCTTGGCGCGGACTTTGTCGACCTCGTCGAGATCGACCTCCACCTGAAGAAGGCAGGCCGCTTCGTCCGCCTCTGCGACATATTCTCCCCACGGGTCGACCACCATGGAGTGGCCGAAATAGCGGATATCCCCCACGTCGCTGCCGTGCCCTTCCAGACCGCACTGATTCGTCGCTACGATGTAGGTCTGGTTTTCGATCGCCCGCGCCCGCAGCAGGGTTCGCCAATGCTCCAGACGCGGGTGCGGAAAAGCCGCCGGCACAAAATGCAACCCGGCACCCTGCACCGTCAACCGGCGGTAGAGCTCCGGAAAGCGCAGGTCATAGCAAATCGTCGCACCGAATCGTCCGTGCGCCGCCTCGAAGCTGACACAGGCGTCCCCCGCTTCCACGTGGCGCTCTTCGTGAAACAAGGTAAACAGGTGTAGCTTACGATATTTCGCAAGCAGACGACCGGCCGCATCAAAGTAATGGAAAGTATTCGCCGCACCGCCGTTCTCCGTTTGCTCCAGAAAAGATCCGCAGACGGCGATCCCCCGGGTCTTCGCGATGGAGGCAATGGTAGCGGCATGCTCTTCCGCACGCTCAAGGTTCGCCCGGTTCGACGCCCAATCGAAGCCGGTCGTGCACATTTCCGGCAAGCAGAGCAAATCGGATCCGGAGCCCCCGGCCTGGTCTGCCAGCGCAGCGATTTGGTTCATATTGGCCGCCGCATCGCCGCGGGCCACTTCATACTGTGCAAGACTCAATTTCATAATAATCGATCCAGGGCGACGGAGACAGGCAGCTCACCGTTTTTCACCGCTGTCCTCATTTCCTCGATACGCTCACTCTGGTCATGCGTGAATTGCTCCATGACCGCCGCCTGGAGAAGCGATTCGAACCAATCCACATTCTGCTCACTGCGCCGTTCGGCGAAAACGCCACTATCGGTCATCGTATCCCGAAAGCGCTCGATCAATTCCCAGACCGCCGCGACCCCGTCACCCTCCAGAGCAGAACAGGTCAATGCCTTCGGCTTCCAACCGGGCGTGAAGGGCTGCAGAAAATGCAATACCTTACTGTATTCCACTTTTGCTTGCTCGGCCCGCAGCTTGTTATCGCCGTCGGCCTTGTTCACCACGATGGCATCGGCCAGCTCGATCACGCCCTTTTTGATGCCCTGTAGCTCATCGCCGCCACCTGAGATCTGCAGGAGTAGGAAAAAATCCGTCATGGTGCGCACAGCCGTCTCGCTCTGCCCCACTCCCACCGTTTCGACGAGCACCACATCATAGCCCGACGCCTCACAGAGCAGAAGCGCCTCACGGGTGCGAGCGGCCACCCCGCCGAGCGACTTGCCCGAAGGCGACGGACGGATGAAGGCATTTTCGTGCCGCGAGAGGTCCTCCATGCGCGTCTTATCGCCGAGGATGCTGCCGCCACTGCGCGAACTGCTGGGATCGACCGCCAGGACCGCCACGCGCTGGCCGCGGCCGCAGAGCAAGCCACCGAGCGCTTCGATAAAAGTGCTCTTGCCCGAGCCCGGCGTGCCCGTCAGCCCCACCCGCAAGGCACCACCGGTGTGCGGGAGGATCGCCTGCATCAGCTCCCGCGCCGGCTCGCGGTGCTTGACCGCACGGCTCTCCACCAAAGTGATGCCCTGCGCGAGCGCGGCGCGGTCGCCAGTGCGCAAGCGTTCGGCTAATTTCGGAATATCATGAGCTGGCGACATTAAACGAATCTCGGTTTACTGGGAAACATAACGGAGCAACTAAACGTAGTGTGTCCGCTTGCGGACGCCCGCAGCAGCAACGCAGCAACGCCAACCAAGCCCAAACATCAATGGCAACAAAGGCGCGAGCAAGCTCGCACGCCACGTTGGCGCGGTCGACCAAAGTCGGAATATCATGAGCTGGCGACATTACACGAATCTCGGTTTACTGGAAAACATAACGGAGCAACTAAACGTAGTGTGTCCGCTTGCGGACGCCCGCAGCAGCCTCGCAGCAGCGCCAACCAAACCCGACAACCCAATACACCGTAGGCGCGAGCAAGCTCGCACGCCACGATAAACTGCTTCGGCTAGACCGTCCAATCCACCCCCCGCATGTCCTTGTTTTCCATAAAGGCTTCGTGCATGGCGAAGGCGGTGCGCAGGGTCTGCGGGGTGTGGCCGTCCTTCACGTTGTCAAAGTAGGCGTGCAACTGTTCACGGTAATCGGGGTGCGCACATTTATCGACGACCTCGCGGGCGCGCTCCGTAGGATCTTTGCCCCGCAGATCGGCGATCCCCTGCTCGGTGATCAATACCTGCACGCTGTGCTCGCTGTGATCAAGGTGGGCCACCATGGGCACAATCGTGCTGATGGCACCCGCTTTGGCCACCGATGGGCAGGTAAAAATCGAGATGTAGGCATTGCGGGTGAAGTCGCCCGAACCCCCGATACCGTTCATCAGGTTGTTCCCCATGACGTGCGTGGAGTTGATATTGCCCCACAGGTCGGCCTCGATCGCTGTATTGATCGAGATGATACCAAGACGGCGGACCACTTCGGGGTGGTTGGATATCTCCTGGGGTCGCAGCACCATGCGGGATTTGAAGAAATCGAGGTTGGCGTAGACTTCTTCGAGCAACGGCGGCGATACGGTCAGTGAGGTCGCGCTGCCGAACTTGATGTCCCCGCTTCGCATCAGGCCGATCACGCTGTCCTGGATCACCTCGGAATACATCTCAAAAGGAGGGATGTTGGGGTTGGCCCCCATCGCCCCGAGCACGGCGTTGGCGATGTTGCCCACCCCGGACTGAATGGGCAGGAAATCCTCCGGAATGCGCCCGGCTTTGAGCTCGCTGGCCAAAAACGTGGCCACATTTTCACCGATTTGCTTGGTTGTGGCATCCGGCTCTTTGAAGCCGCCGACTTCGTCGGGCCGGTTCGTTTTCACAACGCCGACGATCTTTTTCGGGTCCACTTTGAGCACGGGGCTGCCGATGCGGTCGCCGCAGCTGTAGAGCGGAATCTCGCGGCGGTGGGGCGGGTCGAGCGGCTCGTAAATGTCGTGCAGACCACTCAACTCGGCGGGATGCGCTGCGTTCAGCTCGATCAGTATTTGGTCGGCCACGTGGCAAAAGGTATTCGACGCCCCGACACTGGTGGTCAGCACGATCTCGCCCTCCTCGGAGACGGCCGCCGCCTCGACCACGGCAAATTTTATTTTGCCGAGGGTGCCATAGCGCGCTGCCTGCGGCAGCATGGAGAGGTGCATGTCGTAGAAGCAGGTTTCGCCGTGGTTAATCTGCGCACGCAGAAATTTATCGCTCTGGTAGGGCGTGCGAAAGAGCACGGCATTGGCGCGCGCCAGTTCGCCGTCGAGGCTGTCGCCAGTGGAGGCACCGGTCACCACGCCCACTTTGAACGGCCGGTCGGCTTCGTGCTCGGCGATCGCCCGGCGGGCGATTGCCGTCGGGATGTCCTTGGCCGCGCCCGCCGGAGTGAATCCGCTGAATCCGATGATGTCGCGGTCGTTGATAAGTGCGGCTGCCGCGTCGGCAGTCAGTTCTGGATAGGTCGTTGCTGTTGTCATGATGGAATTTAAAATAGCTGGGCTTGGCGCTGTCGCCCTGGTGAACTGGCTGGAGTCGAAGAGTCATCGGGCGGCAGAGCCAACCCGACTACGTTCGGTTGCTGGGATCAATGGACGCCGCCAAACATGGTCAGGAAGAACCCGGCGACCAGTGCGGTGCCGATGACCCCGGCCACATTCGGCCCCATGGCGTGCATAAGCAGGAAATTGCCGGGATCGGCTTTCTGGCCCTCGACCTGACTCACACGGGCGGCCATGGGCACGGCGCTGACCCCGGCGGAGCCGATGAGCGGGTTGATTTTGTTTTTCGAAAAAAGATTCATGAGCTTGGCCATGAGGATACCGCAGGATGTGGCCAGCGCAAACGCGGCCACCCCAAGCACCAGGATGCCGAGCGTCTCGCTCCGCAGAAAACGGTCGCCCGTCATGGTGATGCCCACGCTGGTCCCGAGAAAGATGGTGATGATATTGATCAGCTCGTTTTGCGCCGATTTGTTCAACCGCTCGGTCACTTTGCACTCGCGCAGGAAATTGCCGAACATAAGCATGCCGATGAGCGGCGATGCGGGCGGGACGAGCAGAATACAAGCGACCGTTACGATAACGCCGAAGACCAGCTTCTCCAGACGGCTGACCGGCCGGAGGCTCTTCATGCGGATCTTGCGCTCTGATTGCGTCGTGAGCGCCCGCATGATGGGCGGTTGTATCACGGGGACCAGCGCCATGTAGCTGTAGGCCGCCACCGCGATGGGCGCAAGCAGCTCGGGGGCCAATGCGTTGGCTAGAAAGATCGAGGTCGGCCCATCGGCCCCGCCGATAATGCCGATCGCACCGGATGCTTCACTGGAAAACCCAAGCAACTGCGCCCCCATGAAGGTGCCGAACACCCCGAACTGGGCAGCTGCCCCGAGCAGGAGCATGCGCGGGTTGGCGATGAGTGGTCCAAAATCAGTCAGAGCGCCGACCCCGAGGAAAATCAGGGGCGGAAAAATTTCCAGGAGGATGCCCATCTGGATGTAGTAGAAGAGCCCTCCCGTGTGCTCGCTGTGCAGCTCCCCGATGGATTGACCCTTGACCACGGTTTGCCCCTCGGTCACCGCGCTGTCTACGATGCGCCCTTCCGCTTCGGCCCAGACGAGGCGGTCGCTCGGCTGAAAGCTTTGCCCGTTTGCCGTGATCGTTTCCCCCGCAGCCCCGTCGCCAGCCGTTTCAGCCGGAAGCGGACGGAGCACGAAGAGCAGGCTACCCTCGCCATATTTCGGGATCGCTTCACCCTGCAAAAGCGCTTCGAAAGACTCCGTCTCCAGCTCACCCACCGTGCCGGGCAGTACTTTGACGACTGCAGGCAGGTGCACACTTTGCCCGGCCTCGGCCACGACCGAGACGATTTGCCCGGTATCCGGACTGCGCACCAGCGCAGCCGGTTTGTTGACGATGCCCTGCGTCGGTAAGTTGGCTAAAATCGCGCCGAAGGCGATGGGCACGAGCAACAGGGGCTCGAACTTCTTGTAAACAGCGAGGTAAAGAAGCACGACGACGACCGCCCACATGACGATCATGCGCCAGTCGATGTAGCCGAAGCCGGTGTTGCCGTAGAGTTGGTGGAGAAGTTCAGTCATCGAACGTTTTTTTCTGTGGTGTCGGTGGCGGCGAAGTGACTAGGCCAGCTCGATGAGGGCCTGGCCCTCTTCGACTCCGTCGCCCGGTTTGACGAGGATGGTTTTGACGGTCCCGGCTGTCGGGGCGGTCACGATGGTGTTCATCTTCATCGCTTCGAGGGTGGCGACTTGCTGCCCTTCGGTCACGGCGTCGCCCACGTTGACGTCGATGGAGACCACGACGGCCCCCAGCGGACTCGGCACGGTGTTGCCGCCGCCACCGGATGCCGGCGCTGCGGGCGCCGCTTTCGGTTTGGCCGCTGCCACGGGGGCAGCTACCCGGGATGAGGCACCCGAGCTACCGCGACGAGGTGCGGCCTCGGTGCCGCCCTCGTCCAAAATTTCAACTTCAACTTCGTAGCTCTTACCTTCAACGGTTACTTTGAGACGTTTCATGATTTTTGGATTATACTGTGTTTGGAAAATGTGACCGGACTAACGCACCCGGTGAGAGGAGAATATTTGTCGCCTGCCTTCCTGCGCCCAGCCGGGTCCTGCCGAACGCACGGAGACGACGCGGTGGGGGCGGTCGCCCAACATGGTATGCACCGCCGCCGCGATCACGGCAGGAAGCGCCGGATCGTCGGCCGCCGCGTCCGCCTGCCCGGCTGCCGCCGGGGCATCGCTCGCACCTGCGGGAGCGCCCGCCGCCGGATGGCTGGAGCCTTCGGCGCTGGCTTTGGCGGCTTTTTCCGCCGCTTGAGACGCTTTGGCCGCTTCCCGTGCCGCACTTTTTATAAAAAACGCACCGATGGCCGATGTCACTGCAGCGAGCAGCGCCAGGACAATAACGACAAAGAGGAAGCCGACAATGACCACACTACCCGTCGTGGGTGCTTCAAGCGGAGCCGCCGCTTGGGCAAGTTGAATCGGAGACTGCAAAACAATATTCATAATTTCGAATGTAAGCGGCTAAATGACCGAATCAAAGCGGAATATTCCCGTGTTTTTTCGGCGGTCTGGTATCGCGCTTGTTCAGCGTGTTGCGTAAGGCCAGCGCAATCGAAGACCGGGTCTGCGCCGGCTCGATGACGTCGGTGATCATGGCATTGGCTGCCGCCTGGTAGGGTGAGGAGAATTCCTTGCGGTAGTTTTCACAAAGCTCCGCCACCTTGGCCTTGGGGTCCTCCGCTTCTTTGATTTCCTTGCGGAAAAGTATTTTGACAGCGCCTTCGCCGCCCATCACCGCCACCTCTGCGGTGGGCCAGGCAAACACCATATCGGCACCCAAATCGGCCGAGCACATGGCCAGATAGGCCCCGCCGTATGCTTTGCGCATAATGAGGGTGACCTTCGGCACCGTCGAGGCGGCATAGGCGAAGAGCATCTTGGCCCCATGGCGTATGATGCCGCCCTGCTCCTGGGCAAGCCCGGGCATGAAGCCGGGCACGTCGACCAGGGTGACGATCGGTATGTTGTAAATATTGCAGGTCCGGATGAAACGCGCCCCTTTGTCGGAGCTGTCGATATCCAGAGTCCCCGCCTTAACCATGGGATTGTTGGCCACGATTCCCACGATGAGGCCTTCGATCCGGGCGAAGCCGATGATCAAGTTGCGGGCGAAGTCGGGCATGATTTCAAAGAAATCACCGTCGTCGACCAGGCGGTCGATCACCGCCATGACGTCGAGGCCTTCCTTACCGGAAGCCGGCACCAGTTCATTCATTTGAGGGTCATCCGCCAGATCCAGATCGGGGAACTCATGCGGCGGATCACTGATGTTATTGCTCGGCAGGAACGAGAGGAGCTTGGCCGTCAGCTCCATGGCATGCGCATCATCATCCGCCACAAGGTGGATGTTTCCGGATATACTGGCATGCGCGGCAGCTGAGGCGAATTGCTCAAGCTGGGCGCTTTCGCCCGTGGCCGACTTGATCACGTCGGGTCCACAAATAAACATGTTGGCGTTTTCACGCGTCATGATCAGGAAGTCGGTCAATGCCGGTGAATAAGCCGCTCCGCCCGCGCAAGGCCCGGCGATCACGGCCACCTGGGGTACGACCCCGGAGAGCAAGACGTTTTTAAAGAAGACTTGGCCGTAGCCGCTCAGCGAATCCACGCCCTCTTGGATCCGGGCACCCCCGGAGTCGTTCACGCCGACGACCGGCATGCCGGCCTCGTGGGCGAAATCCATCAGATCGCAAATTTTCTTGGCATGGATGCGGCCCAGCGAGCCCCCGCTCACCGTAAAGTCCTGGGCGTAGGCCGCCACCGCGCGCCCGTCGACCAGTCCCGTGCCGCAGACGACCCCGTCGTAGGGCAGCGATTTTTTCTCCATGCCAAATCGATGGCAGGAGTGCTCCGCGTGCATGCCGAATTCTTGGAAGGTGCCCGCTTCGAAAAAATGCTCAAGCCGTTCGCGGGCCCCCATCAGCCCCTTTTCCTTACGGGCCGCGAGCTTTGCAGTCCCCCCGGCATTACGCGCAGTTTCACGCCGCGCCTTCAGTTCTTCAAGTAGTTTTGGATCAATTGCCATGTCGTGTTTGGTTGAATTAAAATTCTTTAGGCTGGCAGAACTCGGTCAGCACACCGTGCGTCGATTTGGGATGCAGAAACGCCACCAACTTATCCCCCGCGCCTTCAATCGGCACCTCGTGGATCAAGCGCACACCGGCGTCCGAAGCTTTTTGCAATTGCCCCTCGATCCCGTCGGTCGCGAAGGCAATGTGGTGGATACCTTCGCCGCTTTTTTCCAAAAATTTGGCGATTGGGCTGTCCGGCGACGTGGGCTCGAGCAACTCGATGTGCACCTCGCCCGCTGCAAAGAAAGCCGTCTTTACTTTTTGTGAGGCAACTTCCTCCTGTCCGTGGCAGTGCAGGCCGAGCGCCGCCTCATAATATTGAACCGATTCTTCAAGGTTGTTTACCGCGATTCCGATGTGATCTATGTTTGTTATCATACGCTTTTTTGTGTTGTGATTCGGGGACTATTCGAATTAGCCAACCTTACGTCAACATTTTTTTGTATTAAAATTTCTTATTGACATTTATCTTTGTCTCACCCAATTCTTTTCCAGACTTAAACAAATCATGAAAACAAACCAAGATACAAACGACCGTCTTCTTGAGGAATTTCCGGCAACCAGTGCAGAGCAGTGGCGCGAAGCGGCGGATCAGTTACTCAAGGGTAAACCCTTTGAAAAATTCATGACCAGCCAGACTCCGGAGGGCATTCGCCTGGAGCCGATCTTCCGCCGGGAGGTATTGGATGGTTTACCGGCATCGGCCACGCTTCCGGGTTTCGACGGTTATTTGCGCGGCACCACGGCAGCGGGCTACCAGCGGGAGCCCTGGGAAATCGCCCAGGAACTGCCCTATGGCACTGCCGCCGAATTTAACGCGGCGGCACGGGCCGATTTAATGCGGGGTCAAAATGCCCTGAACGTGCTGCTCGATATTGCCACGCTGAACGGGATCGACCCCGACGCAGCCAAAGTTGGCGAAGTCGGTGCCTGCGGCCTTTCCCTGGCCTGCCTCAAGGATATCGAAGCTGCCTTCGACGAAATCATTCCTGAAGCCGTCAGCTTTCACCTCCGCACAGGCTGCGCCGGTCTTTCCGTCGGAGCGCTTTTCTTCGCCTGGCTGAAGGGGCAAGGAGTCGATCTGCGCGAGGTTAAGGGGAGTCTTAGCATGGATCCAGTTGCCGTCAGGGCGGCCTCGGGGGACCTCCCCGCCAAACTGGCAGAGCTTCTTAGCGAACAAGCGATTATGGCGAAACACTGCGCCGAAAACGCACCGGGCATTCGTGCCGTCGGGGTCTCCACCCTGCCCTACCACCAGGCGGGTGCCTCCGCCGTTGAGGAGCTCGGTATCGCCCTCGCGACCGGTGCCTTTTACCTGAGTGAACTGATCGAGCGGGGCCTGTCGGTCGACGAAGCCGCGCGGCAGCTGCGCTTCAGTTTCTGCATCGGGCCGAACTTTTTTATGGAAATTGCCAAGCTCCGGGCTGCCCGGATGCTCTGGGCGCAAGTCGTCGAGGCTTTCGGCGGCGACGCGGAATCCCAAAAAATCGTCATGCACGCCCGCACCGGCCTCTACAACAAGACACAGAAAGATCCCTACGTAAATATGCTGCGCACCACCACCGAAGCACTCAGCGGTGCCCTCAGTGGCGTCGACAGTATGTGCGTGGGCAATTTCGATGAAGTCAGCCGGTCGCCCGATACGATCAGCCGCCGCCTCTCCCGAAACACGCAAATCATCCTGCAGGAGGAATGCGAACTCACTGCGGTGGTCGATCCGGCCGGAGGCTCGTGGGCGGTCGAATGGTTGACCCATGAAGTCGCGGAAAAAGCCTGGGCCTGTTTCAAGGGCATTGAAGCGGAAGGTGGCATCGATGCCGCGCTGAAAAACGGCTCCATCCATGCCATGCTCGAAGCCACCGCGAAGGGAAACGAGGCCAACCTTGGGAGCCGCCGCAAGAGCCTCATCGGCACAAACATCTATCCAAACCTGGAAGAGAAAGAGCTTGAGGCCAACCTACCGGACTACGCAAAAATCCGCGATCAACGCGCTTATGAAATCGCGACCGCCCGCATGGAGCTCGACGATGCGGACGATGCCGCCGTTATGGCGGCACTTGGTAAGCTGGTCGACGCCAGCCCGGACGACTTGCTCGGCACCTTGATCGAAGCCGTCGAGGCCGGTGCCACCATCGGCGAAATCAATAAAACCATCCGCGCCTCAGTCGATCCCGGCGAATCCATCCAAGCACTGCCCGCCAACCGCCTCGCTTCCAAGTATGAACGACTCCGCACCGCCTCTGCCAGTTTCGCTGAAAGAACCGGTCGCGCCCCCGCCATCTTCCTGACCAACCTCGGCCCGCTCCGCCGCCATAAGGCGCGGGCCGATTTCACCAAAGGCTTTTTCCAGACTGGTGGCTTCGAAGTCATCTCACCCGCCGGTTTCGAATCGCCCGAAGCAGCCGTCGCCGCGCTTGCCGAATCGGAAGCGGGCATTACCGTGGTCTGCGGCACCGACGACGACTATGCCGAGAAATTCGCCGACTACGCAGCGGCCATCAAAGCCGCCCTGCCCGACATGCAAATCATCCTCGCCGGCTTCCCCGGCGATAATGAAGCCGCCTACCGCGCTGTCGGCATGGACGACTACATCTTCATAAAATCCGACAACTACGAAACCAACCGCCGCTACCTAACCGGCCTCGGCGTCCTCTAACTGATAACTGATCCACCGATAACCAGAGAACCGATTTCCCATGAAACCCGATTTCACAAAAATAGATTACCAGGCTCCCAAACCGGCCGCCAGCCGTGAAGAATGGGCGGCCCAGGTTGAGGCCGAAACCGGCAAATCCGTCAAGGATCTCGTCACCGAGACCATGGAGCAGATCGACGTCGACCCGCTCTACAGCCCGGAAGCCTACGAGCGCATGGAGCACCTCGATTTCTCCGCTGGGGTCGCACCCTTTCTGCGCGGGCCCTACGCCACGATGTATGCCTTCCGCCCCTGGACCGTCCGGCAGTATGCCGGGTTTTCCACCGCCGAGGAATCAAACGCCTTCTACCGGCGCAATATTGCGGCAGGTCAGCAAGGGCTCTCCGTCGCCTTCGACCTCGCCACCCACCGCGGCTACGATTCCGATCACCCCCGCGTGGTCAGCGATGTCGGCAAGGCTGGCGTGGCCATCGACTCCATTCTCGATATGAACGTGCTCTTCGATCAGATCGATCTGAGCAAGGTCTCCGTCTCCATGACGATGAACGGCGCCGTCCTGCCCGTATTGGCTTTTTACATACTGGCCGGGCTCGAACAAGGCTGCAAGCTGGAGGAGCTCGCCGGCACCATCCAGAACGACATCCTCAAAGAGTTCATGGTGCGCAACACCTACATCTACCCGCCCACACCCTCCATGCGGATCATCGGCGACATCTTCGAGTTCACCTCGCAGAAGATGCCCAAGTTCAACTCTATCTCGATCTCCGGCTACCACATGCAGGAAGCCGGAGCCACGGCCGATCTTGAGATCGGCTACACCCTCGCCGACGGGCTGGAATACCTCCGCACCGGCACCGAGGCCGGGCTCGACATCGACGCCTTCGCCCCCCGCCTCTCCTTCTTCTGGGCCATCGGCAAAAACTACTTCATGGAGATCGCCAAGATGCGCGCCGCGCGCTGCCTCTGGGCCAAGCTGGTCAAGCGCTTCGATCCGAAAAACCCCAAGTCGATGGCCCTGCGCACCCACTCGCAGACCTCCGGCTGGTCCCTCACCGAGCAGGACCCCTTCAACAACATCACCCGCACCTGCATCGAGGCCATGGCCGCCGCCTGCGGTCACACCCAGTCGCTCCACACCAACGCACTCGACGAAGCCATCGCCCTGCCCACCGATTTCTCGGCCCGCATCGCGCGCAACACCCAACTCTTCCTCCAGGAGGAAACCGGCATCACCCGCTTCATCGACCCCTGGGGGGGCAGCTACTACGTCGAGGCCCTCACCCACGAACTCATGCACAAAGCCTGGGCGCATATCCAGGAGTGCGAGCAATACGGCGGTATGACCAAGGCCATCGAAGAAGGCATTCCCAAGCTCCGTATCGAAGAAGCCGCGGCCCGCCGCCAGGCCCGCATCGATTCCGGCAAGGAGACCATCGTCGGCCTCAATAAATACCGCCTCGAAAAGGAAGACCCCCTGGAAATCCTCAACATCGACAACACCGCCGTGCGGCACTCACAAGTCGCCCGCCTCAAGAAATTGAGAGCCGAACGCGACAACACCGCCTGCCAAAACGCCCTCGCGGCCATCACCCACTGCATGGAAACCGGCCAGGGTAATGTGCTTGAGCTCGCCGTGGAAGCCGCCCGCTGCCGCGCATCCCTCGGCGAAATTTCCGAAGCCGTGGAAAAAGTCGTCGGCCGCTACCGCGCAAAAATACGCTCGATCAGCGGCGTCTATGCACGAGAATTCGGCAGCACACCTGTTATGGATGATATCAAAGAACTCATCGAACGATTCGAAACCGAAGAGGGCCGCCGCCCCCGCATCATGATTGCGAAAATGGGCCAGGACGGCCACGACCGCGGCGCCAAAGTCGTAGCCACCGGCTACGCCGATCTCGGCTTCGACGTCGATATCGGTCCCCTCTTCCAAACTCCCGAGGAGACCGCCCGCCAGGCCGTGGAGAACGACTGCCACATCGTCGCTATGTCCTCCCTCGCCGCCGGGCACAAGACCCTCCTGCCCGCCCTCATCAGCGAGCTGAACAAACTCGGCCGCCCCGACATCATGGTCGTCTGCGGCGGCGTTATCCCCGCCCAAGACTACGACTATCTCTACGAGCAAGGCGCCAAAGCCATCTTCGGCCCCGGCACCGTCATCCCCGACTCCGCCAAGAAGATGCTCCACCTGCTGCTCATGGAAAAATGACCATCTCCACCAAACGCGGCGACGACGGCAGCACCAGCCTCCTTTTCGGCAAGCGGGTCAGCAAAACGCACCCCCGTGTCATGACCTACGGTCGGGTCGACGAGCTCAGCTCGGCCCTCGGTCTCTGCCGTGCCCACTGTTCGGATACGGCGACCAAGGCGCAGATTCTGGAGATTCAAAAACAACTCATCCAGATGATGGCCGAGCTGGCCACCGACGACGCCGACCAGCCGCGCTACCACGAAAAGCACGGCGCAAACGCGGTTCAGCCCGAGGCCGTCGCAGCGCTCGGTGCGCTCGTCATCGAAAAGGAAAAAGGCATCCGCTTCGAAGGCTGGACCTATGCCGGCGAGACTGTAGCGGAAGCCTTCTTCGACCAGGCCCGCACCACCTGCCGCCGCGCCGAGCGCGGCCTCGTCGCCCTCAAAGAATCCGGTGCCACCGTCCGCCCCGAATTGATTCAATATCTCAACCGCCTCGCCGACCTCCTCTGGCTCTGGGCCAAAGAAAACTAAGCTACGCAGCGCGGGTGCCCACCCGCTATGTCAGCATCAGCCGCTCTCCCGGAAAAAGCGAACGTCCAACGTAAAACGTTCAACGTTTCGCGTTAAACGTTCCCCTGAACTCGAAGCGAGGTTTTAAGTCCTCCATCGCCGAATTGGACGCATGGAACCACTCCAACACTCCAACACTCCAATACTCCAAGAAAAGAGCTAGAGACAGTCCGCCGGACTCAGCGTTTTCTTCGTGCTGTCCACATGCATGTAAATGCGCGTCGTCTCCCGCGTAAAAGGCTCCGCCTCACGCGGTTTCGCGCCGTGGATAAGCTGCGAAATGATGCTTTAACTGTTTGTCCAAGTATTTTCGACCTGAGCCACTTTTCAGGAAACGCTCCCGCCCCGTTGCATCTTCTTCCATGAGATAGGCTTCGTAGTAAATTAGTTCAAATGGATACCTGGCGACAGTCGCTCTCGCCTCACCTGCTTGATGCTGACTCAACCGCCCTTTCAAATCCGTCGTATAGCCTATATACAAGCCCTGATCTTTCTCAGACTGTAGGACGTAAACATAGAACATAATCTTCTAAAGTGGAGATTAAAATCGCGTGAGACGAAGTCTTTTACGCGACCAGCGGATCGTAATGCAAAAGGCCGTCCGCTGCTTGGCGGAAAGGCCAGTGTCGCGCTCAAGGGTCGCGTTCCAGTGGGGAAAGTTTACTGCTCGCATGTTCACATAAAAGAAAGCCCTGAGAGATCTGTCCAGCTTAAAAGTCCCGATTTTTTATTTTTTCCTTAGCAAAATACCCGAAACGCCCGCACAGTCCCTGATATTGGGGGTTCACGGCGTATGGGCCTCGCGGCAGAATGTTTTTCCCTGAAAACCCAGCATATCCGGCTGTTTTAATAAAAAACCCGAAGAGACTGCACAACCCTCTCAAACCCCTATAATCAAGGCGCTCAAGGCCCAAATCCCTTCCTACCAGAAAAAAACGGTCAAAATCATGCCTCCATCGTCAAAAACCCTTGCCTCAATGGTTTAGGAAATTACTTTAACGAAACCAGCCCACGTGAATTTCCTAACGATTTGTGGGTATAATACACTGATGGACAGATGAAAAATGGAAAACTCAACAAACACGATTTTCAATAATTTTGGCAGTTTCATGATCATCGCACAGCTGATCAATTTGCTTATCATTGGAGCCATCGTCTGGGGGATCATCTACTTCTGGCGGAAAGTTTCAAAATGGAATAATGAAAGGAATCAAATCCTACACCGCATGTCGCTGGAGTTGGCAGAAATAAAAAAGGAAATGAGGAAGAATCGAGACCTTTAAGTTTTCGTATAGCCGAAGAGTCCATCCAGTCGACGCAGACAACCCATATAACCCGCCCGTAAAACTCTAAAAATCAACTGGACGACCGAGCCCGCAGGCTGGTTGTCTGGTCTCTACGTTCTGAAAATTAAATGAAACAAAGAGTCATCAGAAAAGGAGACGGCGTTCACTGGCGTATCACCACGCAGGACTTTGAGCAGACGCCCGAAGAAGAAAGAACAGAATTGAAGG
>JAAAPI010000251.1 GCA_009908325.1 Verrucomicrobiota bacterium | reverse complement strand
CCGAGATTTGGGCCGATGTGGCCTCCGTTGCGCGAGGTCGTCGCGATGATCCGGGCCCGTATTTCCTCGGCAAGCTTTGGGAGGTCCTCAGCGGCGAGTTCTTTAACGTCGTCCGGGGATTGTATCCGATCTAAAAGGGGCATGGTTTGGTGTGCGTAGGTGCGAGCAAGACGAGACTCAAAATAGAACCGTTCGCGGCGTTTAGTCTTCGTTGGATAGACCGAACTCTTCGAGCTTTCCGGTTTTTAAATTGAGCTGCTCGATTTTCAACTCCGCCTGTTTGAGTTGTGACTGACACTGCTTGAGGAGTTTAGAGCCTTCTTCGAATTTCGCAACCAGATCAGCTAAAGGGATGTCGCCATTTTCCATTGCCTGAATGAGCGATTCGAGACGCTCCAGGGAGGCTTCAAAACTCGGTGTTTCTTCTTCTTTTGCGGGCATGATGCTAATGACTACTCCTGCGAATCAAACGCGTTTCGGATGACCTTCAGGTCGGTATTTTTAATGATTAAATCTTTGATGATGGGTATTTTATCTTCGTCGCTCGGTTGGGTCTTGACGGTCATGTTGTTCACTTTCGAGGCAACTACATAGCTGTCTTCGGAACAGATGGCAACCGGGATACTGGTTTTTGCGATCATTTCCATGAGGCGCGGGTGGGGCAGTATATCGCGGGTCAGGATAATACCTGCGATGCCCTGTTCAATGGCGACACCCTGGGCGGCAACGGCTGCGAGAATGATGTCCTCGCGGTCTCCGGGAGCAATGATCAGTTTACCCTGTGTCAGGTGCTCGACCAGCCCTTTGGCGGCCATGGCGCCGATGACGACCTTGTCGATTCGGTTGTTAGCAGCGGATTCCTTGCCATTGAGCCAGCGTCCGTTGATCTCGGCGACAATTTGTTCGAGGTTGGGTTGGGTAAGTTTTTGTTCGTAGGGGATGCAGCCGAGGAGCGGGATATTCATCCGGGCAAGTGCGATACGGCAGTATTTTTCGATCATTTCGATCTTGTGCGGCACGACCTTGTTGATGATCGCACCGATGATTTCGACGCCGGCCTGTTCGAAGACAGCCTTATTCAGAGCGATTTCGTCGACCGGTCGCCCAATGCCACCACTGGCCACGATGATGACCTTCGCGTTGAGGCGGCGGGCCACGTCCGCGTTGGACAGATTAAATACGGAACCGACCCCGGCGTGTCCCGTGCCTTCGATGATAATGTAGTCCTGATCAAATGCCGCACGGTCGAAAGCGCGGCACATGCGGTTGATAATCTCAGCATGGTTGATCTCCGGATCGTCCAGGAAGTCCCGCGTGAAATTATGGTGCACGGCGATCGGGCTCATCGCGCGGATCGGTATTCCTACGTCGAAGATTCGATTTAGCAGCACCGAATCTTCGTCGATTTGGTGGCCTTCGACCTCAACGAAGCGTTGCCCGACCGGTTTTATGAACCCGACCCGAGTGGTGAAGGTGCGGAGCGCTGAAAAGAGTGCCAGGCTAGTCGTGGTCTTACCGTCGTTCATCCTGGTGGCTGCGATGAAGATCCGCTTGGTCGTCCGGTTGCGGGGAGCGGTCAATACCTCCGTATCGTCGGGCTCACTGAAGAAGTGTTGGTAAGATGCCATAAAGTCGTTGCGGGTAGACAGCTGGTTTAAGTTCTCTTCAGAGTATGGTCACATCCTCATTCAGGTCGTCCTGATTATCGGTGGGGTAGAGCAGTTTGTGATCAATCGACTGGGAGGCGACCATGACGGCGGTGCCAAAGATGTCACTGGCGGTGGCCCCGCGGCTGATCTCGGCAGCGGGCTTGGTCAGCCCGGTTAGAATGGGCCCATAGTTTCGCGCCCGGGTGAGCGTGTCGACGAGCTTCGAGGCTATATTGGCGGCGTGCAGATTTGGAAAAATAAGCACGTTGGCCTGCCCCGCCACGGGGCCTTCGATGCGCTTTGTCTTCGCGGTGATAGGATCGAGGGCAGCGTCGACCTGTAGCTCGCCGTCGATCTCCATGGGAATACCCAGCGCGAGCGCTTTCTTGCGGGCCAGCTCGGTCGCGGCCTTCATTTTCGAAACGGTGGGATTCTTTGAGGTCACGCTTTTACTGGAGTAGCTCAACAGAGCGACGTAGGGCTTTGAATTGGTCAGGTGAAAGCGCAGGGCGGCAGTGGTCACCGCGATGTCGCAGAGTTGCTCGCTCGTGGGCTCCGGAACGACGGCACAGTCGGCGAGGAAGAGCTCCCGGTCCTTACCGGTCTCGGGATCCTCCAGATCGAAGATATTGAGCGAAGAAACGGTGTTCACATCCGGCAGGCGCGGGACGATTTGCAGTAAGGGGCGGAGGGCGCTGGAGGCGGAGCTCGTCGCACCAGAAACGATCGCATCGGCTTGCGAGGTGGCCAGCATCATGGTGGCAAAGTAGTTGGTGTCTTCGAGGTATTGTTCGATTTCCTTTTCCTTGAGATTTTTGAAGCGGCGGAGACCATGAAACCGCTTTACGAAATTTGCCCATTCTTCGCTATGGCGTGGTTCGATCACGCGAATGCGGTCGAGGCTAATATCGAGCTTTTCAGCATTCTCTTTAATTTTCGCGCGTTCCCCTACAAGGATGGGAACACCCAACTTGTTGGAGGCGAATTGTCGGGCAGCTTGGAGGATGCGCGGATCACTTCCCTCGGGGAAGACGACTCGTTTCGGGTGGCGTTTGAGCCGGACGGTGAGTTTGGAAATTAGTGGCATTATTAATTCGTTTCGGGTGTGAGTTGGTCGCAAAAGGTAAAAAAATCTGGATATCCTCCGATTAAGAGCATGAAAATATAGAATTGCCAAAGTTTTTTACAGCGTAGTTTCTTGGGTTGTTGGTCCTCAAATGCTACGAAATCTCAAAAACATTGCAGTGGTGAGTCTGTCCACGGTGGGCTCCCGTGTGCTGGGACTCACGCGCGATATATTGATTTTTGCGGCTTTGGGGACGAGTCTGTGGAATTCAGCGTTTATTTTGGCCTTCACATTGCCGAATTTATTCCGGCGGTTGTTGGGAGAGGGAGCTCTCACTTCGGCGCTGGTTCCGGTTTTTTCCGATATGCGGGAGCGCGAGGGGCAGACCGGCGCATTCCGCTTTTTTAATCAGGTTTTACTACGGTTGCTGCTCGCGCTTGGCGTTATCGTGACCGTGGGGATGGCACTTCTGGCCTGGGCTTCCGGGCAGCCCTGGTTGCCGGAGCGCTGGATGCTGGGTGCAGAGTTAGCAGTCTGGCTGCTGCCCTACATGCTCTTTATTTGCCTGGCTGCAATCATTTCGGCGGGGCTTAATCTGGTCGGGCGTTTCGCCGTGGCAGCTTCGACGCCGATCCTGCTCAACGGTGCGATGATCGGGTCCCTGCTCATCGGGCGCTGGCTTGAAGCAGATCCCGCAGGCACGGTCTACTGGCTTTGTGGCGGGGTCCTCCTCGGCGGTTCACTGCAACTGCTGGTCCCCGCTATCGATCTGATGCGGCAGGGTTGGCGCCCCAAAATTGAATCGAGGGGTGGGGCTGAGTTAACCGAGCTGTGGCAGCTTTTCCTTCCCGGCTTGATGGGAGCGGCCATTCTTCAAGTTAACATCCTCGTCTCACGACTATTGGCCTACAGCCTGGAAGAGTCGGCCGTCTCGGTGCTTTATTTGGCGAGCCGACTCATGGAGCTGCCGCTGGGGGTGTTCACCATTGCAGTGGCTACGGTCTTTTTCCCACTCCTGGCTAAGGCACGTTCCACAGGGGATGAAGCCGGGTTTTCGCAAGCCTTCCTTCAGGGTATGCGACTGGTTACTGCCATAGCCGTGCCGGCCGGAGTCGGTCTGGCCGTCTTGGGGGAACCGATCCTCGAACTGCTCTTTCTCTGGGGTGCGTTCGAACAGGCCGACATTACAGCAACCCTTCCCCTTCTCGCCATTTACGGGCTCGGCTTGCCTTTTTATTCGGCCGCGACTTATGCCACGCGCGGTCTACATGCGGTCAAAGACATGCGCACTCCAGTGCGCGTGGCGGGGTGGTGCCTGCTTATCAATCTGCTGGCCGGGCTGGGGCTCATGCGGCTATTCGGAGCGGCGGGCCTGGCCGCTGCCAACGTTCTATCCGCTGTGGTGCAAAGCGTTTGCCTCTGGCGGGCCCTCGCCCGGCGGCACAATTCGCTCGGGTTTTTTGGTCTGCGCAGGTCCATCATGAAAGTTCTGCTGTCCGCCTTGGCCATGGGTGCTGCCTGCTGGGGCGCAGCCGCGCTCTTCACAGAACTTGGGTTTGGGCAGAAGATGGCGGCCACACTTATTGTCCTCGTTTCCGTTCCGGGCGGGGCCGCGTTTTACTTTGGCCTGCTCTACTGGCTCCGCTTTGAGGAGTTTGAGGGTTTGAAGAAGCTTCTTCTGCGTTACAAGCCGGGGATGTAGTTCAAGGGGTTGAGCCCTCGATTTTGCTCAATCGTCACACCCTGCTCGGTGCGGGTTGAAGAGCAAGCGCTCAACCCGGCGATTGCCAGGATAAGAATGAGGCAAGGGATGACTTTCTTCAGGTGTTGTGGTTTCATAGAACGTTTCGGGGTTTTAGCTCATTTGAGTTTGTTTGTCGTAGAGACTTTTGTAGAGCGAATTATTTGCATATAGTTCGGTGTGTGTGCCTTGGGCTGAAATACGACCCTGATTGAAGACCAGGATGCGGTCGGCGTGTTGAATCGTGCTGAAACGGTGGGCAATAATGAGCACGGTGCGCCCCTTGGAGAGTGTCTTCAGGGCACCTTGGATGGCGTGCTCGCTCTCGGCATCGAGCGCCGAGGTCGGCTCGTCCAGTATGATAATCGGTGCATTTTTCAGGAAGGCGCGGGCAATGGAGATGCGCTGCCGCTGGCCACCGGAGAGCCGACTGCCGCGTTCCCCCACCGTGTAGTCGAATCCGCCCTCCAGTTGGCTGATGAAGCTTTCCGCATTGGCCATGCGCGCTGCAGTATGGATCTCGTCAATGCTGGCACCTTCTTTACCCAATCCAATATTGTGGGCGATGGACTCGTCAAAAAGGATCGCATCCTGGGAAACCAATGCAATTTGACTGCGTAGATTACCCTTTGCGAAATCCCTTGCATCCGTGCCGTCGATCACAACCCGGCCCACCTGCGGATCGTAGAAGCGGGGCACCATGTTGGCGAAGGTGGACTTACCCGCACCACTGGGGCCGACGAGGGCGATGACTTCCCCGGGGGCGATTTGCACATCAACGTTTTTTAGAGCGGCCTCTTCCTCATAACTGAAGGTAACCCCCTGAAACTCTATGCCGCCGCGCAAGGAACGCATCGGCACCGGATTCGGTGTCTCCGGCACCGTATCCTCCGATTTCAAAATATACTCGAGACGATCCAGCGAGGCCTCCGCTTTGCGGATGATGTTCGAAACCGCCCCAAGCTTTTTGATCGGCTCGTAGCACATATAAAGTGCGGTCAGGATGGACGCCATGATTTCCGGAGCGATGTTCTTCTGAACGGCGACGTAAAGCGCAAAGACGATGGCGAAGGCCGAAACCAACTCGATCAGGGGAGAGAGTGCTTTATCATATTTTACCGTCTTGAGCGACAGCTTGAAAAAACGATGGCAGACCCGCTCGAAGCGGTTCATCTCGCGCTTCTCCAGATTGTAGGCACGTATTTCCCGCACGGAGCCGAGGTTTTCATTGAGCACGTTATTGACCTCGCCGGCTTCCTGCTGAGCCAACCGGGACTTTTTCAAAATACGCTTACCGATGATTTTAATCGGGAAAACACAGGCGGGTACCGAGGCCAGCGCGATGAGCATAAAGGCCACCTCCTGCTGGGAAATCGTCAAATAGGTCAGAAAGAGAATCGCGCTAATCAGCGTGGCCGGTTCCTTGACCAGGCTATTGACCACCTTAACGATAGCGTTCTGGAGTTGCAAGGTATCGCCGACAATCCGGCTCATGAGATCCCCCACGCTGTTGCGGTGAAAAAATCCCAGCGGCAGGGTCTGGATTTTAGCGAAAACCATGAGCCGCAACTGCTCGAGCACGTGCATACCTGCGTAGGCCATGTAGTAGGCATTGAGGAAACTGCCCACCGCCCGAAGTGAAAAGGCGATCGGAACCGACGACAAAACAAGCAGCAATTCCAGCCCGACCGGCGCATCGTCGGAGGTAATCAGTGGCACCAGGAATTTGATGACAAAGGGCAGGCCCGCCCCCGAAGCCGCAGCTGCGACGATCCCAAAAAACAAGCCCAGGCCAAATTGAAAGCGGACTGGTTTGAGATATCTGAAATAAGGACCGAAACGTTTTAAAAACATAGCAGGATAAGCGCAGGCGCTCAGGTAACATAAATACGGGCCTCAAGCGGAGAAAGTCCAGCTTAGGCATCATGCAAAATGGGATAAGTTTGCGGGAGGGCATGATTCTAAAAAAAGTCCCTTGCCAGAAAGCTCGCCTGTCCGCTTCCTGATTCCCAACCCAAATGGAAAAAGCTTACCAAGTCATCGCGCGCCGCTGGCGTCCCAAACAGTTCAGTGAACTGGTGGGGCAAGACCATATCGTGCGCACTCTGAGCAACGCCATTGAGACGAAGCGCATCGCTCACGCCTATCTCTTCGTCGGACCCCGCGGTACGGGGAAGACCAGCACGGCTCGGCTCTTCGCCAAGGCGCTCAACGCCGAAGGTGGCCCCAGCGCTACGCCCGACAACGAGTCCGAAACCAGTCGGGCCATCATGGACGGCTCTTGCATGGACGTGATCGAGATCGATGGAGCCTCCAACAACAGCGTCGAGCAGGTCCGCAGCCTTCGTGAGGAGTGCCAGTTTGCCCCGGCACAGTGTCGCTACAAGATCTATATTATCGACGAGGTTCACATGCTCTCCACTGCCGCGTTCAACGCGCTCCTCAAGACTCTCGAAGAGCCGCCGGAGCATGTTAAATTTTTCTTCGCGACAACCGAGGCGCACAAGGTCCTGCCGACCATCGTTTCGCGCTGCCAGCGCTTTGAGTTTCGGCCCATCTCCGACGAAGTGATCACCGAAAAGCTCACCGAAATCTGCGGTGCGGAAAACATTCAGGTCGAGCCGCCCGCTCTGGCCTCCATTGCCCGCCTGGCCAACGGCGGCATGCGGGATGCGCAGTCGATCCTCGATCAAATGATCTCCTTCTGCGGCAGCGATATTAAAGAGAGTGACGTGCTCGACGTTTACGGCTTGGTTTCCGCTGAACGTATCGCCGAACTGGCCGAAGCTATTGCCGGGCTGAATTTTGCAAAGATTATTGAGGCGGTGGATACCTTCGCCAGCGAGGGGCGCGATCTCTACCGTATTCTGGTCGATCTCCAGGCTCACGGTCGCAAGGCGCTGCTGGCCGCCATCGAAAAGGGCGGTCGGACCGATCAGCTCGGCTGCGATATGACGACCGAGTCCATTATGCGCATGCTTGACGCCCTGCACCGGGGCGAGGCCGCCGTGCAGCGCGGTCTCTCGGAGAAGGTGAACTTCGAGGTGGTGCTCCTCAAAGCGGCCGAGGAATCCCGCTCCCGCGCTATCGATACGCTGATCAAGCAAGTCACCGCAGCCGGAAGCGTGGGGGGAGGCGAGGCCGCAAATGCAAGCAGCGCAAGCTCCAGCGACGTAAAAAAAAACTAGTCGTCCCGAAGAGCGACCGCACCCATCAAGCGACTGATGCCGCCTCCCGGGAGCTTGATACCGACCGCGATTCGGTTCACTCAGCCGAAGCGGTATCCAAAGACGCCGTAACTGCCACGGATGCGCCGTCCACACTGGATGCATCGGAGCGGTCGCCGAATGAGCCCCTGCCGAATCCTTCCGAATTTTTGACCGCCGCGCTCGACGGCGAGATTAGCGATGGCGAACTGGAAGGTACCGCGCATCCCGCTGAGCCGACACATTTAGACCATGCGTTTGAGGCACAAAAGCGCGACGAAGCCCTAATCACCGTTGAAGAAGCCCAAGCCAAGCTACCGCCCGAGGTTTTGCAAGTGCTGGCCACCCAGTTTAAGGGTAGACTCACCCAAGTCCGCCACCGCGACGAGCGTGATCAGATTTTTTAATCAATCCCAGTTTCCCCATAACGTCTCAAGCAAATGGAACCTACAGAATTTAAAGCACGATTGTGGATGTGGGGCCCCTTCATTTTAGCGGGTCTCCTGTTTGCCATTACGGTTTTCTTTGTTGTCTCCCTGCTCAACAAACCGACAAGCAGCGATTCAGGGGACGGGAAAGAAGATGCCTCCGGGCAAAGTATATTGGCCCCGGCGTCGTCCGTAGACAGTCTCCGGCGCAGCTATTTGGCCGCGAATGGTGGCGAAGCATTGCTCGCAGGTCTCCGCAGCACCCGGACACGCGGCATTCTCGAAACCCCGGCAGAACGGATCCCGTTCCTCTCTGTGAAAAGACGCCCCGGCCAAAGTTTATTAAGACTCAAGTTTCCCGACTATGAGCAAAGTTTCGTAATCGACGGCGATGTGGTCTGGGTGCAATTCACCGGTGGTCAACGGGACTCGGTCGTGCGCTTATTGGAAGGAGACGATGCAAACCGAATTCGAAGACTGGGCACCTTCTTTGATCCCGTCATGGAGCTTTTTCTCTTGAACGAAGGACGCATCAACGAGATCGAGCGTGGGGATTTTCAGGATGAGACAGCAATTGTTGTGGAATTCGAGAGGGAAGACCCGAATATTCGTTCTAAAGCCTACATTGATCCGGACAACCTGCATTTAATTTCGAGGGTCGACACGCTCTCCGATGGAAATGAGCGAAGGTTTTTCTATTCCGATTATCGGGAAGTCGACGGTGTTCTCATGCCCTTCGATGTTGAGTCCTACAGCAATGAGACGTTCGAAAACCGGGTGATTGTGGAAAAAAGCGAGCACAATATCGGGATTTATTCCGACTATTTCGGGTTTCCCGAAGATGCGGAAGTTTTGGAATAGCCTCTGCGTATTTCTTATTATCACTTGACAGTATATGCGCAATGTTGCATATACCGTCTCATGGATTTTATTGCGATCTACAAGTGTCTTTGTGACCGGCAGCGTTTACGCATCCTCAACCTGCTGCGCCAGGGGCCTTTGTGCGTCTGCCACTTGATGGAGATCCTTGACACCGATCAGGTCAAAACGTCCAAGCAACTTCGCTACATGAAGGAGCTGGGTATGGTCGAAGCGGAGCGTCAGGCTCAGTGGATGATCTACCGACTCCCCGAACCGGCGCATCCGCTCCTCGAGGAAAATTTGAAATGTCTTCAGGACTGCGCCGGTGAAGAGCTCTGCTTTCAACAGGATTTAAGGCGACGGGAGAAGGTCATCCGTCGACTGGGCAAAGAAGCGTCCGCTTGCTCCGACGTCCTCCTCGGCGGACAAAAAAACGGCTGTTGCTAACATTTCAGCGATCTCTATGAAAAAGCAAAAAGTTCTCATTCTTTGCACGGGCAACTCCTGCCGCAGCCACATGGCCGAAGGTATACTCCGGGCGGTCGCCGGAGACCTTTTCGAGGTTTTCAGCGCCGGGTCGAATCCCAAGTGCGAAGTCCACCCCCTGGCCATCGAAGTGCTCCGGGAAATCGGTATCGATGCTTCCGACCACAAGTCCGAGCACCTCAATCAGTATTTGGACGCCGGAATCAACACCGTCATCACCGTGTGCGGCAATGCCGATCAGGCCTGCCCGACCTTTCCCGGCCAAGTCAGCCGCTACTACTGGGGCTTTGAAGATCCACCCCACGCCATCCGCGAGGGCGAGAGCGAGCTCAATGCCTTCCGCCGCATCCGCGATCAAATCAAACTCGTCTTCGAAGCCTACGCCGCCGGTTACCGCGAGGCCGCTGAACAGGGAAGCTGACTCCATTCCTCCAACCCTCCAACCCTCCGGCAGCTTCGCTGTCTCCACCACTTATGAACGAACACAAAAACAACAAGATTCACCAACCCGAGACAACCGACGCGACGAAGAAGCCCGGCCTCTTTGGCCGGATCTTCCAAAAGCTGGATGACTCGATGAAGCAAAAGGCGGACGAACAATCCCAGCAAAGCTGCTGCGGCGGTAAGGACGACAAAGGCGGTAAATGCTGTTAGAGCTGACCGATCTGCTGATCTACGATTGGGCGGGTCTCGACCCCGAGTCACAACTCGGCGGGGCCGTCCACTTCTTCGTTTACGATACGGTGAAGATCTTCCTGCTTCTGGCGGTGATGATCTTTATCATCGGAGTCGTCCGCACCTGGCTACCCGAACACAAGTTGCGTCGCTGGATGGGGCGGGGCGGTTTAGGCGGTAATTTTGTCGCCGCGCTCTTCGGAGCGATCACGCCTTTTTGCTCCTGTTCGTCGATTCCCATCTTCATCAGCCTGCTCAAGGCCGGCGTGCCCCTCGGCGTCACTTTTTCTTTTCTGATCACCTCGCCGATCATCAATGAGTATCTGGTTATCCTCATGGCAGGGGAGTTTGGTGTGCCCATCACGATCGCCTACGTTTGCAGCGGGCTTCTTATCGGCACGGTCGCGGGCGCGATCCTTGGCCGTATGAAACTGGGGCACTTTCTGGAACACGATATCATCGCCTCGGCCCACGCAGACAGTGAAACGATTGAGCACAATTGGCGCACACGCCTGCGCTTCGGTTGGGACGAAGCGGTCAGCGTCATTCGCCAAATCTGGCTCTGGGTGCTGGTTGGTGTTGGCATCGGTGCCTTTATTCACAACTACGTCCCGCAGGAAACGATCCATGGCCTCATGGACGCCACCGGCATCTTCTCCGTACCGCTTGCCACCGTTCTCGGTGTGCCGATGTATGGCAGCTGTGCCGCCATTGTACCAATCGCCGTCGTACTCTTTGAAAAAGGCATTCCGCTCGGCACGGCCCTTGCCTTTATGATGGCCATGGCCGCTCTCAGCCTGCCGGAGGCCATCATGCTCCGCCGTGTCATGCAACTGAAGTTGATCGCCCTCTACTTCACGATCACCACCGTCGCGATCATCTTCACCGGCTATCTGCTCAACGCGATTTCGAACTTTCTATGACCTCCATCGCAAAAAAAATGTCACTTCTTGACCGTTTTCTGACGGTCTGGATCTTCGTCGCCATGGCCCTCGGTGTGGGGGTCGGGTATTTCCTGATCGGTGATCCCGAGGCCTTTTTCGCACCTGTTACGGTGGGCACGACAAACCTGCTCATCGCTTTCGGACTCATCCTCATGATGTATCCGCCGCTGGCCAAGGTGAAGTATGAGCAACTCCCCAAGGTTTTTTCCAACCTCCGTGTCCTCGGGGTCTCTTTGCTGCAAAACTGGATCGTCGGCCCCATCCTCATGTTCACACTGGCTGCGATCTTCCTGCACGGTCATCCCGAATACATGGTGGGCCTCATTCTGGTTGGTATCGCCCGCTGTTTCGCCATGGTCCTGGTCTGGAACCAACTCGCCAAAGGCAACACCGAATACTGCGCCGGGCTGGTCGCCTTCAACAGTGTTTTTCAGATTTTGCTCTTCGGGGTCTATGCCTGGATTTTTATCACTTGGCTGCCCGGGCTGCTCGGGATCGATCTCTCCAGCGTTCGGGGAATTGGCGGCAAAACTGTGGCCGACGTGACGATCGGCGAGATTTTCGTCAGCGTTATGATCTACTTGGGCATCCCCTTCACCGCCTCCGGCAACAACTTCGAGCTGGCTATCGCGGTCGCCATCGCTGTTTTTGGCGTCGCCTCAAGCGTTGCCTTCACCACCGTGGTCGGCCCGCTCATCGAGGTGCCCGTGCTCATCGGCCTGGTCCACGTGGCCCTCTGGCTGCGGCGCAAATATTTTCCCCGCTCGATTGTCGAGGAGGCCAATGCAGATGGTGTCCAGTCTCTCAGCGATAAAGACCGCGCTTTCTACGAGAGCGAGGCCTGCCGCGCGACGCGCAAAGCGGTCGAAAGCAGTTGATTGTGTCGGATCCGGGGAGGGTAATTAAACGTCACTTCCAGTGGACAATCGGCCCACAGCTAGCCCCTTGACACACGTTTCTGTCACAGCAGCCTCCGATGGCGTGAATACTCGAAACAGCTCCACTCACTTTGGTCTAAATGAAGCGTTCGAAGATGGCGAACGGCGGTTTCTTTATCTCCTTTTTAAGAAAATTCGCGACCGCAAACGCAAGTTTCTCCTCCAGTCGGACCTTCACGATCTGATCGAAGAAGTCGGCGGGGAGAGCCAGTCGCAGGACGAACGCCCGCCGGAGCTATTTGCTTCGGCGATGAGTGCCTCCTATTGGGATCCCTGGCTTTTGGTTGAGTTCCGGCCCTCGATCGGACGATGGGTCTACGCGAAGTTTCATCTCGATGATCTTTCTTTCGAGGAGATTTCGACCGACACCTTTCTTTCCTCCCGTGAGTCGCTTGTCCATAAAGGTGAGGCCTCCGGGGAATGGCCCATTGAATTCAATACCCGGCCTTTCTTAAATGATGTGCCACTCATGCGCGATAAGCGGCAGATCGGGCAGGGGGTCGAATACCTCAACCGGACCCTTTCGAACCGCCTTTTCTCCAGCCAGGAACAGCGCTTGCGCACCCTCTTCGAATTTCTCCGCCTCCACCACCATGAGGGCAAACAGCTGATGCTGTCCGATCGCATTCGAGAGCCATCCGAATTGGAGCAAGCACTTGAGCGGGCGGAAGCGTTTCTCTCCGACCAACCCGACGATAAGACTTGGGATGCGATCCGACCCGACATGAACGCGTTGGGCCTGGAAGTCGGGTGGGGCGATACGGTACAGCGAATCCGGCACATGCTCCATCTTCTCTCCGAGATTATTGACGCACCGGAGCCACAGGGCATCGAAGCCTTTCTTTGCCGTATCCCCATGGTTTTCAATGTGGTGATTTTCAGCCCCCACGGTTATTTCGGGCAGTCAAACGTGCTCGGTTTGCCCGATACCGGGGGACAGGTCGTTTACATTCTCGATCAAGTCCGGGCGCTGGAGGAGGAGATGCGGACCCGTCTTGAAGAGCAGGGCCTGCAGACGGAACCGAACATCCTTGTCGTCACCCGGCGGATTCCGGATGCCTCCGATACCGGGTGTGACGTCGCTGAGGAGAGCATTAACGGCACCCGCAACGCCCGGATTATTCGTGTCCCCTTCACCGAAGCCAGCGGCGCAGTCGTGCCGCACTGGATTTCACGTTTTCATGTGTGGCCCTACCTGGAGCGGTTTATGATCGACTCGGAAAAGGTCATTCTGGCCGAACTCGGAGGCAAACCGGACCTGATCATCGGTAACTACTCGGACGGCAATCTGGTGGCCACACTGCTCGCCGAGCGGCTGGGGGTCACCCAGTGCAACATCGCCCACGCCCTCGAAAAAACCAAATACCTCTTTTCGGATCTTTACTGGAGGGAAAACGAGGACGATCACCACTTTTCCGCGCATTTTACGGCCGACCTGCTCGCGATGAACGCGGCCGACTTTATTATTACCTCCACCTATCAGGAAATTGCCGGAAACGCCGAAAGCGTCGGCCAATACGAGTCCTACGCCGCCTTCACCATGCCCGGTCTTTTTCGTGTGCCCAAGGGGATCGACGTCTTTGATCCAAAATTCAACATCGTCTCACCGGGTGCCGACGAAAATGTCTATTTCCCGCACACGCAGACGGAGAAACGGCTGCCCGGTTTGGAGAGCGACATCGAAGAACTTCTCTACGGCGATTTCCCCGAGGCCGTTTCCGGCTTTGACGACACATCGAAGCCGATGCTTTTTCTCATGTCGCGACTCGACAAGGTGAAGAATATGACTGGCTTCGTCGAGTGGTATGCCGCGCACGAACGCCTCCGCGAGCTGGCGAACGTCTTCGTGATCGCCGGCAACACCCGTCTTGAGGATTCAAACGACGAGGAGGAGAAAGCACAAATCCGCATCTTTCATGACCTGATCGATCAACACGGACTGCAGGGGCAGCTTCGCTGGGTTCCGAAACAATCCGACAAAGTATTCAACGGGGAGCTCTACCGCACGATCGCTGACAAGGGCGGCGCATTCGTGCAGCCGGCTCTCTTCGAAGCATTCGGTCTTACCGTGATTGAAGCGATGACCTCGGGCCTGCCCACCTTCGCCACCGTCTTCGGCGGGCCGCTCGAGATCATCGAAGAAGGGAAAAGCGGCTACCATATCGACCCGAACCATGGAGCAGCGGCCGCCGATAAAATAGCCGATTTCTTTGCCCGGTGCGCGGAAGACCCCGCGCATTGGCAGCGGATTTCGCAGGGAGGGATCGACCGGGTGGAGGAGCGCTACACCTGGCGGCTTTACGCCTCACGCCTGATGACGCTTACCCGCGTCTATGGTTTTTGGAAATACGTGAGCAACCTCGACCGCGCGGGTGCCCGGGCCTACGAGCAACTCTTCTACCGCAGCGTCTATCGCCCGATCGTGGAGCGTATCGGCAGCTCTGAGTATTCTGAAAACCCCTCTGACCGACTCCTGGCGTAAAGCCAGTCACTGCGACCAAACCTCATAACTAAAGGTTATTTTCTCTTGAGCCGTGAAGGCAACGCAACGTGATAAAGGGGGCACCGTGAATGGCGCTAACTTAAGGATCCAGCACCACGTAATTCCGGGTAGAGCGGCCGGTTGCCCGACCGCGCCCCCGCAGACCCGGATGGGCGCGATTAACGCATCCGGTTCCTCAGTGACATGGATTCGCTAAAAGACGAAGCGTGTTTGCGGATTAGATCGTCGAACAATACGCGGAGGCGGAAGTGCGTAAGGGTGTCGGGTCATCGCATTGAAACGATCCCATAGCATGCCATTCTTGTTGTTGCGCCGGTTGAG
>JAAAPI010000305.1 GCA_009908325.1 Verrucomicrobiota bacterium | reverse complement strand
CGGTTTCTCAGATCGTATCCCTGAGACAGGAAGCACTCGTTGACTATTCTGTAAACGCTAACATTATCCATACTCTTGACGAATGTATTCGTTCTGTTAATGACGCAAAAGAGCGGATTAGTGATTCTCGGCGGCGCTTGCAAAGCGGTTTGCTGCCCTACAACATCGAATTTACATATCAGCGCGGAAATCCATTCTATCCAGCATTGAAGGCTCTAGAGATTCTTAATGGCTACTTGTCACACATAGCTTCCATTAAAGACTTAGAAGGTCTATCTATACGGATTGAACGAGCCGCAAATCATGTAGAAGAGCTCGTGAGTTTTACGCGGAAATACATTAACGTTCTTGATTCGAAGTCGATAGTATGGAGGGAGGCTAGGACGGTCCAGATCCTCGACAGTATATGCAATTCGGCAGATACTTTCGTCGAGGAGTATGCAGGCCATAGCAAGTACTCAAAAGAAGCGTATAAATCTGGCGGACAGTACGCTGAGGTCGTTCACAATATCACAGCCGACATTCGTGAGAAGATCGGTAATTAGCTGCGGGGCTGCGCCCGGGCTGCTCGGTCACGTAGCTCGCCGACTTGTTTATCGATCCTCGAATTGGTAGCTTAACCGGAACTCCGATGCTGCAGCGGGCACTGGCCCAACTAAGCGCTTCCCGGCAAGGCCTTTTTCGCCACTGCGGAGCTTGCGAAGGGTTGGGCTCCTAGCAGGAACACGGAGATCTCTCCAGTCCACTCAAATGCCCGCACCGCCTCCGTGAGGCTTGTGCAAAAAGCGGATTCGGACTGGTTATACAATAAATCGCGGACATGTTGGGTTTTCGGGCCTAACGGATCCATTCATATAGCTCGTGGCCTTCAAAGCTACATAGACATCTGCGATCCTTACAGGACTCCAGCGCGTCGCATGTGGGCACAGCAATGAACCCCTTTAGGCACAGGGGCCCGTCAACGCCAGTCAGTGACGACATTTAACCATCTGTTCAGGTTCAACAATAACCCTTGCAGGGCGACAAACGAGCCTGTAACAGCGCCGCATCGCATGCGAGTCGCAATGATTCATCACACCGCTACCGTTGCCTCAACCAAGTAGCCTTTCGATCCTGAAATGGGAATGCGCTGCCGATCGGGTAGCCCTCTGCGCTTGGAACATACTCATCGAGCTCCAAATCGCACCACACTGGACAGAATTAATGCTTCTTGTCTTTCGGGGGATGAGGGTCATTGCCATAGCTGTCGCTATCGCGAATTCGGCCATCCTCCCGATGAATAACCAACTCAGACTGATTCCGCTTAGCCTGCCCTCGCCCCTTATCAATCGCGTCTCGTTGCGTATCGTGAATCGATCCAACTCGACTCGCCCCTTCCGTTCTTGTTGCCCATTTACCTTTGTGAGGAACAACGTGCACGTCCTTTTTCTTGCTCATGCCCTTAAACCTCCTTAAATCATTTACTCCGCGCGCTATTACATCGAATGATCTGCTCTATGAGTAAGACAGGCCCTCAACGAGAATGTTCCGCCGCGAAACACCACTAATCAGAAGGGCTTTCTGCAGCCGACTTGACCCCCTCATCGATCATTATGACGTTGGGGTAACGCGCGCCTGAGCTATGGCTGTGTTTCATTCGAAGGGTAAGTGAGCGCAATAAAATGAAACGGCAGTTCATCATCATCGATATTCCGCGCCATCACCACGCACACAGCAGAGCCTTGCTCGGAAAACGCGTAACTGAGTGCGCTATCTATGAATTCATCACGCTTTTCGGAATTCTTATCCTTGTATAGGACCATTGCCAGAACGACTTCATTTGCGCTAGCAGGTCGGCATATCACGATATTTTTATGGCGCCGCCGCCAGTTCTGTTCAACAATCCGAGAGAATATACCAGTCTGCCTGCAAAATTCCCGTTGCTCCTCAGGAGCTAGCCTCAACAGAACCATTCCCAGTTCTGTCCAACCAGGACGTTGTCGCTCTGCTACCTGCGATATGATTCGGCGGTAACACGCTGCCATTTCCGGCACGGGCTTCTTAATGTGGATGCCATGATCAGCTGACTCGTAGAAGTTGTCTATCTTACTCGACATTTCGGGGAGCACTACAAAGTTATGATCACTGGGAATCTGGCGCTCAATATTGAGCAGTGTTCTCAAATACAGCCCAAGGAAATCGATCTCATCCCCCTGTAGCCTAACCTTGGTGACCAGATCCGATCGTCGCCTAAAATAATTCAATATATGTAGGGGATTATCCAGCAAATCCAGGACGGTCTCAAAGTCTGCCAAGGTCATCGTTGGGCATGGTGAATAGTCGCTTGGCACCCAACCCGCATCCTCAAGCATATACAAGCACCCGTGGACCACAGCAAAGTCCTCCAAAGTGACGGATATACGGATTATCTTCCGGACCGCACTTAGATTTAGTCCTCGGTCATTCAATTGGCCTTCACCCGTCGCTTCTCTCATCGCCTCCTGGATTGCCAGCTCCAGCCTACGCGACTGCTTGCTCGGCTCCACAACGATCTCCCGTACATGTCGCTTCATACGATCCGGTGCGCCTCGAAGAGCAGACGGGGATATTCTCTGCGACTTCGCTTCGATAATCAGGACGGTTGAGTCAAGCTGCAGCACGAGATCCGATTCGTATCTATCATCCCCCTGCACCCACTCAAAGTTCGGCACAATAGTCGCTTCCGACTCAGCGAAATGCCGCCTTGCCAACTGCTCGATTTTTGATTCAAGATAGTTGGATCGGTGTTTAAATAGACGTGGTGCGTCGCACTCCTCTATTACCTGCTCAAGTGCGGGAATTGCAAAACTGAAAAATACTTGCGGAAGGGCGCAGAACAATGATTCGCCCAGGTTAACTATGGGCCGCTGCCAGATTGGATTTTCCAGCACGGAGTGCTCACTATCACTATCAGCAAGATCACCCAGACCATACCCAAAGTCCACACAGATCTTTGAGACAGCTTTTGAGCTCATACCCAAGTCACTTGAAAGACCTTCGATGTTATGCGTGAATCCGCCGAAAAGAAAAAGATCGCTATGACTGCAAAGCAGTGCTAGCAGGTGGCTCCGATCTATCGATTCAATTCCAGACCTTTCTATGAAGGTCTGGATATCCTCACTGTCCAATCCAAACTCAGCATAGTACGTGCGCACCATCTCCTCTTTGGTTGGAGCCTTGTAGACCTCGGAAAGCTTTTCCATTCGGTGAGAAAGAAAATCATCGTTCCGTTTGGTCAACTCCGAAAATAGCGTCAAGACATCACTCACTTTGTAACCGCGTTGCTCTTGCACAGTCGCATCGAACCCTGTGTAGAGCTCTTCACATATGTTTCTTACCTGTCCGTAGTAGCCCCAATTCCGAACGTGGCTACGGTAGCCTTTGGTTAGCTTCTGCAAACCTTTTAGATGGACGTTCTCTGATCCGTCTGGCGGCTGGTCGCCGTATATTGTTTTGAGCTGAAGAAGAGTAGTTAGCTCTTTTACCTCTTCGAATAGCTCGGAAAAGGTCTGCGGGGGAATTGGGTCGCTACCCAAGCTATGTGGAGGTATCTTCAGTGCAAGAGCCTGTAGCAGCTCTGTGACGGGCTGATAGTTTTCATATCCATCCTCCGGCCTCTGAATGCCGTCCTTAGTGGCTGTCACCGTCAGGCCATAGGCGGTGACCTGGGCGATTATCTGAAATGGGTGAAAACTCCTTAGAGCAGCGTCCAGATTGTCAAGTATTTCACCAGCGCGGGCTCTTGTTTCAGTCGACAGCGCGGATGTGATCTCTTGTCTTTCAGATTCAGACAGCGCTTGGAAGGGATTTTCTATCGTTGTAAAGCTAAGGGGCCTATCCGAATCGCCACTCATCTAAGAACTCCTTGTCATGAGCTGCACCGCGGAGCTAGTAGTAGGGGTAAGGTCAAGGTAACCCAGTAGGCATTTTGCAGCAATGGCGTATCTGAAGCCAAAATCCCGAGACACGGACCTAGGAAGATCCTTTAGACGCCTCCAATCACGGCCTGACTATTGTCGTCCAGTCTCCTGATAGCCGAAAAACAGCCCAAACAGAGTATCAAGCGCGGCCCGTTTCTCATGGAAGTAGGTATGGCGGTCGTAGTGGCGAGTCTGGATCCCGTCTAGGCCGTGACTCTGGAGATGGGCTCTGACGAGTGCCGGAACACCAGCGGCTGCCAGCTGGGTTTCAATGGTACGGCGAAGCGCCGCAAAATTGATACCTTCACTTGCCTGACCGTCGTCCACAAGCCGTCCAGTAACCGACTGCAAGTGTCGAAATAGCGTAGCCGGGTGGGGAGGCACCCCACCCACGTCCTGAGTCAGCAAATAGGGCCCCTCACTTGGAATGGCAGCCAGCTCCTTCTGGGCTGCATTGGTGATTGGAACTAGGTGCGGCCGAGGTTCGGGCCGACGCCCCTTTGGGTCAAAAAGTAGTACACCGCCCTCCACTAGGTTGTCGTGCCGGGCACGGAGCAGTTGGACCAGGCGCTGACCCCCGGTCAACAGGTAGAACCGGAGAATCGCCCCTGCCGGGGTATTCACTTCACTCATTGCGCACCAGAGAGCTCGTAGTTCATGGCTGGTCAGCACCCGCTCCGCTGCCACCCTGGGCGGCGAGAGTGACGCGATCCGTGCAATTGGATTGTGCGTCAAAGCGAAACCCCGCATCAAGGGCGACTGGACGCAAAGATCTGCCCTCAGTGCCCGATTGAAAGCGGCGTTCAAGCTAGCCCGGAGTTTTCCGGCAGTTGCGATCTTGCCCGCAGCTACCAGACGATCCAACACGCTGACGATCTGTTGAGCGGTGACCGACGGGGCCGACTGCAACCAAAGCTGTGGATGGGGGTTGCGCACATGCCGGTAAAGCATCGCTCGAGTGCTTGCCCCGCTGTCGCTGCCATTCTCCGCGAGCGTTTCGCAGTAGGCCTCTAGTAGAGCGCCCAGGGCTTTTTGAGGGAGTATACGGTGGCGTTCAGCCGCTGAAGTTGCCCATGCTCGGCGCCTGGCCTCGTCAAGTATCAGGCGATTGCGCCCTTTTGCGGCACCGAGAGAAATGCGGGATCGGCCTGCACCGATGCGCAGATAGTATCGCCCGCCGGTGGATGTACCTCGAACCTGGAGCGAACCAAGACCGTAGCCGAGGTTCTCAGACAGCCATTGGCCGGGCTGAATGCGGTCGACCATGCGCTGACTGAGAGTTGTAGGAGCAACACGCCGGTTCATATATCGATAACCTGTTGGGGCTTGCTTCCAGTCTTTTCCGAGCATTGAATTGCGCAATGCCAACTCGACTTCACACAGCCGCCGAAGTCCCCGAATCCGAGTAATAGGGGTTCTGAGTGATTTGCGCTGATGGCGACGTCATTGCGGGAGGCCGTGGTAAGCACTCGAGCGACCATGATAGGCTGCCGGTCCCGGCTGCCCGGCCGTCCCCCTACTGCCAACGCCAACACGCAAGCCCCCGGCCGGGCAGCCGTACTTCATTCGACAAGCTTCGGCGCGATTGACCAGGATCCTGGCGGCGACTCGAAATACCGTGGGCATGGGCTGACGGATTTCGTCTGGAGTCTCGGCTAGGACGGCCATGGAACCGCCCTACTCCAAATCCCTTCGGCCTGGCGGTCGGCCCCGTGTACACGGAATTGCCCTCAACCTGCTCAGTTCCCGACGAGCCTCAGACCATGCTGCCGCGGATGCAGGGAAACACCTTCAATGCCACCGCTTTCTGACCACTCGTTAAAGTAGGCCAGAACCGTCTTGGCCAGCTGCTGATAGAGGCCGACCCACTCGAGCATGTCGGCTGGAAGCTGGCCCTGGTGGCCCAGCACGCGGCGGACCAAGGGCACCAGAACTCGCCGGCCCCGGGGACTTGGACCTGCCGTCTTCAGCCAAGGGTCAACGTCGAGCAATTCCCAGAACTCACAGCTGAGAAATTCCCGGTAGAGGCGCTCCCAGCGATCAAGCGGGCCGTGGGTCAGTCGAGGCGCGAAGATGCCCTCGGAAATGACGAATTTGTTGTTCGGATGCATGACTGCCTCCTTTTTCTAATGGATTTCAGGGCTGGGCGCTGCCGGCCCGAACTTCCAATCCAGGCTCGCCCGGGACCGGCAGTGCGCAAGGTCACACGGGATAGCGCGCGGCGGCCCACTCGAGATCAGCCAGGGGGACATACCACTCAACGCGCGGCACCATCACCTCTCGGCGGTGGGGATCAAGCCGGGCGGCGGGGTTGCGGATGATCAGCGCGTCGGGACGCTCGCCATCGATGCCCCGGATGACAATCAGGAAGTACTTCTCCCCTTCAAGGCTGGCCCTTGACCACTGGCAGTCGGTCAGGCGGACCGAGCCGCCGCACTGGCGAACAGTCTTGAGTTCGACGTAGCAATCGCCTTCGCGAGTCTCCAGCCTGCAGTCGTAGCCACTCTGACGCTCCCTGCAGTCGTAGAGGGGGGCACCGTGGAACAGTGCGCAAAGCGTCTGGTAGTGCTGCAGAAACCACTCCTCGCCGGCCCGGCCCGTGTCGAGCCGCTTTCGGACCGACTCGCTCGAAGACTTGCGACGGGCCGAGCCCACGCCGCCGTCTTCCGAATCATCGGAATCATCCGGCTCCGGATTCAGGGTGGGAGCGCGGCGCTCGCTCGCGAACTCGACCCGGGGCGCAAAGTTGATATTCAGGTCCTGCCAATGCGCATCAACGGGACGGTCTCGGGGAACACGCGGCAGCGACATCCGAAACGCGTCCGGGCGCTCGAGCGACTGCTCCGAGAGGAACCGGGCGCGGTGATACAGCGCGGCCGCGGCGGATTCCGGGTCACTGCTGCGGTTGGCCAGCATGATGGCGTCCATCACCGTGGCCGACAGGTCGGAAACCGGCTTGCGCCCGGGCACCGGACAGCGTCGGCCGAGCTGGCCGAACACGCGCTCCCACAGGTGCCGGCACTCGCCGGCCTGCGCGATGCTGACGACCGCAGCGGCCAGTGCGGCCGGATGAGCCATTTTACTCGGCGGCGGAAAGTCCGAGACCCAATTGAGGGCCTTCTCGAGCGACTCGGTGCTCAGTGGTTGCGCTTCCAGCCGGCTCGCGCGCTCCGCCAGGCCCAGCACCTGCTCGTAGTCTGGCGCATGAATGATCTCAGGCCGGCTCAGAGCGACCCAGCGCTCACGTGTGATCTTGGGCGGCCTAAACCTCATCTTGGCGTGTCGCTCGCCCTCCAGAAGCCGGACTTCGGCGATCAGTTCCGCCGCATCCGGAATGGGTGGCAGGCTCACGTACCGGTGATCGGAATCGGCGTGGTAGGTCCACGCGCGGGCCATGGCCAGGCCGGCCTGGAACAGAAATAGCTGGTAGTCCTGGCTGCGCGTCAGGCGTCGGTCATTCTGGTGGCGTTCGATGATTTCGCGAAGGAGGCATGGCGCGTCCGAGCCACGCTCGTCACGGCGCACCTCATGGTTCGCCAGCCGTCGCCACAGTTCAAAGGTCTGCGGGGAGAGCTTCACCGAGATGAGTGCTGCACCCAGGATCCCCGACGTAAACCAGCGCGAGTGGATATCGAGCGCATCTAGCCGGCGGATTTCGTCCTGGTAGATGCCCAGGGCCCAGTCGCGGTCGACGTACTGCTCGCCCTGCAGAGCGTGGCGCGGCAGGCCCCGGATGGCGAAATCCAGCATCCGGATCTGCTCGCCGTCGCGAAAGGCCTTCGATTTCAGGTTGAGGGTGTTCTGCTCAGTCATGGCGCGTCCTCCCGGCAAGGTCGATCACCCTGCTCTGCCGGGCGTGGGACCCGGATCCGGGCAGCGGATCGTTGCCAGCCCGGGCCGGGCAGGCCCTGAAGGGCTGGAACAGCCGCTGGACCAGGCGATCGGGCACCGGGCGCACGTCAATCACATCGGTCGCCAGGCCGGCGTCATAGAGGTGCTCGATCAGGTCGCCCTCGATCTGCCCAATCGGGTCGACCAGGTCAACCGCTGCCCAGCGGTCGACGGCCTCGCGGGACCAGGCGACCAGGGCGGCGTAGTTGTCGTTTGCTTCGGGCTGCCCGAGTGCCACGCACAGGGCCTGGCCTGGCTGAATCTCGTAGCGGTGCCAGAGAAAATCCGCGAGCGCCTGCGGACGGAGACGGGGAATGGAGTTGTGCATCAGTCTTCCTCCTGATTGTTGTTGTTGAACAGGCCACCGGCCTGGGAGGCAAGCAATTGCGCCATCGCCGAGCCGTCCTGACGGGTCAGGTTGGGCACGTAGCGGCTGTAGACGCGAAAGAGCATTTCGGTGGTGGTGTGGCCCAAGACCCGGGCGATCCACTCAGGCGCCTCGCCGGCGCCGAGCATCAGGGTCGCGGCGGTGTGGCGGGTCTGGTAAGGCCGGCGATACTTCAGGCCGAGCTCGGCCAGCAGAGGCGTCCAGACGCGCTTGGTGAAGTTCTGGTTGTCGATGGGCGAACCGCAGCGATTGCAGAACACCCATTCCACGCCCTTCGGCACCCGCTTCTTTTGGTCGAGCAGTGCCTCTCGCACCGGCGGGAGCATTGGCACATCGCGTGCGGAATCGTAGGTCTTGGTGTCGCTCTGCAGCCGCCCCCTGACCAGGGTGTCGCGAACCAGGATCACGTTGTTGTCGAAATCGATCCGGTCCCAGAGCAGGCCGTTGGCCTCACCCGTCCGAAGCCCCGTCCAGAAGCGCACTGCCAGGTAGTTCCGGTAGTCCGACCGCACGGTCCGGAGGATCAGGTTGACCTCCTCGAGCGTGAACGGATGGATATCCGGCTTTTTCTGCTTGAGCGGCTTGATGCCCTGGAACGGGCGCCGGAATTCGTAGCGGTCGGCCGCCTCGTTCAGGATCTGCCGGGCAAACCCCATGATCTTGTTGATCCGAGTGTTGCTCAGCGGCTTGCCGCGGGGGCTGATCATCTTGCTCAATTCAGCCCGATAGGCCAGCAGCTCGGCCCGGTTGATCGAGGCGACCGTCTGATTGCCGAATTTCGGCAGCAAGTACTGGTTCAGGGTGCCGATCACCGTCTCCTCGTAGGAGCGGCGCCAAGCGGGGCGGTTCTCGTCGACCCAGGTTTCGGCGAAGGTGCGGAAGCGAGGGGTGTGATCAACCTGCCCCTTCGCCGAGCCGAGCCCGCCACCAGCGGGACCGTCGACGGTATCGAATCGATCTGCCCGCGGACTGCCCGGAAAAGTCTCCCGGAAATTGAATTTGCCCAGGGCAATTTCCCGGTCGACCTTGTCCATAAGGGCCTGGACGCGCCGGCGATTGGCGGCCGTGTCGGTCAGAGAGGTGAATTCCCGGCACCGCACGCCCTGGTACATGAAATCCAGGTAGAGCCGGCCGGTTTCCTTTTTGACCCTGACCTTACCCACGGCTGGCCACTCCGCCGTTGGCCATGGGAACGAAGGGCGCCCTACTTTCTGAGAAATCGGCCATATCACGCTCGATGGCCTCCCAGATGTAGAGGATCTTGCGGCGACCGAAGGGGCGGATATAGTGAACCCCTTCAACCAGGACAGAGTCCTTCAGGCGCGTCAGGATGGTCCGGGGCTCGTAGTGAATGCGCTCAGCGAGCTGCTCAGTGGTAAGATACGTGCTCATTGACAACCTCCAATGATCGGTTAGTGATTCAAATGATCTATATATCGATCATTTGAATCACATATTAATCACTCATTGGGGTATGTCAAGGGGGTTTTGATACTTTTTTGGATCAAATGATCGTGATTCGATTCAAACTCAAGCAACAAATAGCCGATTTGGAATATCGGGAAAAGCGGCGCGTGACCCTTCAAGAAATCGCTGATGAGACAGGTTTGGGACGAATGACGCTCTCTCGAATGCTTAATCATCCTGGAACCGTGGTCCGGACCGACGTTCTTGATAAGTTGTGCAAGTACTTCGGGTGCCAAGTGGGGGATCTCGCCGAACACATCGAAGAAGACACCTAGCTGGCGTCCTAGCCTATCTACCCTCTTTTCCCTACCTAACCACCACTAGTCGGCGGCCAAAGGGCAATACCCCCATTTTTGGTGTGCCTCAGAAGTAGAGCCTAGGCTACAAGGGCCACCTTCTGTCTTGGCGTCATACCACCCAGGGCCATTCTAGTCAAAGATGCAATCATCACTAAAAAGGGAAGCATCTTCTGCGTATCCAGTGGGGATACCGGGCCCCTGAACGGCGCGACCGTCTTCCTCCAGAGCCGCGACCTCGCCGTTTAGCTCAAAAAGCTGCTCCAGAATCGATTTCCCCGAAGCAAATCCGTACGCGGCCTTAACTGCGTCATCCAGATTTGCATGCGCTTGCTTGAGAGGATTAGAGCCAGGTTGCTCCAGCGTCCTATATATAGCCCTGAGAGACATACTGTGTTCATCAATAAGCCTCTTTCGCAAGGCCCTAAGGTCTCTAGCCCTATCGGCCACTTCCATAATTTTCCCGGAAGTGGGGGACTGTGGCCAAGGAAAACTATCGAAGACCGAGTTTGACGTATAACGATAGTCGGACTTTAGCGTCGAACACCGCTCAATAAACCATTCCCAGTGGCAGCTAGACTGAAGAATTCCAAATGAATAATCATCATCAAGGGTGAAAACTTGGAGTGCATCATTGGGACGCACTTGGGAAGAGACGAAGACAAATACCGGCCGCTTTGTGACGCGAGCACAAGCAATGTACCGTTGCATTTCATCGATCTTGTCAATCAGATCGGAGCGTCTATAGGCAAGACGCCACCAGAATTCTAGAAACTTTGAGTGATGCCGGTTGACACTAGCATTTAGATCCTTTGCAAGAATGGCAGCATTACGTTTCTCTTCTTTATCCGCCTTGACCTGTCTAGACGGCAGTACATTTTCTTCGACACGCGCAAAAGGACCCGAATAGATTCGAGACTCAAAAACATCACGAGAACCGAAGTCAATGACGTGACGGCTCGGGTTCGGCGGCACTCGCGTTAGAAAGTCCTGAGCCGTAAGATAGGGAAACAAAACGTCCTGGGAACCAGGATCATCTTTCAACATTTGCTCCGCCTCATCACGGCCAAGGACAAATCCTGCATGCCCGTGCGTTTGTCCTTGAAAAGCTATGCCTGAATTGCAGTTCACGCTAAGCGTCTTCGCAGTCGTTACGTCGAAGTTCGGGCTTAAAGACGCAGAGATCCTATCAACTTCATCAACCTGCCATGGGCTATCCAATCTATCACCGAGCTGCTTAAACAATTTCTTTGGCTTTTCGCTATCACCTTTTTGCCAATTAACAATCGATACATGAACAACAGCGTCTCCCGACCAAACCTGCGAGGACACGGCTTCTGTTATCGTGCCCCCCTGATCGACTATATAGTCTAAGCCTCCTTCCCGTGAATAGTTCTGCCTAATAGTGTTTGTGCCTACAAGGCCTGCCCTTTGGCCCTGCGAAATGTGATCGTGAGTCTTTCGGAACCAGTACACGCAGAAATCGGCACGACCGGGAACTTCAGGGAAAGCACTTCTAAGTCTGTTCACATACTCGGGACCAAGTTCCTCTCGGATCTTATTCTTTGACTGAAAAGGAGGATTCCCAAGAACAGCATCAACTTCAGGCCACTGGCAGAAAAGAGCGTCGTCCGTAACCATGTTAGCGTCAAGGTTGTCAAGAGGAAGTGGCTCCTCAAATTCTAATCCGAGGCCATGCTGCTCAGAAAACGGATTGTCTCTGGTCTCCGAAACGGCAATTCTCTTCGCAAGCATAAGAGTAACTTTGGTAAGTTCAGTAGCAAACGGATCCCAGTCAATCCCAAAAAAATTTGTTGTAGGGGGCAACCGCAATGCTTGTGTTCGAGCGAACCGGCCAGCTTCCTCCTTATATTTATCAACAATTTTTGACAGGATCTCCATGTGGAGATGGACTATCTCTCGATAGGCAACGTAAAGAAAATTCCCACTCCCACAAGCAGGGTCTAGTACGCGAAACGTCTGGAGTTCCTCACTTAGCTCCTTCAAATCCTTCAATCGCTCAGTGCCGTCGATTCGCTCTTGCCACGGGCGAACAACCGTAGGACGAACTATCTTTTGTATATCAGCCTCGCTGGTGAAGTGGGCACCGATGGCATGACGGCGCTCTGCATCCATTGAACCCTGAAACAGCGTTCCAAAGATTGGCGGAGAAACCTGGGACCAGTGTTCAGTTGCGGCCTCATGAAGCAGAGCTACTTCGTCGATCGTCAGCTCCATAGGATTTACTTTTCCAAAGAGACCTCCATTGAAGTAGCGAACTTCCTGAAAACGACCGCCACGAGCGGGCTCTGGATCGGCCATTTGCCGAAAAAGCCCCCCTAACAAGTCATAACTTGAAGCCCCCTCCAAACAGTCAATCAATAAATAATTAAAAAAATCACGCGGTAGCAGATCAAAGTCTTCCGCAAAAAGCGCCACAACACACTGCAATATGAAGCGCTGCGCTTCCACTCGCTCCTCACCTCGCTCGATGAGGCCATTAAATACAGTGGCTAACTTGTCGGCGGCTTTTCGAGTAACCGCAACCTTGTCATTATTAAAAAGCGGTGTTTTTTCTTCTGGAAGGAGAAACCCAAATGCTGTGTACCGATCCGGCAGCTCGTCGAGCAAAACTCGATCAACAGGGCTGTCAAGCTGTACATTAAAATCGTAAATCCAAAATTCATCAAAGTTACAGAGGACGACATATTTTGGTCGATCGGGAACGAGCTCAATCCAGTAGTCAAACGCCTGGCGGAAATGCTTCTCTAGCCTTTCCCCACGTGACTTCATTTCTATCAGCACGCGAGGCCGCCAAAGTAAGTCCGCAAACTTCGTCCCGCGCTCCCTCCGCTTTGGTATCTTGAACTCAAGGTGGGCGCCAATTTCCTTCAGGCCCGGATGGCCAAACGCTTGAAAAAGCCGTTCGCAAAAGATCTGCGCCTCGCCTTTTTCATATCCCTCTAGACGGCTGGCGTAATCAACGAATTCTCGCAATGAAGGAGCGATATCCATCATGACAATGCCTTGTTGTCCCCGTATGAGTCGAGTATAGCATTCGCACCTGCACTCAGCGTCCCGAATTCTTTGTCAGAGGAAACCGGTGGGCCTTAGCCACCACTCATCCCGTGCGCCCGGAATCGCTCTCCAATGCAATTATCGTTTTCAAGCTGAACATCCCTGGCGCATTCCTCTTGAACACTTGCGCGATGGATGCCAAAATTCAACTGGGGCCGGTCACGAGCGTGGCCAGCGTATGGATTTTTTGGCGGTACGTTTATGGTATAAGCCGGGCTTCTCTCTGAAAAAGCATATCCAATGACGATATTTATGACGTGCAGCCTGGGCGCCGACTTAGCGCTCAGCCTAATGACTTATTCCGATCATTCCAGAGCTGATTCTCTCAGGATCTGATGATGACTAGCAAACATCGCTCCTTCAACCCAGTTGGCTCGTTATGGAACCGCTGGGATCCTCACATACATACCCCAGGAACTGCTCTAAACGACCAGTTTACGGGCGGCGAGAAGTGGACGGAATTCTTTCAGAAGCTCGACGACGCAGATCCACCTATACGCGCCCTAGGAATAACTGATTATTGCACCATCGAACGCTATAAAGAGGTGCTTGCACTAAGAAAGGGCGATACCTTACCAAAGGTCGGATTACTTTTTCCCAATGTAGAGCTTCGCTTAAGTCTGGAAACCCGAAGATCTTCAGCGGTCAACATACACCTCTTATTTGATCCTGCGCCTGAAGATCACATCGAACAAATAGAACGATTTCTACTTGAGCTGGAGTTTACTTTTCGTGACGCGCCTTACCGGTGCACTGCATCTGACTTAGTCAGATTAGGCCGAGCATTTAAGCCCGATTGTTCGGATGATAGCGTTGCGCTGAGAGAGGGAGCAAATCAGTTCAAGGTTGAGTTCTCTCAGCTCCGCCAGGTATGGAAGAAAAATCCCTGGGTGCAGGAGCATGCTCTTATTGCGGTAGCCGGAGGGGAGAAGGACGGCACATCTGGTCTCCGAGACAAAAGTAGTTCTTTCGCAGCACATAGGCAAGAGATCGAGGCTTACTCTCACATTATTTTCAGCTCGAACCCTAAACAGATCGATTTTTGGCTTGGAAAGGGGCCGGCCTCCCTTGATCAGCTGGAAAGGGACTGGAAAGGTCCAAAACCCTGCCTACACGGGTCAGATGCGCATAATCTTGACAAGGTCGGCGTCCCCAGCGAGGACCGCTTTTGCTGGATTAAGGGAGACCTGTCATTCGAAACACTAAGGCAAGCATGCCTTGAGCCGGAGGGCCGGGTGCACATCGGGAAAGCACCTCCAAGCGGACCTCTAAAAAGCCATACGGTCGACTACCTCGAAGTCAATAGCGCACCTTGGCTTTCAAACCGAAAGATTAGACTAAACCCTGGGCTTGTGGCCGTCATCGGGGCTAGAGGCTCGGGCAAAACGGCCCTCGTGGACCTGGTTGCCGCGGGGGGCTACTCACTCTCTCGTCACTTAAACGACAAATCATTTATACGACGCGCAAGAAGTCACCTAGAACACGGCAAGGCCGTTCTCCACTGGAGATCGGGAGAGCAAACATCCAATGAACTAATACATGCTGAAGTTGATGATATTCTCTATCATCCTTACATCCAGTATCTTTCTCAGGATTTTGTTGATCAACTTTGCTCATCGGAGGGGTTGGATGATGCCTTAGTTAGCGAAATTGAGAATGTGATATTCAATGCCCATGCTCCAGAGTCACAGCAGGGAGCCCGGTCCTTTCAAGAACTGCTTCAAATCAGGCTTGAATCGTCGAAAACTAAACGTCGTCGGTAGTGCAACGATTTTTGCGCACTTTCTCGGAGGCGGCAGTTCCAGTCTGATTCTCAGGCAACGGATTGCTTCTCTGCTTCGTGTTGTTTCAGTGCTTCCATGTTGAG
>JAAAPI010000376.1 GCA_009908325.1 Verrucomicrobiota bacterium | reverse complement strand
ATTCTCGTGGCCTCGCGCCTGATGATCGCGCTTCTGATCGGGATCGCGCCGGTGATGATCTTCCTCACCCTTTTCGAAGTGACCAAGGATTACTTCGCGCGCTGGCTGTCGGCACTGGTCTCCTTTGCGCTCTATCCAATCGTCGTGGCAGGCGTGTTCGCAACAATCACAGGTGTATCATCCGCCCTCATTGGTGAACTCGGTGACCCGGAAGGGGCCTCCAACATAGGCGCGCTCATCCCCTTCTTCATGATGGTCCTCATGGCCAAGGGGTTCATCATAGCTACGCCCTTCATTGTCCGTGCGATCTCGGGAAACATCATGATGCCCGCCCTCTCCGGTGGTCTCGGCGGCGGCTACAGCTTTGCCCGCGCCGCAATGGGCAGCCAGCAGGCCTACAATCGCTATCTGATCGGCGGGGCAAGTGGCGCAGAATACGCCGCCCTTAGAGCGCGGCAGTTCTTCGGCGTGCAGCAGATGCCCGTGAGACAAGGCATGGGGCAGACGGGTCAGGCAAGCGGCACAGGGTCACCGGGGGCCGGGTCCCAGATGCTGGCGCAACTGGCCCGACTGGGAAGGTTGGGGCGGAGATGATGAAGTTTTGTTTTGCAAGGCTACCGAGCCATGGATAAACGGCGGTCCCATAAACATTCACAAGTAAAAACGGTACCACTAGAACTGGTTCAAGCAGTCCTGCGCTCAGCAGTGAATAGAAGATCTGTCGGGCTTGAAGAGGCAATACGTGTTCTGGACTGCGATGCGCATCATGCCAACCGCGTCTTGCGCCAGATGGCCGAGGCTGGGTACTTGGAGCCTGCCGACATCCTTGACGGTTTGTTTTACTGGCAGCTAACCCCAAACGGAACTCGCCTGGCACTGGAACCCAAGCGAAAGCGTATCGGGCGCGATAAGGTTCAAACCATCATTTCTGAACTTCTTGCTCGGGCCAAGGTCATCAACAGCGATCCGAACCGCCTGCAACGTATCACATTGAAGCTGTTCGGCAGCGCGCTCGACGAGCTTGACGACTACGGGGACGTAGATGTTTCGATTGCGTATGTGCGACGCCAGCTAAGCGATATCGAACGAGAGCGCATCGAAAACACTCTGAAAGCCCGTCAAAGCAAGTCAGACCGCCAATCCTTTCACGGACGGCTCATGGGTGCGGAACGTCAGGATACGCGCGAGATCATGGCGTTCCTGAAAAAGGGTCTGCCACATCTTTCGCTCATGACTGATGATCCTATGGACCTCGGGACACCGTATCGTTGGCTAGTCGACCACGACGTGAAAACGGACAGACCAGTTGATGTTTCTGACGATATCGTTCGACCCAACGGGCCTTCGATCCTCGACCAATACCCGAGGAAACCGCTACCACCCATCACACTGCTTGAAGCACGACACAGAGCCATTTCCGCGGATACCAAAGTTGCGATTGATAACATACACATAGGTTTGGAGGACGCAGCCACGCTCGAAGAACGAATGTGGTCTCCAAAGGTGACACGCAAAGGCGCTTTCATTCCCAACGACATCAGAAGTGAGAAGCGGGTCAAATTCGCCGGGTTTCAGCACCTATGTCCGATCTGGAAGAAAGACCTAGGCGGCGTAGCGATGTTGAAGGAAGCCCTCGACTGGTGCGACGAGCATAAGGTTTGGGTCAGGGACCTATTTCCGAGAGTTTCAATCCAACGGTCCGACCGGACACATGTCATACGCCTCGGTTGGGGCCATGACCTGATCTATTTCAATGTCGGCGGTAAATCGACAACTGGGAGCCTGCTGCCCAGAAATCGAACACGCGTTTCCAAAATGGACTTGGCTGGAGCTTATGCGGTCGGAAGGGCGCTTTCGAAGATGTACCATGAAGGCCAGTGCGCGAGAATGCCATGGTTCAGCGCTGGCATTTTGCTTCCGTTAGTCGAGGTAGACAGGCTCCCGGATTTCCCGCGGCTGCATAAAACGGGCGCGTTTAGTGAAGGCGCATTTCGAGGTCTGCGGGAGGTCACCTTCTTCTGAGCCGGGATCATGGGCCCTACCCCGAACGAACTGGTTTCAGTAGAAAAGCACTCTAATTGCCCGGCTCTACCTTGACGATCAACTGGCGTTGGCTGTCGTATCTGTACTCATGCAACCTGCGTTCTTGAATGAGCTGAACGGCTTGGCTGACATGCTCAGGGAGCACGTAGAACCATTCTCGAGGATGGACCGCCTTGCCGAACCGGTCGGTGATCACAAGACCCTGCGGACGCGCTGCGTCAAAAAAGCGATGCAAGAGTTCCTCGACCTTCATGCGCTCCAGATTATGCAACTCGTAGGTCGCAACAATTTCGACGGGCGCGAGCAGGAAAGTTGGGTCGTTCTTCGCATCAGCGATGCGCCGCCGGACATCCTGACTGGTCACACCAACTTTGTGCAGGATCTTTGATACTTCTGCGATTTCCGGGTCTCTGGACAGGCTTCGCGCCACATACACCGTGCCGGTGACCGCCATGCTATCCTGATCCCATTCCGGATCTAGCCGCCCAAACCCGCCTCTTTCGACGATCCGTGCGGTCTTGTCTGCTGCAAGCGCTTTGCGAAATGACGACGACAGAGGATCGTTCTCCATGCCATTGGAAAAGATGATCCGTAAACGGTGATCCGGCTTACCGCTCCTGCGCGAAAGTTCCGTTTTTTCGGCGACATAGACCAGAAGGCCGCGATGGATAAAGAAGTCGCCTTCGTAGACCGTGATTTCGACGTTGTCCTGAACCGGGAGAACCTTTCGATCTCCGGACTCAAGCTTCGACTGCATCTCGGCAAAGCCGCCTTCGAAGTGTTCGAAATCCGGACACGGAAACATGTCGGCCCGGTGGTCAGGCAACTGGCGTTCTGAAGCTGGCGTCACATTACGGATGTTGAGAACCGCGTCATGCACGTCGAGGTCATCATCGCCGAAGATGTCGTCAAGGCTTGTCGGAACTTCCTCGTCGGCAACGTCTTCGCGCCAATCGGGCTCAGGCACAGCCGGAGACTCCGTTTCGGCAATGGTTGCGGTCGGTGCCACTGGATGACCATGCCCAAGAAGCCGGTTTCGGTCTGCCTCCATCATCGCAGCCGTTGGACTGGTCCGGATCGATCGCCAGATCGTCCCGAGTTTCATCTCTTCGAGGTCCAGGCTGTTGTCGTCCGGAATCCGGCCGTTTGACTCGTAAAATGCATTCACCTGCGAGACGATCTCGGCATTGCGGGCGTCTGGCGTTGCCGCCGCGCCGCGGTTCCGCTCCTTGATTTCGAGCAGCCCGAACTCATCCGGCTCGTCGAAGATTTCATCGAGGGATCGGTAGCGCGGCATGTGGATCAGGTTTCCGACTGAGCCGCTCGCTGGCGTTCGGCCTTTTTCGTCTTGATATATGTATGGGCTTCCGCGAGGCGCTTCTCCAATGGATCGGTCGAATGCGGGTTGGGTTCGCGGCCTTCCTGCGCCCGAAATCGCTTGATGCGCGGCCACAGCGTCAGCGCTTCTTTTTCGGTCATCTGGATGCGCTGTGAGATCATCGCGTCCTGGATGGTCTTCAGAAGTGGCGTGTCGAAGGCACGCGAGGCGACGTCGAAACCTTCCTTAAACGGGTTCACGCTGTCGATCAGGTCGATATCCAGTTCGCGCACGTTCACGAACCGCTTCACCATGTTCATCAGGGACAGGTTTTCCGACGGCTCAGCGTCGTATTCCTCGCCCTCTTCAGCAAACCCGCCTTCTTGCGATGCGCGTTTCGCCATGCCGATCAGGTTCATCCGGGCCGCGAGGTCCTGGCGCACGGATTCCGTTTCGTCATCGGACAGGTTTTCGTAGCTCGTCTCGATGATATCCGTCAGCACCATCTGTGTGGCGACTTCCGGGGCCACATCATCCGCGACAACGCGCCGGTCCATGGCCTGGCAAGCCTTTGCCACGAGCTCATTCATGTCGTTTTCGACAATCGCACGGGCGCGGGCCGTAGGCGGCTCCATCAAACCCTTGATGCCAATATGTACGGTGCCGTCGTGCGTGGTCTCAACGGGCGCGCGGATATCCCCGTCTTCTCGACGATAGAACTTGAAGTTGGGTGCCAGCACCTGCTCCATCAGCATCGCGCCCGAAATCGCCTTCAGCATGTCGTTGACCGCGTCGGCGACCACCGTGGTTTCCACACCGGGCTCGGCGACGAGGTTGGTGAACTGTGCGTGGGGCTTGCCAGGTGCATCGCGGGTGGCCCGGCCGATGATCTGGACGATCTCCGTAAGCGAATTCCGATAGCCGATGGTCAGCGCAAGTTCGCACCACGGCCAGTCAAACCCCTCCTTGGCCATTCCAAGTGCGATGATGATATCGACCTTGGCCCGATCTGCCGCGTCGTCCCGCTTGCCATCGGGGCCCTTCGCCTCTGCCTGCAACGCGGCCTTGATGCCGTCTCGCCCGTCACCGTCATCCACGAGGTCGGCGATCTTCAGAACCTTGCCGTCCGAGGCGCGTTTTACCAGATCGAACCCGGTTTCCGGGTCGCGGCCGACGTGTTCGCCGATCGCGCCCATGATCAGCCCGACCTCATCGTGCTTTTCGCCGAACGCTTCCGCAGACCCGCGGTGAGGGATGTGGATGATCGTTTTGCGGTCAGTGTCGAGGACATCAGGGATCGCCGAGATGTACCGCCCCCGATAGAACGAATACGAAATCCCCAGTGACTTCAGGTGCTCGTATCCCTCAAGCTGCTCGTAATAGCTGTAGGTGATGGACTTGAACCGTGCCTCATCCTCGGGCCGCAGGACTGGCACGCTGTCGCCCCGGAAATAGGACCCGGTCATTGCCATCATATGCGCTTTCTCGCGGGCTAGCAATTTGCGGAGGATTTCGCCCAGGCGGTTGTCATCCGCCGCCGCAACGTGGTGGAACTCATCGACTGCAATCATGCAATCGTCGAACGCTTCCACCCCGCGTGCCTTCTCGATCGCGTCGAAGGCAAAGCGGAACGTCGCATGGGTGCAGACGATCACACGGGCGTCGCTGTCCATGAAGGCTTCGAACGCCTTCACTTTCTGGGACTTGGCCATGCCGTCTTCGCCAGAGAGGCAAAGGTTCCATCGTGGCTCCACGTCCCAATCGGCCCAAAAACCGTAGGAGGTCAGGTCGGTCGAGCGGAACGAGCTGCCGATAGAGGTTTCAGGCACCGCCACGACCACTTTCTTCACACCCTGATTTTCCAGCTTGTCGAGCGCCAGAAACATCAAGGCACGGGATTTTCCCGCCGCCGGTGGCGCCTTCAACAGCAGGAACTGCGCGGCGCGCGCCTCATAGACGCGGGCCTGCATCGGGCGCTGGCCGAGGCTGTTCGTCTTGGAATCCGCGCCGGAATGGCCATAGGTCATACGCACAAGATCAACCATTACTCTTTACCATTCTTTTGGGGGCCTCTTCCTTCTTCAGCTTCTCGATCCGGGCAGCATAGAGCTTGAACAGCCGCTCAAGCCGTTCGGTATCGTTGCGGAACGGACGCCCGATATACATCGTCTCGAGCAATTCGTCATTCTGGCGGTGCACCTCGCGCAGGTCGTCCGGCATATCGTCGGGATCGTACAGCTGCGCGATGGTCTTGGGATGATGCATGTAGCGTGTCTTGAGGATTGCGCGGGCGGACGCGTTGAGTGCCTCCAGCTGATCCTCGGTGAAGCGAGGCACGGGGAAGGTGTTCCAGCCAAGCGTGTTGGAATAGCGGAAATCCGATTTCAGCTTGCCGCAGACCGTGCCGATCCAGACCAGATGCAGGCGCGAGGCGATGAGGGCGAGGCACCATTCGGGTGCGTCATAGAGGGCGAAATTGAGGTCCGAAGCGATAACTTCCGCCCCCACACGGTCGACAGGAAGGTACGGCCGTCGTTCGGAACTGACCCGTGGGATGAGCAATGCGGACTCTCGCGCTGTGCCTTGTATCTGGACAAAGCGATGCGCTCGCTCGGCAAATGCTTGCGTGGACTCAGCTGGGCTTTGACGTCTATTTTCGGCAACAGCTTCTAGGCGCTGCTTGATGAACGGAGAGGCGGTCGCTTCAGCTACTTCTTCGTCTGCGATCCAAAGGCACCATCGGTCCTTACCTTTTATAAGTTCTTCTGATCCCAAGTATCTCTTCACAAACCGTCCAAAGCCAGCGGCTTCGAGGGCTGACTTCTCTTCGACACCTAGCACCAGATGGCCACCATCTCTTGGCATGTTCCCAAAAAGCATCTCTGGCAGAGCGAACAATGAGGCCCGCTCGGCTGTAACAAATGCATCGGACGCGTTGAGGAGGTAGGCGTTGATATTGGTGGCTTCGATGCCGGTGGTATCATCGAAGACTATCTTTTTCGCGGAGGTCTGGTTTCGCAGTCCAACAATCACGCACATTACTGCTGCATTGGCAGATGCGTTGTTTTTCCATTTGAAAGTTCGATGCGCAAAGCCGATTTCGATTCCGTCTTCCAGAATGTGTGGCCAAAGCGTCGGCACCGAAGCGCCCTGACAAATGGAGTTTGTTGCGACCAGCGCTGCTGCAGACCTCTTACCGCGAATGTAGTTGGCAGCTTTGAAGTACCACGCCGCGACCATGTCCAAGGCCTTTTGGGTACCCGGGACTTCCTCGAAAACGGCAATAGTGTCGTTCTTCTGTTGAGTGGTCATGTTCCGGCCGCCCAAGAAGGGTGGGTTCCCCGCAATGAAAACCTCTTCATTCGCCCCAGGCGGCGGGCAGACTGCCTCCCAATCCAATCGCAGTGCATTGTCGCAAACGATGTTCCCGCCATCTCGCAGGGGCAAAGCCGGGGCGGTGTTTCCGAACATCTCTCCGAACCGCGCATTGGCCTGATACTCGGCGATGAACAGCGCCAGCTTGGCCGTCTCCGCCGCGAAATCCGTGATCTCGATGCCGTAGAAATTCGCCAGCCGCACACCTGAGAACATCTGCGCCGAGGCCCCGCCATCCAGCTGTGCCAGACGTTCCAGCACACGCATCTCGCGCGCACGAAGCTCCCGATAGGCGACGACGAGGAAGTTGCCCGAACCACAGGCCGGGTCGAACACCCGGATCCCCTCGGTCCGTTTCAGTACGCGCGCCAGCCCCTTGCGGCTATCGCCGGCATTCTCGATCTGCTCATCCAGATCGTCGAGGAAGAGCGGCCCTAGCACCTTCAGGATGTTCGGCACCGAGGTGTAATGCATCCCAAGTTCGGACCGTTTGTCCGGATCGGCGACCGACTGGATCATGGACCCGAAGATGTCCGGGTTGATCTCTTGCCAATCGAGCTGGCAGGCATCCTGAAGGTAGCGATAGGCCCCGCGGTCGAATTTCGGCACATCCAGCGCATCGGCGAAAAGCCCGCCGTTCACGTAGGGAAAGGCGTCAGCCCAAGCCGGCAGGTCCTGACGCTGACCCTTGGGGAGATTCATCGCGGCGAAGGCAGACGCGATGCAGGACTGGGCCTCTTCCCCTTTGTCGCCCGCATGGGTGAAGATGAGACGCGAAAACAGGTTGTTCTCGAAGATGCCCACGTCTTCTGCGAACATACAGAAGATCAACCGCGTCATCAGCTGGTTCAGGTCATGCCGCCGTTCCGGTGTCTTCCAGTCCGGGTTCTTCTTGAGAAGCGCATCATAGAGCTTGGCAAGTCGCCCGGCCGCTTTGACGTCGACCTCGTTCTCCTCCGCCGCCTTGTAGCGCGACATGCCAGCCGCTGGCAGGAAGAACCCGAAGTGATGATGCAAGTCCGCGAACTTGATGTGCAAGCTGTCGCCCGAAGCGACATGTTCGGCGGACAGGTCAACGCCGTCCGTTGCCAGAAGGATCGCCGGTTTGTGGGTGGTGGTCTTCTTGTCGGACCGGATCATCGACAGGCCCTGGTCCACCGCGCCCGTGTCGGTGACCATGGCATAGAACTTGCGGTTCATCAGGACCGCGCCGGGCACCTTCGACTTGTTGATCGTCCCGCTACGGAGCTTTGAAACCGTGGCTTGCGGACTTCCCATGGCGGCAGCGAATGCAAACGCGAACTCGCCGCCGTCGAACGGGCGAGCGACGATTTCTTCCAGGGCGTCTGCGATTTCTGTCGGGTTCATTTAGGGTCCGTCGGTAAACTCATACGAATGCTACAGAAATTTTGGAGCGATGACGATAGCGACCGACGCCTTATTCAGCCCAATTGGGCCGTCTTCAATGAGATGACGTGCGTTGGTACTACGGCACCATTTTAGCCGATCGTGAAATTACTGGCGGTTTGGGTCCAGCGAGACCTCGGCAGCAACCGCCGGCAATGTCGCAAATGGGTGATCGGCACACTGGCCTGGAGGTTAATCTTTACGAAGTGACATCTTTAATCGGCCGGACATGACATCGATCACCACAGCCCCTTCCACTGCGGATGCCCACAAGTACGGTGTGCTCTTCGTATTTGCGGCGGGGGTTTTATGGTCGACGGTCGGTCTTGGTATTCGCCTGATCGAAGACGCCGTCGTGTGGCAAATACTGCTCTATCGGTCGATCAGCCTGTCGCTGTTTCTCTACGTGCTTATCCGCGTGCGGTCTGGCGAAAGCCCATTTGTTCAGATCCGCCGCATCGGCGCCCCCGCCATCATCGCAGGGCTTTCACTGGTCGCAGCCTATTCCGGCGGCATCTACGCGATCCAGAACACCTCGGTCGCGAATGCCATGCTTCTGTTTGCGACAGCACCGTTTATAGCTGCGGTGCTCGGATGGATTGTGCTGCGAGAACATGTCCGCGCCGCAACCTGGATAGCGATCGTCGTCGCAATCGGCGGGATCGGGATCATGGTCGCCGACAAGTCGGGAGGCGTCGCCCTGAAAGGCAGCCTCGCCGCGCTTGGATCGGCATTCGGTTTTGCTGTCTTCACCGTGGCTTTGCGATGGGGACGCACAGGCGAAATGCTGCCCGCGGTGTTTCTGTCGGGACTCTTTGCGATCGCCATCACCTTGACGATCTGCTTGGCCCTCGGGCACTCACTGGTTCTGAGCCCCAACGACAGCGGCATCGCCATGGGCATGGGCGTGTTTCAGGTCGGCGCTGGTCTGATTCTCTACACGCTGGGATCGCGCACCCTTCCCGCAGCAGAACTTGCCCTGTTGTCGCTTGCCGAAGTCCTGCTCGGTCCACTCTGGGTCTGGCTGTTCCTCGGGGAAACCGCGAGTGCGAATACGTTGATCGGCGGTGCTGTTCTGCTCGCGGCCATTGCGGGCAATGCGCTTTCGGGTAAGCGAAGAAAACCACCGCCAATCACGGCTCCTTAGAACCGCAACCTACGGCCCTTTGCGGACACTGAGAAATGCCAACGATGCTGCATTGCAGCTTCCTGAAAGCGGACCTTCCCCGTATGTTCGATCCAACTACAGCCTGTAAAAGACCCGCTATGCTAAGAGGAAATCCCGAGATCCAGCGCCAATTAGGCCGCACGTTCGATTTGGACGATGAAATTCGAGGTTCCGCCAAATTCTCTAATTGTGGAAATTACCGCCCTTACCTCAGTCGAAGCTGGCATCCAGGCCCTGCAATACTCTGGCTTTGCATGAACCCATCATCAGCTACCCATGTTTTGGATGATGCAACCTCACGAAAACTCACGCGTCATTCCCGCCGCCTTGGCTTTGGCAAGCTTTTTCTTCTCAACGTTATGGACTACCGAGCAACCGACCCAGCTCAGCTTCCGGAAGGCGAGGAGCGATCTGCGCGGAACCTCGATGAAATCAGACGTTGCGCTCGCCACGCTACTTGTGTGGCTCTCGCCTACGGTGGGCTACGGCAAAATCCAAGGTGGATCGAATATGCAAACGACGCTCTCCAGGCTTGCCATGGAGCAGCCATGTGCCGTGTCGCCACCAATCGAGATGGTTCCCCTCGGCACCCACGTAGGTTTCCTGCGAATTTTGAGCTGCAATGCCAATAACGTCACTACATCCTGAGTTGAGGGCCCAAAGCTGCCCTCAGAGAAATGACATAGATGCTGCGGTGCGGAAAATCAAAGCAGCCGTTCACCGTATGTCGCAAAGCAACTTCCCGAAACCGGACATTTTCGATCGTCGACAGTGTCTGGATAATAGCTGCAATTCTGTTTGCGAAAAGGTAGACTGATGTGCTGGTGAGAGTTTCTCTTATGAGTTGTATGTGGAACAGTTAAGGTCATGCCGATTTCATTTACGCCAGTCGAAGAAAAGGATTGTTGGTCCGGGTCCACATGGACGATCGACAACGAGGATGAACTTGCGGAATTGATCGCACGTGTTGCCATTGGACAGTCCCGAACTGTGGAGCGGATCCTACGGGCCACCGGTGACCTACCCGCAGGCTATCCAATGGGCGGCTTCGAAGGCGCAAGGCAACTACTGACTGTTGGCACCGGTTCTAAAACATATCACCGGGATGGATGGGTGTTTCAGGTCATTGCCTGGATTGCCGCACATCGCTTTGATGAAGATGCCCTTATCCGATCGCCACAAATGATCAAAGCTGACAAAGGCTTGGACGGTCTTATAATTGAGTTCGATGACGACGGCATTGCACAGGTCGTCATATGTGAAGAGAAAGCTACCCAACATCCCAGACAGAAGATCAAATCTCAGGTCTGGCCAGAGTTTGAACAGTTTGAGACAGGCGCGCGCGACAATGAGCTTGTTGCGTCGGTTACATCGCTACTCGAGAAATCGAATGATCCGGATCCCGATCAAACCGTCGCCGATATCCTTTGGAAAGAAAAACGTGCCTATCGGGTGGCCGTGACAGTCGGCGAAAAGCACGCATCACCTAAAGGGCGCAAGCGGCTGTTTAAGGGGTACGATCACAAGGTGTTGGGCGACGTGGATCGGCGCCGCGCGGAAACTTTAGTCTTGGACGACGTGCGTGAGTGGCTGAACGAGATAGCTAAGAAAGCGCTTGTCGCGATAAACGACGCGGAGGTCGACAGCCTTGTATGATCCCACTACAGCAGCGCTAATTCGATCCACACCAGAACTCGATGATCTGGATACTGAAGCCTTGCCGGATCGGCTCGCAAGGGCATTTGCGGAAATTGTATCGGCTCGTGTGATGCTGCGAGAAGGCGGTGAGGACTTTGTCTCCCTCGGCGAAACGACAACGTTTGCACGTCGGCTGGCCCAAACCAACGAAGCTTTGGTCGCAATCGACCCTGATCGGGAGAACCGGGCTGCTGCAGGCTTTGTTGCCGCGAGCGCCTACCAATTGCTGTATCAAGCGCGCACGCTGACAGAACCAGAGCCGACTACATCGTTCGTGACACCTGAAGGGATAAGCTCTGAAATTTCAGCGATGCTGCTCTTTTTGGTTGCTGAAGCATCGGCCGACGCGGCGGAAGTTGCGGCTGCCATACGCGTACCGAGCGGTGACAGGCTTCAATCCGAATTGATCCTTCATTTAATCATGTTGGCAAACGGCCAAGTTGGTCGGATTCGACAGCGCAAACGACCTCGACAAGTTGATCTTGTCACTGGTTCGAGGCGCGAACGCGCAAATGCTGCGCTTTACTATCGAATCTTGCGCGGTATTCGGGCACTTGCCTATGCGCTTCAGGGACAACGCATCAGAGGATTTGTGGATCCGATCGCTGTCTTCACTGAAGTCAAACAATTAGCTGCGCCCGGCGCAGAAGAGATTGCAGAGGGATACCCTTACAGTGCAGTCGCAGTATTCCCTGGGCCATTTCACTTGGCAAGTCTTCTGATCGCAGCAGGTTCGGCGCTAATTGACAGCGCGGTTGTTAACTTGCCTCCTCCGGAGGGAGTGGATGGAGACCGGTGGGCTACTGCAATGGAAACGGTCGCCGAGACGCGACCATATCTTTGGCGCAATCACAGAGACGCTATTGAGCAAGGCTATCTGGAAATTGGAACGTCCTCGGCGATAGGTTTTCCAACCGGAGCCGGCAAGTCGACAACAGCCCAACTCAAGATCCATGCAACGCTGTTATCAGGCCGCAAAGCAGTCTTCCTGGCCCCCACCCATGCCCTCGTGGACCAGACAACGCGGGACCTCCGCGATGCCTTCCCACGGGCAACTGTGCGCGGCGAGCGCACCGACGAGTTTGGGTTTTCGAGCCAGGGAGAAGACCTACCCGACCTCATGGTTATGACGCCCGAGGCCTGTCTGCTTTCAAGCCACATGGAGCCGGAACGATTTGACGATGTCGGCCTTATGATTTTCGACGAGTGCCATCTTGTGCATGACAGTTCAGATAGGGACCGACGGGCGATCGACGCAATGCTCTGTATTTTGGGCTTCACGCGTGTCGCACCTGATGCTGATATCGTACTCTTGTCAGCAATGATGAAAAACACGGATGAACTCAGCGGTTGGCTTGAGGAGCTTACGGGTAGAAAATCCTTGCCTCTTGACAATGCATGGAAACCCACCCGCCAACTCAGAGGATGTGTTGTTTATGACGCCAAACGACACGCAAAGCTGGAAAAACTGCTAAGAGCCGAACGAATAAAGAAGCCAAAGGGAGGCGTTCCGGTCGCTGTAAAGCGTCAGCTCACTGCCACGCCAAAAGGGTTCTTCAGTGTCAAGCAGACCTGGGCGTCTCAGGTTCGGCGGGATTATACGCTGGTTCCACTGCTTGATACCGCTCTTGAATTCTCAACCAACAAGTTCTGGAAGCTGACACCCAACTCTGGGGTTGTCGCAGCGTCCATTGCCGTTGCAGCTGCTCAGGCCGGTTTGCGCACGCTTGTCTTTTCGCAGTCCATTCCAAACGCGTTCTCGATCTCGGAAAAGGCACGCGTCGCGCTTGAAGAATGTGACGTCAAACTAACCGAAACTGAGCAGCGGTATTATGAAGTTGCTGTCGATGAAATGGGGGGAGCCGACCAGCTCTACCTGACACTCCAAAATGGAAAGCTTGTGTCGCAGGCGGCAACGCATCACGGCCAACTGCTTCCTGAGGAAAGGCAGCTGGCCGAAGCACTCTATAAGCGCGATGACGCTCTGTCTGTCCTCGCTGCAACCCCAACACTCGGCCAGGGTATGAACCTGCCCGCAGATCTGGTCATCATCGCAGAAGATAGCCAATACGACGTGGCATCGGGACGCAAAGACCTCTTGGAACCGGAAGACCTCCTCAATGCCGCCGGGCGCGCGGGGCGGGCTGGCGAAAGCGCGACAGGCATCGTCTTGGTTATCCCCGGGAAGGTTGTTCCGCTGGATGATGCCGAAAATAAGATTGGTGGTAGATGGACGCGTCTCCGCGCGATCTTTGGGCAGTCTGACCAATGCCTGGTTTTGGACGATCCGTTTACTGCACTGATGGATCGCATTCACGACAAAGCATCCGACATCGGAGATCTGGAACGATATGTCGTCGCGCGGCTTGCGGAGACTGATCAAAGTGAAGACGGTGTCCTCGATGTGCGGCTTGGACTATCAAGAAGCTTCGCCGCATATCGCAAACGTCAGGATGCGGAAGACGATTGGGTTGAAAGCAGGACAGCAGCCGCCCTTTCTCTCTTGAAGGATGATAACGAAGACCTTCCCGTTGAATCGCTGTCTCTGGGCAACACCGCCTCTATGTTGGGTCTTCCCGAAGATGTCCTGAAGGACCTGTCAGATGCCCTTGTCGAGGAGGGGTTTCAGAGTTTTCAGACGGTTGAAGAATTATGTGATTGGATGTTCGAGTGGCTGGCTGCAAAGCCTGAACATTTGGCACGGGTGATCAAGCCTGACAGTTTGGAGTATCTGTTCGGAACAGACTTCAAAAAGCTTAATGACGACGCTCAGCGTACATCTTTCGCTCTTCCAAAATTGCAGGCAGCGTTGAAGCTGTGGATGAACGGCAAGCCTCTCAAGTCGATCCAAATGGCACTGTCTGACAAAACCCGAGACACTAAGCGCAGTACAAGTGCCCGAAAGTTCGTTATCCGGCTTATTCCGGATATCGCACATTTGATGGGGGCCCCTCTTCAGATCTTGCAAGGTCACATCAATGTACACGCCGATGAAGAGATCAGTCCAAGTACTGCCTTAGGTCTTGCCAATCGTTGCGTCAGACGCGGTTTCTCTAGCGCGGAAATGGCGGCCTTTGGGACACAAATGTTGTCAGCAAGATGGGCTCGACGTGAAGTGCATAGAAATTTTGCGTCCATCACACCCTATCTCCGGCCGGCAGGCGAACACGAAACCCTCGACGGACTTGAGTTGCGCGTTGAGTTGGCATCAGATGAGGAACTCAACAACAGAAGTTTTCCCGATCCGTTCCAAGACGATTGATAACGGACGATACAGCAACTTTGGTTCCCCGAGCGTAGCACTGAAAAGGCCATCGAGGTGAACAGTCGGGTCAAACCAGAGACTAACATTCGAGCGTCCGCTTTGTTGCGGCAACGTAGATCTCAGTGCTGCCGCAGAGAGGGTCCGCTTCCCCGCCCGCCCCGGCAGAAAATCGTGCCCGCCACCTTATCGAGCAACCAGCTTTTCACCACCTTCCTCTCGCAGCATCGCTTCCATATCGTCCAAGCCACCGACAGCAGAGCGCAACTGCGCCTCATCGCGTTCCCCCACTGTCTCGGAATCCGCGACCTGGCCCCCAAAATCCATTTCCATCTGCCCCTGTTCCTCGGCGACGACGGCTTGAACGATAGGCGCGGTCTTCTTTGGGGCAACATCGTTTCGCCCTGACGATTTGCCACCAGCAGCCTCGCGTGCCCGCTCCACATCAGCTTCAGAACCACGGGGCCCGCTCGACGGCGGGGTCATCGGCATGGCGCGCATACTCAGTGGCAGCGTGCCTTGAGGCCCCCCTTCCCCCGACTCTGGAAACGGCAACTCGCCCGTCTGCGCCGCGTGGATCGCCTTGAACAGACGGTCGTCAAAATACTGGATCCGTTTGGCCCGGACCGGCATTTGCGCATCGATGACCATGACGATCTCGTCGAGCGGCAGACGACGGGCCTCATCTTCGGGGAGCAAGGAGCTTTCTTCGGTCCGTGTGGATTGGCTGCGCCCTTCGAAGGGGTTTTTGCCGATGGATTGCGACCGCGTGACCACGGTTTTGGTGGTCTTGCCGACGGCCTTGCTCAGCTCTTCGACGGTTTTTTCATCGGAGGGCGTCAGATAGAGCTTCACGCCCGCGTTGCCCTGCAGGGCGCGGCGGGTGTTCTCGCCGTAGATTTCATCGAGGGCGGGGATGGTTTGGGTGACCACGGCCAGATGGCCGCGATAGGTGCGCAGGGTCTCGATGCTCTCGACCACGATGG
>JAAAPI010000010.1 GCA_009908325.1 Verrucomicrobiota bacterium | reverse complement strand
ACTTGCGGAAGGCGCCGGTGCTGATCGGGTGACGGCGGCCGCGGGGCACTTTTGGGCGTGCGCCAAGGGCCGACGGCCCTGGGCTCCTGCCGGCCCGAAGCGGGCATCCCGGCCTGTCCGGCGCAAACGCGCTTTGGAAAGGGAACGGTCCAAACCGGCGGCTTCCAATTCGCGCGTCATCGGATGCATAGCAGACCAAGGGCTTTCCCTCGATACGGTGCCTCATGCTGCAGCCCACGGGCCTGCTTGACCCATAATCGGCCGCCGTGTGAAGCACCAAAGGGAGCGGCAGTGCGCGGCGACTACCTCCCCCGCTGCACACTCCTCCGATGAAGGTTTTTTCGGGTGTGAGCGATGAAATACAAGAAAAGGATTCTCTGCCTAGCAAATTCGCGCAAGATGAGTGGCCGTTGCGTGGCCGGCCGTGAAATCTTCGATGACGGCGCGCCTGGAGCGTGGGTGAGGCCAGTGAGCGCTCGGCCGCATCAAGAGATTTCCGAAGAAGATCGATCTTATGAGGACGGTGAAACCGCACAAGTCGGCGATATTATTTATATTCCGATGAAGCGACATGTTCCGAATGGCTATCAGCCAGAGAATCATCTAATCGACGATGGTTTCTACTGGGCAAAAGATCGTGTTGCGAGATGGGCTGAGATCACTGCTGCAGCAGAAATGGTCAACGGACCAATTTGGTTGAATGGATTCAGCAGCTATAATGGTTTGAATGACCGCGTTCCGTTGGCAGAGTCGGCCCGGCTGGACCGTTCGCTATGGCTCTTGGAGCCGAACACGCTAAGTGTTTGGGTGGGTGTCGAAGGCGGAGGCCTATTCCCGGCGAAGCGTGCGGTTCGCGCGCATTTCCGTGTCGGAAATGCCAGCTACCAACTGAAGGTAACAGATCCATCGGCATCCAAGCAGTTGCTTGCAAAATCCAACGGCAAACACACATTCCCGGCAGGAACTCTCTTATGCATCAGCCTGGGAGAGCCCTTCGAGGGTTTTGCGTATAAGCTCGTCGCAACGATCCTTGAGCCGAACGAAGGGTAGTGATGGCATGTCGGATACCATATACACGATCGGCCACTCGAACCACACGATCGACGCATTCCTGGCCCTTTTGGATCGTCACCGGATCGAGGTGATCGCGGATGTGCGGTCGTCGCCGTTCAGCCGCCGACATCCGCAGTTCAGCCGAGATGATTTGAAGCAAAAGCTGGCCGAGGCTGGTATCCGCTACGTCTTCCTGGGTCATCAACTCGGGGCTCGGCCGAAGGATCGAAGCTGCTATGTCGAAGGCCGGGTGAGTTACCATCGCTTGGCTTCGACGGAAACCTTTCAGGTCGGGCTGAAACGGCTCATGTCGGGCAGCACCGAATACCGAATAGCGATGCTCTGCGCAGAAAAGGATCCTCTTGACTGTCATCGTACTATCCTCGTGGCACGTCGATTGGCGGAGCAAGAGCTTGAAGTCGTGCATATTCTCGCAGATGGCACCTTGGAGAAGCACGCACAGGCAATGGAGCGCCTCTTGGCGATGATGCGGCTGCGGCCGGACGATCTCTTCCTCGATCGCGAAGCGATACTTCGCCAAGCGTATGACCGGCAGGGTGAAAAGATCGCATTCTCAGAAGTGAGCGAGTCCGTCGGCGAGCGGTGAGCGAGTTATGAAAATTTTCACTATCGGATTCACGAAGACGACGGCACGCAGCTTTTTCGGCCGCCTCAAAAATGCAGGCGTCCGCCGGGTTGTGGACGTGCGCCTCAATAACGTGTCGCAACTAGCGGGTTTCGCGAAGCGCGACGACCTCGCCTACTTCACAGAGGCGCTTTGCGGCGCCGACTACAAGCACCGTCCCGAGTTGGCGCCGACACAGGGCATTCTAGACGCCTATAAGAAGCAGAAAGGCGACTGGGGTCTATATGAGCAACAGTTTCTTGATCTCATGGGAAAGCGAAAAATCGAAGAAATCGATCCAGCGGAGCTCGACGGTGGCTGTCTGCTCTGCAGCGAAGACACCCCGCACCACTGCCACCGACGTTTGGTCGCCGAGTACCTGCGCGAGAAGTGGGGCAACCTTGAAATCATCCATTTGTAAAGCCTCGGGAAAGGCCCATCGCGGTTGCTCGTCGGCAGGTTCTTGAAGTTGAACCTCGGGGAGATGGTTGTCACCGCCGAAAAGGCGGCCCGCGGCCGTAGACGACTGTCACGTAAGTGCCGTCTCACCTCATTCCCGGCCGTTGAAGCGTGGTTCCAGCGTCCGCTCACAAAGGACGTGCGGCCAGGCTCGCACGCATCACTAATGCCGTCTCCGAGGCTGGTCTCGCCAATCCCGGCGGACCGGCCTTACGCCTCCTCCTGGCGCATCGCACCCGTACCCCGACGAGCGCCCGAAGGTGTGGCGGATCGTGGCCGCGGCGGCGATGCCTTCCCGCCGTCGGCCGCGCTACCGCTTCGACACCCCGCGTCGTCGATCCACGCCGCTCTAGGAACAAGTGCCTATTCGCGTTAGCGTCGCGTCGCCCGACGG
>JAAAPI010000231.1 GCA_009908325.1 Verrucomicrobiota bacterium | reverse complement strand
CCGAAAAAGTTGCCATGATCGGTGATGATATCGAATCGGACGTCGGCGGCGGCCAAAACGCGGGACTGACTGGCATTCTTGTCCAGACCGGCAAGTATCGAGCGGACTATGTCGCCGAATCGGAAGTCGAGCCCGATGCGATGGTCAACTCGTTCGCCGACTTACCCAACCGATTGCTCCTCGAAAATTGAACGGAAGATGCAACTCTAAATAATCGCTTGTCTCTACCCACATCCTCTCAGTTCGGCACCGAATAACCCCGCAGGCGACTCTGCAGGCGAACGCGTTTTTCCGCCTCGCTCAGACTGAAGTCGCGCCCATGGAGACTAGCTTCCCAGGAACCGTATTGCGGGTTGGGCAGGAGCACCCATTCTTTCCCGAAGTGGTCCGCATACTGGGCGACGTCTGCTTTGCGTTGCGCGGGATCGGCCGTCTTAAATCCAGGAACGAAGTCATTGAGGTCGTCACCAGCTATGAAGAGAATGCGGTAGTCCTCTGCCACCAGGGCGCGACGCGCGATCTTATCCGAGTTCCAGTCCGGCTGCTCGCCCTTGAGCAGGACGGTGTCGCAGTCGTTGGCGAGGGGGAAGCCGAGTGCTTTGAGATTTTTGCGGGTGGCGGCCTCGCTGGGGGCATCACGGTTGGTTATGTAAAAGATCGTCACCCCGAGGGCATCGGCCGCTTGCAAAAACGCCAGCGACCCGGGCACGGCATCCGCTTCGGCCAGTTCGCACCATTCGGCCCAGGTTTTCGGATCAAAACTGTCGCCTGTCTGGATGAGGCGTGCCTGATAAGGAGAATTGTCCAGGACGGTTTCGTCAATATCGACAATGATGGCCGGCATTCATCCAAGCCTAACATACTGAACTTTATGGGATTGTCTAGCGCAAAATTTAAAAAGCTACCTAGCAACTAATTAGCACTTATCAGTAATGTGCCCTGCGGCAACCCGCTGACATCGCGATTCACCTGCTCCCTGGCAGCGCTCCAATCGGTATCCGCCAGCGCCGTTTCCAAAAACGCCCCCGATGCCCCGTAGGCCAGCTCGCAGAGCGCCCGATATTCGCCCGATGTCTGCACCCAAAGCGTGCCCATCAAAGCATCGTGCGGTTGGAGGGCTTCCGCCCCAACCGGCGCATCCGTGCTCTGGCAACCGGCGAGTGCAAATATAGCAGCGGCAACGATGAGCGCTTTGTCAATGAAAGAAGCGCGATGGGAAGGCGGGTGATTTTTCATGTCGGTTGGTGTTATCCAGTCATTGCGAGCCAGCAAACGTAGTGACAAGCTTCCAGCTTGTCGATTCCCCTTCCCCGCGACCGTAGTGACGAACTTCCGGCTTGTCGATCTCTCACCGCCCGACAAGCTGGAAGCTTGTCACTACGTCACCACACGCGTTCCCCATCGCAGGCTTCAGGTGGCGTTCTCCAGACCGCGTTTCGCTTGTTTTGACATGCGGATGAGGGTCCTATGTGCATCGTGTGTGGATTGAAGCGAACGGTCGAAGGGTATCTCCAGCGCAAATATGCCGCTCGGTGTTTTAACCCGCAACCCCATCGCCGCCGAGGTGATCGTGGTCAATGTTGCTTCCGTTGCGTCGCTTTGCCCGCCAAAGTGTCGCGCATAGGCGAGCACCGAATCAGCGTGATCGTCATTCATGTGCCGGACCATGCCCCCGACTTCCTCTGCGGTGAAGGGTTCGTTCGATGTTTCCTCGCTCATTTAGCCGTCTCCGATTTGGATTCCTTGCGGTGGGCACCATTTTTCCCGCTGACGTGGGCGGTCACATCCATGCCGACACCGCTCACATCATAGGCTTTGCCAAACCCGAGCACGAGTCGCGCAAAGGTGGGCTCCAGCCGGAAGAGATGAAAATCCTCCATCGTTTTAAGAAAGCCCATCATCTTGCCGAACTTTTCTTCGAATTGGCCGATGACCGACTCCCACTCGTCGCAGTGACGTTCCACACGGGTTGCCAATGCGGCGAAGGTAACCCGCTTTCGAGCGAAGATGATCTCAGCGGTGCCTTCATCTTCGATGACGAGCACCGACGCTTTTCCGGTTTCCATAAGATTTCGGGTGTGGGCCGATAGCTCGCTGACGTGGACATAAAAATTCCGCTTAGCATCGACGATGGCGGGTGCGTAGCTGGCCTCGGGCGTGCCATCGCCCGCGACGGTCGCGAGTTGGATGGATTGAAAACCATCGAGAAGGGCGTGATAGCCGGCTTGCGCCTTTTCCAGTTCCGGGTCGATTTTAGTCTGTCCGGTGGCCATGGCTTCGAGTGCGTTGTGGTTCATAGTTTTTTTTGTTTTAGTTTTAGTTTGAAGAAAGTGGGCCGTCAACGGCCAGGAGGCGATGGGTGTCGGCCTGAATCCAGCGGGCTCGAACGCCATAAACCTGCTCGATCCGCTGGCTCGTGAGCACCTCGGCGGGCGGACCGGAAGCCACGCAGCAGCCTTGATGCAGAAGGGTTACCGAATGCGCGTAACGCATAGCTTGATTCAGATCGTGGAGCACCAGCAAAACGGCCGC
>JAAAPI010000362.1 GCA_009908325.1 Verrucomicrobiota bacterium | reverse complement strand
ACGATGAAGGGAAGGGAAGGGACTGCCGAGAAGGCGGTTGGAACACCCATTCCAGGTCCGGCGGAGTGATCCACGCATGCAAAGTGTGGACTCGCAGCGGACCGGGTGGTCGTCGCGGCAGCTTTCTTCCTGCCTGAGCTTCCGACCATTTGCTCGCAGTTTGCCTAATCCAAATACGTCAAAGAGATGAGCCATGAAAACTATTCCCATAGAATTGAAAGAAATTTCCAATCGAACATTTGGGAGCCGCATAGCGATCTGGGTGGGTATTCTTATGGCCGGGGGTGTGCTCGCCGCTGGCGAGGCGCCTTTGACCATCGCGCTCGGAATTGCCCTACTTGGGGTTGGCATCGCTCATGGCGTGGAGCTTTGCCATCAAGCGCTTCACAACACCGGCTTCACCAGTCCTCGGCTCAACGAAATAGTTGGCGTTATGCTGGGGCTGCCGCTGCTCGTGTCTTTCTACGAATACCGTATCTCGCACCTTGCTCATCATAAATATGTTGGCACGCCCCAGGACACCGAATATTTCGACTATGGCGACGGGCCGCTGACGTTCCGACGGTTCATAGATACGCTGTCCATGCGTCAGCATTACTCCCGCTTTCTTCACAACTTCGTCTTGTTCTTGATTGACCGGCCTATTCCTGGTTTTCGCGAAAAGCATCAGCCGATCCTCCGCCGCTACTACCTCGTCGTGATCGGTTTTATCGCGACGCTTGCGGTAGTGGGCATCCTCACAGGGACGGGTTGGCGCCCCTTCCTGACCTGGCTTGCGGCTATGGTTCTAATCGCCGGTCCAATCCATGCGCTTATCGAATTTCCCGAACACTACAAGTGCGACGCCGAGACGAAGGACATCCTATGCAATACCCGGTCGATCCAAGCTGGATGGTTCATGACGTGGTTCACCAACGGTAACAACTTCCATGTGGAGCACCACATGTACCCAACCGTGCCGCTCCATCATGCGCGTCAAGTACACAACATTCTGCATCCCGACCATCGACACTACAACAACGGCTACCGAGACTTCTATCGAACCATCTTTCGCAGCTTTAGCAATGAAGGTTGATCGGCATGAAATTCTACAATGATCACAGCCGTGCTCTTCAAAAGCAGTTCGACAGCCTCCGGCTTGCCGATCAACTTGAGCGCACACGCAAACATACACGACTGACTTGCGAAGACCGTGCGATCGTTGAAGGCGCCGCGTTCTTCTTCCTAGCGACAGCCGATGCTCAAGGTCGACCGGACTGCTCGATAAAAGGGGGAAACCCTGGTTTTGTTTCCTGCCCTGAAGATGGGTTTATTACCTTCGGTAACTACGACGGGAATGGGATGTTTCGAAGCCTTGGCAACATCCGTAGCAATCCTTGGGTGGGATTGCTTTTCGTGACGTTCGACGACGACCCCAAGAAGCTTCGGATCAACGGGCGTGCTAGCTTCGAGCACGCCAATGCGACGAAACCCACCGAAATCACCGTTACGGTGGCGATCGAGAACATTTTCCCCAATTGCCCGCGATATCTTCCTGATCTGCGCACCGCCGGACAATCTGTCTACAATCCCGCGCCTGGTCATTCGCCTCCTGACCCATTCTGGAAGTCCAAGCCGGATCTCGAGCCCTTTCTCCCCCGCATCGAAACTAGAGAGTAAAGCGACGGCCATGTTTCAGAAAGTTCCCGAAAATTTTGATATATATGACTTTATCGCGGTGGGTGCTGGACCGGCGAACCTGTCCCTCGCGATCCAGGCAACGGAATCGGCGGATAGCCGAACCGACCGCTGGCTCATCTTGGAGAAAGAGCAGGAAGTGCGCTGGCACCCCGGGATGATCTTGCCGGGTTCGCGTCTCGATACGCATTTCGTCAAGGACCTAGTTTCTCTGAAGGATCCCACAAGTCGGTTCAGCTTTCTGAATTACCTGGCCGACCAAGGCAGGATCGAAGACTTCCTTAACTGCGGCAATACCAGCCCTTATCGCGCCGATTTCGATCGCTACATTCAGTGGGTCGCCGAGAAGCTCGGAGACCGAATCGCAACATCTACGGAAGTCGTCTCAATTGATATTGAGGATGGCGGCGACTATTGCGTGACCGTCGTTACAACCACAGGTGACAGCAAGATCTATCGTGCGCGCAATATTGTGGTTGGCGTCGGCTTCAAGCCGCGGGCGATCTGCGGTCTCGACCTTACGCATCCGCGCGTCATCCATTCCAGCGAATTTCTCGAAAAGACCGGTCCTAGTCGTTGGCGGGGGTCAGTCAGCCGCCGAATTGCTCAACCATCTTCACACTAACACCCATCATACGGTCACCGGAATTGTCGCAGACTATGGTTTAGCGACCAAGGAAGGCACCGCCTTCGTCAACGAAAGCTACAATGGTCGATTCATCGATCGTTTCCATGACATGACCCCGGCCATGCGGGAATGGTTCGTTGGCCAGCGTCGCAATATGAACTATGGCGTCGTCGACAGCGCACTGATCGAGGAGCTCTATAACAACTGCTATCATGGTTCGAATTTCGAGG
>JAAAPI010000111.1 GCA_009908325.1 Verrucomicrobiota bacterium | reverse complement strand
TTCATCGGCTACAGTGGGACAGATTGCCAGGATGCGGCCTTCGGAGAGGAACCGTTGGCAGAGCGAAACCGCTTTCGGGTGATTCGAATGCTCCAGTATCGTGTGGGCGACAAGGAATGCCGTGTCTAATCCGACGAGAGATGCCCGCAGTTGTCGCATACTATCCTACGAATTCACCATCTCTCCGAGAAGGTCGTCGTCCGCAGACATCGGCTTTAAGATCTTGCCCACAGATTCCGGACGAAGATCCCTTAAGCTCTGTGCGCCCGAGTCTTGGATTTTCTTTTCGCGGTAGAGTTCCATTGCCTCGCGAATCAATTCAGCGGTTTTTCGATCCTGCCGTTTCGCGTATTCTTTGAACTCCCTATACGTGCTTTCGAATACATTAACAGTAATAGGTTTCATATGTATAAGTAACAATATGTTTGAACAGAAGTCAACATTGGGTGGAAGCGATAATCGTAATAAATAGTCCGGGGAATGATTAATCGTGAGCGATGATTAACCCGTATTTATTGTTTTGTGTTTTTCACCCTGCGCGTGAGGATTCCGCGCCATTTCTAAAAGTTCACGGTCCCTCGAAGCGCAGGCGCTACGAATTTTGTGTGACGAACAAGAAACGGGGCCGTTCGCTGAGGTCTTGCACGCTTTCGCCGATTAGGCTTTGGGACTTCGCTGTTTCGTTCAGTATTTTGTGCTGGGCGATGCCGGTCTCCAGGGCGAGGAGGCCCCCGGGAGCGAGGTAGTCTTTGGCGGATGCGAGGATTTTACGCAGATCATCAAGCCCATCGCAACCAGCGACCAGAGCGGTCTGTGGTTCGTGGACGGCGACTTCCGGCTCGGCGGTTTCTATCTCCGTTTCGGTCAAATAAGGTGGGTTGGCAACAATGAGGTCGAAATGTGCCTCCGGCGGCAGTGGCTCAAACCAGCTGCCTACAAGGAATCGGATGCGTTCGGAGAGATCGAGTGCCCCGGCATTTTCCTTGGCCAAGGCCAGAGCGTCGGCGCTCTGATCAGTAGCGACGACTTCGGCCTCGGGATATTTTGTGGCCAGTGCGAGCGCCAGTGCCCCACTCCCCGTGCCCAGGTCGAGGATACGCTTTGGGGCTGTGGTGAGGCGTTCGACAATGAGGTCGACGAGTTCCTCAGTCTCGTGGCGGGGGATGAGGGCGCGGGCATCGACCTTGAGGGTGAGTCCATAGAACTCGGTGCTGCCGACGATATATTGTAGCGGCTCGCGGTCGGCTCGGCGCTTGACCAGCGGGCGCAGTTCGGTAAGTTGCCCCTCGGTCAGCGGGCGGTCCATGTCGAGGTAAAGATCGAGCCGCTTCAACCCCAGCGAGTGGGCTATGAGAATATCCGTGTCCAGCTTGGCGTTGGGCACGCCCTTCTGCTCGAAGAAGGTTTCGGTGCGCGCTTTGATTTCGCGGATGGTGAGCATATTAGACGGAGCCAAACTCCCAGGGGTTGATCAAATCGATCCCGAGGCCTTCGAAGTCTTTCGTGTTTCGGGTCGCAATTGTGAGCCGGTGGTGCTTCGCCGTCGCGGCAATCAGCGCATCCGAGTGTGGAAGCGTCCGGTGGGGGCTCAGCGTCGAGCGCATTTCGGCGACCTTTAAATCAACCGGAAGAATGCGTCCACGGTAAGCTGGTAGGAGCCTACGGTGATACCAGAGGTCTAATTTCTGAGCGAAGGCCGCATCCGATGTTTCGGCTTTCAAGACGCCGATCCTTATCTCCATAAGCGAAATGACACTAATCCATTGATCAATCGCTCTGACATGCTTTTGCCATGCGAGAACGGATGGATTGGCGTTGTGTCGCTTTCTCAGCTCGGAAACCAAGTTTGTATCGATAAGAAACGCCATTAAGGGAATTCAATCGGTCGGTCTAAGTCCGCTTTCCGGTCAGGTAGAAACTCTTCGAAACCACGCCCGTCGTCATCGCCGATCAGATCCACCATGGTTTGATTGGAGGTATCCGCTTCCTGAACCGCATTTTTCAATAACTCAGCCACCCATGCGGAAAGGGACATATTGGCATCAACCGCCCGATGGCGCGCTTGACGGCAAAGCTCATCGTCGATTTTCAGGGTTACATTCATCGTCGCCACGGTTGCACGAAAGCACGGGTTTTGTCAAGATTGTTTAGATTGACAAAATAAATAAAACGTAACGCTATGTTTATTCATGAAAAAAGCCTCGATAGTGCAGGCGCTTCAACATCTCGGCAGGTTAGCGCGAGCTGAAGACATTCGCCTGGAAGTCTCCATTTACGGGGGAGCGGCCTTCCTGCTGGCCTACAACTCGCGGGAGGCGACTAAAGACATCAATGCCATCTTCCACCCCAGAGAAGCGGGCGAGCGTCTGGTTGCGCGAGTCGCCCGGGAGCTGGATTTGCCGGAAGACTGGTTAAATTCCGACGTTTCGCAATTTATCTCGCCGAAGGTAGAGGCGAAGCGGCGGCTTGCAGAGATCGAGGCGCTTACGGGTTTGGTTGTTCATGTGCCCAGCGCCCAATATTTGCTGGCCATGAAG
>JAAAPI010000039.1 GCA_009908325.1 Verrucomicrobiota bacterium | reverse complement strand
GAAAGGAGACACCGCAGAGCTCGATACGATTGATCTAAAAGTAAGCAACGGAACGGCGGGTCATAAGGACTTGGAATTGGTCTTTGATGGATTAACGGCTTCGGCAACCGGTGCCGAGCAGGTGGATTTTCGTCTGACCGGTTGGGAGCTGAGCGGTGAGAGTGCTTTGACTGACTTCGGCGAGGTGAGCGCCAGTGGGGGCGATGTGGAGCTATCCCTGGACGGACCCTGGCAAGCCTGGCTTCCGGACTTTAACCCGACGGGCTTAGGATTGCGGGTAAAGATGGCGAAAGCGCCGTTATCTTTGTTTACGGGGCAGGGGAGTGCCTCGGGAAGCTCGCAAATAAATTCCCAAAGGACACCCATAGAATTTTCGAAAAATTCTTGACGCACCCCGATAAGTGAACATAAATCCACTTGTCGATGACAGCGGCACGGAAAACAGTTGTGGATGTGAAAGAAGTCGGGGTATATCACTGCATCTCTCGTTGCGTTCGTCGTGCCTTCTTATGCGGGGTGGACGATTATACTGGTATTGATTACGAGCATCGTCGCGCTTGGATTTCGGGTCGTCTAAAAGAGTTGTCGTCTATCTTTGGGGTGGAGTTGTTTGCTTACGCGGTGATGAGCAACCATCTGCATATCGTGATCCGTAATCGCCCGGATTTGGCCAAGGGCTGGAGTCCTGAAGAAGTGGCGTATCGCTGGTGCACTTTGTTTCCCCAGCGCAATGCGCATGGCGTAGCGGAAGCTCCGAGCCAGGAAGCCATCTCGGCGTTTGCCGCAGACGCGGAAAGGGTGGAGACCTGTCGAGAGCGCCTGGGCGATATCAGCTGGTTTATGCGTTGCCTGAATGAGCCGATTGCGCGGCGGGCGAATCGGGAGGACAAATGTACTGGCCGGTTTTGGGAAGGCCGATTCAAGTGTCAGCGTCTGATGGACGAGGGAGCGATGCTGGCCTGTATGGCGTATGTCGACTTGAATCCAGTGCGTGCCCAACTAGCGGTCACTCTGGAGGATAGCGAGTTTACGAGTGTCTATGATCGTTTGATCGCCGAACGCGCCAGGACGCGCTTGAAGGGTGCTGTTCAGGTTGCGAATCCGACGCAGGCTCAGCAGGCACTGATTGGCCGTGAAAGGATCGCTTCGGAGCGTGCGGACTGGTTGCTGGATTTGAATGGAAGCGAGAGCCCGTTCGGTGAACTGGATTTGGAGTATTACTTGTCTTTGGTGGAGTGGACTGGGCAAAATATCCGCCAGGATAAGCCGGGTTATATTCCTGTGAGCCTGAAGCCCGTGCTTGAGCGCTTTGATTTGGATACGGAAAATTGGGTCCGGAATGTGGAGAGCTACGGGGGTCTATTCTACCGGATCGCCGGTCAATTGGATTCGATCATGACGCGGGCCCGAGCGCGGGGACAGCACTGGTTGCGCGGCCGTAGTGGGAGCGTGCAATTGTATCGTGATCAGAAGGTCGCAGCGTAGAGTATGAAGGTTGGTTGAAAGTCGACAAGTCCGAATCCTGGGACTTGTCGACGTGCGCAACGGTCGCAATAGCGCAATAGAGCGACCTAAGTATTGCTGGTATCCTTTTCCCGGGTAGGGTGCGGCACTCTTAACTCTGGGGCTGACCATGGTCAGGCGGTAGGCTACTACGCTCTGAAGGGTGAAGCATTACAGATTGACCTTTTTAAAATATGGGTGTCCTATTTTTTCGTAGGCTACTACGCTCTGAAGGGTGAAGCATTACAGATTGACCTTTTTAAAATATGGGTGTCCTATTTTTTCACTCGATTTTAAGTGTGATGTTCTCGTGCGGTTGGCCCGCCCAGAGCTGGAGGTTGTAGTTTCCCTTCTTCGGGTTGGCTCCGGGTATCGCCCGCTCGCCGCAGTGTATGTCGAAATCACGCATCGCTGTTATCCGCTCTCATTTTTAACTCGGCCCGCATCTTGGTCATCGCATAGGCACCGAAATTTTTGGTTTTGCTCGACTCGATCTCTCCGTCGTCGAGGTAGAAATTCTTGGAGAACCACATGCCGGAGAATCGTTCGACGATTTCCGCCGCTTCGTGGCAATGGGTCTTCATGGCTTGCTCGAACTGATCCATCCGGTTGACCGTGGCGAAAGGTTGGTCCGCCCCGACCTGGGTGCCGAGGTGCTGGGAAAGGAAATAACTGAGCGAGTCGTTGGTCGCCTTGCCGAAAAACGAACGCGTCAACCGGCCGAATTCGGAAGGTTTGCCGAGGTCGGCCAGGGCGGAGAGGACTTCGTCGCCACTGGCCGGAAACATCGGCCCGAACCGTTCGTCCAGATGTGACATGACAGCGCTCGACAGGGCCCCATGCGCGAGTTCGTTGAAGTCGCTGCGGATGCCCTTTGTCTCGATGGTGCGGTCGACCGCATCGGTCAGCGCGATCCCGACATCGATCACATCAGGCTTATCGGGGAGGTCGATTCCGATCGATTTCAAGTGGCCGAGCGGATCGTCCGATTTAGCCGCCACGGCCAATTCCTTCATCAATTCGACCGTTTCGAGAAAGCCCTTGTCGTTCTGGATGGATTCGAAGGCTTTATCAGCCGCCTCGAAAGTGGCGGCCGCGATTTCATCTACGTCCGCTTCATTGGCGATCAATTCGATCACGTTCTTCCATGCGCGTGTTTTCGGAAGTGTTCCTAATCTGACATGCCCCATTGTTGTTTGTTGTTAGGCCGTGCGCGTCACAACCTCCAACTAAGCCAAACTCATCCGAAATTCCCGTCAATGCGAATAAGTGAATATACTACCTTCATAATGCGCGATGCGGACAGGAAATCGTCATTTGTGCACACGGCTGCTAATTACTTTTTTGGCAAGTTTGGATTTTTTTGGAGTGGATGGATCGAGGAATTCATGAAGCTCCAGGCTAAAGGCAGCTGCCAGTCGCTCGACCGTGGAGAGCCATATCTCTTTTTTACGCTGCGCCTCGATTTGCTGAAGGAACTTTTCCGAGAAGTCAGCCACCTCCGCAAACTCCTGCTGGGTCAAGCCATGTTTCAACCGCAGTTCGCGGGTTCGGGTTGCTACACGCTCGACAGAATTCATTCCCTGTGATCATAGGGAAAAATGGTTGACATTGTTACCAGTGTTCGCTGGGGTGTCGAAAATGCGCTTTTAATTTTATTCTTTTCAGCTTGCGCTTGGAACCCGCTCACAAAGAGCTGTTTGCGCGAAGATATAAAAAAACAAATGAATCAGATCAGCTTGGCTAGTTCAGTAGTTGGCTATAATTATTTACATTACTTCTCCTCGATCTTAGGTTGGAAAGTGTCTACCTAGGCAGCTATTAATATATTTAATGCCCAACTCGAATTACCATGATTTTCAAATCTGAATTTCCGGCCCACGATCTTCGACTTCACCGACCAAGTCCGATGCTCTCATACGCAACACTTTCGAGAGCACGAAGACTGTATGTAACGTGGGTTGCCGTAACCCGCGCTCGAAAAACGAGACGGAGGTTGTGTGCAGGTTGGCTTGAAAAGCCAGTTCTTCCTGCGTCAGGCCAGCAGCTTGACGTTTCGCCTTCAATACACTGCCAAATGCTTGCCCTAGTTCCACACAGACAAATGTATCAAAATTGCGCTTGTATCTGCCACAGACATATGTCTGTTTTAGGCAGCAGCGGGTCTCACCGAAAAATTCAGGGCTTTTCCTCGACCTGTCGCCGGGCATTCGTTATCGAACAACCAGTCTTTATGTCATGAAATTTCCAGTTATACTTTTTTCCTTGGTGAGCACAATTGCGGCAGCCAATACGTCAAGCGAGGTAGTGAAAACAAGCCCAATCTCTGTATCCGAGGCGGCGGCAATCGTCAAAGCTCAAGAAGAAGGCAGAGAGCTCGCCAAAGACCGGCTTGAGTATGAGCTTAAAAATGAGGATGTTCGCGAGACGGCGTCGGCTGCCGTCGGACGCCGCAAAGTCATTTTCAATGTTGTCAGGCCGATTGAGCATGAGACGGAGAAGCTACGAGTGGAATCACGAAGGGAAAGCCACTCGGAGGTTGACGCCGAAGCATTGTTCCAGGCGCGCGAGGCCGAGTCGAAGGAATCAGTCCAATTCACGCTTTCGGGGACAGTCTGGGACAAACAGGTCTCCGAACTCTGGTGGGACTATGAAGGCGTCCGGTATCGAGTTTTTGTGAACGCTAATTTTATGCTATTTCCTGGCTTGGGGGAAGTGGAAGACGAGGACACACGCTATACCTTATTCACCCTGTTGACCGATCAACAATCGAATGGGCGGAGCTCTACTGATGGGGTATGGCGTCCTACCGTAGCGGATTTTTCGTCGGAAACGATGGAATACATCGTGGTTGATCCAAAGGAGGATGTCAAAATCGAGCCGAAGGCCTTCGCGGGAATCGAGGCGATGCTTCGCCACTATGCCGAACACCATAAGGAAATGCAGATCCGCTACAACAATGCGGAAAAACTTCGTAAGGCAAGAGCCGCTTACCTCGAAGCCAATCCGCCCAAAGAGCGTGATACGATCATCAACTTCCGACCAAAAAAGAACGCCCCGAGTTCACTCTCTACCGAACAATAGCTTCAGCCTTTTCACGCATGAGAACAAAACTCTTATCACTCGCCCTCTCAGTCCTTTTCGCTAGCGGGCTCTCCGGGCAAACTGCCAGCGACCAGAACTCAGGTTTGACCATCGTCCACGACTCAGTGCTGGATGAGTTTTCTTTGTCATGGTGGGGCATTGACGATTTTTACTACTTTGTCCTTGGGACGGAAGATTTAGTCGATGAGCCATGGGTCTATTTCCCTTACGTCGGCAAGGGAGCCGATGCCGTTTTAGGGCCACCTCCATTTGCGACGAATGCTACGAAAATGTTCTTCCGGCTCGAATATACTGATGACACCAACTCAGAATTACTCACCACTGATTATAACGGAGCAGGTATTAGTGCGTGGCGGCAGTTAGACCTCGGCTTTAATCCCTTTGATTGGGTCGATTCTTCGGATAACCAGATTCACGATGCCTGGGAAATCTACCATTTTGGCATTCTTGGAGTCGATCCAGCCGGTGACGACGATAATGACGGATTGACGAACCTTGAGGAATCGAGAACCGGAGGCGATCCTAATTTAGCAGCGGTCGATACAACGGCTGCAACCCTCGATTTAAACATTTACGCACCCCGTTAGAAAGACGTATGACTAAAAGTATCTCAGTAAAATTGCTTGTTGCTGCTACGATTGCCCTGGGAGCGTTTCTGCTCCTTCAGACAAATCGAGAGTCGGGTTATGAAGAACCAAAATCATCTGATGGTGAACAAACTCGTTATAATGAGTTTGAAGCAGGATCTCCGGAACGTCAACCTAGTGAATTACTGATCAAGGCGACTGACGGAGATCCAATCAGTGAACGTTTGCGTGATTTGACACCGGCTCAAATAGCTGAAGCGAAAGCTGCTTCGTCGGAGACCTCGACCTCTGTCTATATCGAAGAAGCAAGGCTCAAAAGGGAAGCCATGCGAGCCGAGATCGTCGCTCAATACGGTAGCACGGGCGATGGCGTTTTGACTGAGGCTGAGTTTCGACGCCATGCCGAAGAGCGCTATATGAAGCGACGAGACCTCAACGGGAACGGACGTCTGGATGGCTTTGAACTCCGGGCCATTGCGGGGAGCAAGGAAGCAGCCCAAGACAATTCCTCTAACGAGGCTAACAATCACAGGGAACCCTAATCGCAAACAAATGAAACCTTTCAGCTCTATTTTTATTATTGCCGCGTATTTCGCGGCCCTGCCAACGGCGAATTACCTTTTCGCCTCCACTTCGTCTTGTAGCATCGATTGGAGTGATGTGGTCGGCCTGCGTGTAGATGTGGAGGACTCAGCAACATACTGCGGGGGAAGCAACAGCAGCCCGCAAAATCCGACAGCCAGCGCAAATCTCAAGGATGGCGATATTTGCGGTGACTACGTGCTTGCGATCACGGTTTCGGGGGCTGTCGAAGACCAGGATTCCGGCTTCGATTACGTATACGTTAATGGGACTCTATTTTTCAGCGGGCGAAATAATGATGGTGGCTGCAACATGTATTCGGCGACCGAAACCCGCCAAATCACGGTCAAGGCCACCGATCCAATCGTGTTGGAGTATGATACGGTGGACGGTCTCTACCACACCGGTGCCTACGCCCAAATCACGAACGTTTCGCTCGTCAGTGGTCCGGGCTGCAATCAGAACGGGTGCTCGACTTGTGGCGGCGCCGGCGGCGGGTCCGCCGGAAATTCCAGTGTCGATGTGCGCATCTCCCTCGGTGATGCGGAGGCGGGTCTGTATCCGGGTATGTTTCGCGTCAAAACGCAAACGCCCGATGCTTCGATTTATACCACGGCAGGAATCGAATATGGCGTGGACATCGACGCTGATGTCGAGGAGATCCGCGATGGAAGCGGAGCCGTCCGGCAAGTGCTGACCAGCCAGATTTTAGCCGATGTGGTTACAGTTGCGTCGCGTAAGTATGAAATCCGCTTTTACTATGCCGCAGACGCGGGAACTCAGAGTGCGGGCCTTTATCAGCCGACCGGAACGCCGTATAAGGTATGGACTTTTGAAGATCCAGACAATGGGACAGGAAGTGATTACCGTTTAAAGGTCACCGAGTCGAGTGATGGCAGCGACACGGTTCACGATTATACCTGGGTTCCCGGCAATCAGGATTGGACGCTGGTCAGCGGCGGCCTTAAAGAAATCAGTCGAGCGGAATCCACTGTAGGCAGCAATCGGGTGGAAACCTACTGGGTCAAAGACGTGGGCGGCAGTGATACCTACAGGCGTGAGACTACTTTCCAGACCTTTGCCTGGGGAGAGGAACAAATTTCCGAGACGCTCGACCCGCTCAACCCTTCCGGCGGGCGCACAATGACTTGGACGTATTACACCGACGAAGTCGCTGACGGCGACAACTATGGGAAGCTCAAATTGATGGAGCAGCCCGATGGCTATTGGGAACGCTACGAATATGATTCGGACGGTCGCACCATTAAGACGGTAAGCCCCGCAGGTGATTCAGCGCCCACTGACAGCGAGGCCCTTTGCAGCGTCGTCGAATGGACCTACCAGACGAGTGCTCCCCAGGTCACGCGCGTCGAGCGTTACAAGGGGCAGGAAGTCGAAAGGCGCTACACTGTTTACAATGGCGACACCACACAGGAGATTCTCGCCGCCAACCCAGGCGCGGCATGGGACGCTTCGGGCAATCTGGTCACCGAGACAGGAGTGGTTTCTGGCTCCGGCGGCGAAACCACCTATACCCTCTACAGCGACGGCACGCTCCAACAGAAAAACCAAAGCCGTGATGCCACCAGTGGAGAGTTGACCACCATCACCAACCGGGGTGCCGCAGATGCGACTGAGACCTCTGTTATCGACGGGCTAAAAACCACCGTCGTCGAAGACATTTATGGTAACCTGATTTCCGAAACCGTCGAAGACATTGCATCCGGTTTAACCCTGTCTTTCAAGTTCGTCACCAGTGCTGACGAGTTGGGGCGGCCACTGCGGATCGACTATCTTGACGGAACGTTCGAGACCTTCGTTTACAGCTGCTGTGGCCTCAGCACTCACACGGATCGCGAAGGCATCGTGACCAGCTATTTTTACGACGCCCTCAAGCGGCGCACCTCCGAAGTTCGCAACGGTATCACCCATGAGCACGTTTACGATGCCTCTGACCGCGTTATTGAAGAAGCCCGAGTCGGCACGGACGCCTCACGCACGGTGCTTTCCGCCTCCGCCTACGGGCCAGACGAGCGCCTGCTCTGGACGCAGGGTCCACGTGGTTTCAAGAGCCACTATGCTTACGCACCCTCAGCAGGCGGCGGCGAGACGATTACTGTCACGCACGAGGCCGATAGCTCGACCCAGATTCAAACCTTCTACCGCGAGCGGGAACTCGCCGAGTTGGGCGGCACCACCGCAAGCCCGGTCAAATATAATTACGGTGCCGATGCAGGTGGCCTCAGTTGGTCGCAAGAGATAAAAATCGGCCCCTCCGGCAGCGAAACCGAATGGATGAAGACCTACGAGAATATGCTCGGGCAGATCACCCGTGTCGAGTATCCCGATGCGGCGGAAACGTCCTACGGTTACAACGCCCTCGGGCAGCTCATCCGCCAGACCGATCCCGACGGGGTTCAAACTCTTTATGCCTACAACGATTCCGGCGAACAGACCGTGCAGGCGGTTGATATCAACCGGAACGGCCAAATCGATTACGCCGGAACCGATCGTATCGAACGCGTCACGACTTCGGTGCTGGATATCTCCGGCACAGTCTTCGCGCGGGAAACGGTCGAGCGATGGGAAACTGGCGGAGTCGATGCGCCGACGGTCTATTCCGTTACGGAGCAATCAGTTGATGGCCTGCAACGCTCCCAAACCGTCAACGGCCAAACCGAGCAGACCGTCCTAAGCTACAACGGTTCAGGTGACCGCACCGAAACGGTTACCAGGGCCGACGGCACTTCAGTTCTCAATACCTTCGGCGATGGGCGGCTGGTGAGCAGTGCCGTTCGAGACGCCAGCGATCAGACGATTCGCAGCACCACCTACACATACGGACCACACGGTCGCCTTTCGAGCGAAACACTTGCGGGAATTGGCGCAACGAGCTACACTTATGCCGTGGACGACCAAATCGCCAGCATCACCACGCCCGACCCCGACACAAGCTTGGCCGGTGAAGGTTTCGATGCCTTCACCACCCAATACGAGTATGATGATCGCGGACGCTTGATTAAAGTCACCCATCCCGACGACGCGGAAACCCATACCAGCTATTACCCCACCGGAAAGATCAAGCGCACCTGGGGTGCCCGCACTTACCCCGTGGAATACGGATATGATCCGCAACAACGCGTCACCAGCATGAAGACCTGGAAAGACTTCGCTGGCGATAGCGGTGCCGCCACCACTCAGTGGTCTTATGATTCGGAGCGCGGCTGGCTCACGGGCAAAACTTATGAAGACGGCAACGGGCCGGATTATACCTATACCCCCGGTGGACGTCTCGAAACGCGGACCTGGGCGCGCGGCAGCACCACAACCTACGGCTACGAAGACGGGGGCCAGCTGGAGGCGATCACCTACAGCGATGCCACGCCCCCGGTCGCCTACACCCACAGCCGCACCGGCGAGGTGGAAACTACCTTTGACGCGGCAGGCTTGCTCACCGTCACCCGCGCCGATGGCCGCGTTCTCGGTGAGACCTACTCCGGCAGCGGCATTCTTTCCGGCAAAAGCCTCACTCGTGGGGTCGATGCCTTCAATCGTGTCAATTCGCTCGGCGCGACTTCGGTCACGGGTGTTTCCATGACTTTCGACGATGCCTCCCGGCTGGCCACCGTCACCCAGGGCAGCCGCGTCGGCACCTACACGCACGGCAATGCCCTGCAAACCATCGATCAAATCCGCATCGAGACCAGCGGCACCGAACGCTACCGCCTGAGCCGGACACACGACAAACTGGGCCGCGTCACCCGCATCGACACGCTGGGCAACGAAACGACACTTCACGCCCGTCGCGATTACCGGCACAACAACGCCAACCAGAGAACGGAAGTCACCGAAGACAACGGGCGCAAATGGAGCTTCGATTACGATTCTTTGGGGCAGGTAACGGCAGCTCGGAAACTGGATGCCACGAGCGAATTGTTACCAGGCTTTGATTTCGGCTACACCTTCGACGACATTGGCAACCGAGTCAGCACGACGGTGAACGAGCGCTCGGCCAGCTGTAGCTCAAACTCAGTGAACCAATACACCCAGCGCGACTATCCCGGCGTGGTGGATGTGCGCGGCTATGCGCCCGAGCATGTAGGCGTCATCGTCAACAGCGAGCGCACCGAGCGCACGGACGGCGACTTTTACGCCCCGGCGACCGGCGATAACAGCACGGCTTCTGTCGAGCTGGATATCGTTGTCAAGGCGGTTGATCCGGGTCCGCCTGAGTTGCTCGCTGAAGAAAGCCGAACAGCCTTGCTCCCGCAAGACCCCGAGAGTTTCACCTATAATTTGGACGGAAATCTGACGCAAGATGGCCTCTGGACGTATGAGTGGGATGCGGAGAATCGTCTTGTTGCCCTGGAGTCGCGCACGGATTTAGCTCCGACAGCCACACGCCTCCGTCTTGAATTCGCCTACGACAGCCGCAGCCGACGGATTCAGAAAACAGTGAAGGAATACGATTCCGGCACAATGTCATGGGCGACGACGGCACAGATTAATTTCCTCTACGACGGCTGGAATCTGCTGGCCGAATACGATGCTTTAAACAGCGATGCGCTAATCCGCTCCCACGTTTGGGGTCTCGACTTGAGCGGAACGCCACAGGGCGTCGGCGGGGTCGGTGGCTTGCTCTGGTCGAGTCAATCGGGCGCGGACTATGCGCCGGGCTTTGATGCCAATGGGAATATCATTGCTTGGATTGATTTAAGTGACGGCTCACTCGCCGGAATTGCCGAATACGGAGCTTTTGGCGAAACACTTGTGCAGAGCGGCGTCAGCGCTGATTTACCGCATGGATTCTCCACGAAGTATGGGGATACTGAAATTGGGCTCTTGTATTACGGTTTTCGGTATTATTCGCCGAGCATCGGGCGATGGTTGTCGATCGACCCAATCGCCGAGATGGGCGGGTTGAATATACAAGCATTTATCGATAACGATTCTTTAAATTATTTCGACGATCTTGGCAAAAGCAAAAACTCGAATACTGGACCCGTCCCACCAGATCAGAGAAGCCCGACTTCATATCCTCAACCGCCAACACCATCGCCAACGACTTCACCTAGTCTAGTTTCAGGGAGTGGAAATGCGAATAAGACTGGAAGTGCCGTTGTGGATGCAGTTGAAGAAATCTCCGGTGGGATGAGTCGCCTTGCCCTCGCAGGATTGAAGAATCTTGCGAGGCGCGAATGTGCACAAGAGCAAGACCCACGAGGGGATAATTGTTATTGCTGCCACTATTGGGTTTTCTCAGTCACTTTCCATTCGTTCTTTCTGCCATCCTCTACCTATTATCATGGAGGCGGAGGCAACGTTTATCGCGGCAACTGCAACGAAGTTCGAAGGCATGTCGAAAGCACCAACTTCTTTGATCCCTCATTTATCAGAAACCCAAAACGTGAAACTCAACAAAGGCTCGATTTTTATGAATCTTGGTAAAATTATAATTCCGGCTCTCATTATGTATGCACTGGCGAACATTGGCTGTGGAAAAGAAAATTATATTCAGTTTAGTCAGGCACAAGAAGTATTTCAGAAAGGAATAACGAAAAAAGAAATTACAAAAATATTTGGTCAACCCGTATCAAAAATGGAATACGAGCATCTGACTACTTGGTATTACGATCATCCTGAAATAGTCGAACAACTGAGACCTGGGGAAGAATGGGAAGCCTTCAAGATTAATTTCAAAGAAGGTGTATCCTACAGCATACAACGAATTCTTATTACAAAGCGAAAGAGCGGCTGATATGAGGCTTACAGTATGCGTCACCCGCATCGACACGCTGGGCAACGAAACCACGCTCCACGCCCGTCGCGATTACCGACACAACAACGCCAACCAGAGGACGGAAGTCACCGAAGACAATGGGCGCAGATGGAGCTTTGATTACGATTCACTCGGGCAGGTAACGGCAGCTCAGAAGCTGGATGCCACGAGCGAAGTGTTGCCTGGCTTTGATTTCGGCTACACCTTCGACGACATTGGCAACCGAGTCAGCACGACGGTGAACGAGCGCTCGGCCAGCTATAGTTCGAACTCAGTGAATCAATACACCCAGCGCGACTATCCCGGTGCGGTGGATGTGCGGGGCTATGCGCCCGAGCATGTCGGAGTCATCGTCAACGGCGAACGCACCGAGCGCACAGACGGCGACTTTTACGCCCCGGCGACCGGCGATAACAGCACGGCCTCCGTCGAGCTGGATATCGTTGTCAAAGCCGTCGATCCCGGGCCGCCGGAGTTGTTGGCCGAAGAGGGCCGGACGGCACTTCTTCCGCAAGATCCTGAAAGCTTTACGTATGATCTAGACGGAAACCTCACGCAAGATGGCCTTTGGACTTATGAGTGGGATGCGGAAAACCGCCTTGTTGCCATGGAGTCGCGCACCGACCTGCCCGCTTCGGTTGCCCGGCAAAGGCTCGAATTCGCTTACGACAGCCGCAGCCGACGCATCCAAAAGACGGTTCAGGAATATGATTCCGGCACATCGTCATGGACGACGACGGCGCATATTAAGTTTCTTTATGACGGTTGGAACCTACTCGCCGAATACGACGCGTTGAACAGCGATGCGCTAATCCGCTCCCACGTTTGGGGTCTTGACTTGAGCGGCACACCACAAGGCGTCGGCGGAGTTGGTGGTCTGCTTTGGTCGAGTGAATCCGGCGCGGATTACGCACCGGGATTTGATGCCAATGGGAATATCATTGCTTGGATTGATTTAAGTGACGGCTCACTTGCCGGAGCGGCCGAATACGGAGCTTTTGGTGAAACGCTGGTGCAGAGCGGTATTAGCGCAGAACTGCTGTTCGGGTTCTCTACCAAGTATGAGGATGCTGAGACAGGCTTCCTCGATTACGGCTATCGCTTCTATGCTCCCAGCTTGGGACGCTGGGTGAACCGGGATATTCTCGGCGAATGGGCGGCCTTCCTGCGCATGAATCAGGAACTTTTCAGCCCAAGCGATTATTACCAAGCGTTGCCACTGGTATTTGTTTCCAATGATCCGATTGGGCAGATTGATTTGGTTGGCTTACGTGGGGTTCCCACTGTTCCTGGAACACCGCCTTCGAGACCTATGCAGCCGCCCAACTCTGGAGGGATAGGGGCAGGATTGGATCTTCTTTCGCAAACTGCTGCGATTAATTCTGGTGGGTTCGAGCGCGGTAATTTGAATATACTAACTAGACAAGCTCTTGCTCAGTGTGGAAGTGCAGCTAACGGCGAAGATTGCGGCCCCTTTAAGATTTGCTGCTGTTGTGAGGTGAGAGTTTGGGGTAGTGATTATGTGGGTGGTGGGAACCGTATATGGTCTGGTTCTCGTGGAACTTTTTACAAGAAAAGGTGTAGTGATTTAAGTGAAGTCCCCGGGAGCTACATGTTTAATTTGCCACCAACACGAATCCCTATCGAAAGAATTTCATTTAGAATAGATTGGTAATATGGAATTAATTAAATCAACCCTAGTAATCGTATTCGCCGCATTGAGTTCAGCGCTTTGCTTTGCACTCGAACCTCTCGATAAAAGAGAGGGTTTTGCGGGTATACCCGAATTGGAAGAAGGAATGCTCTCCGTCGAATGGCAGAAGATGTTCTTCGAGAACATGAAGATGGTGTTTGGAGACAAGGAAGCTCGAAAAAAAATACCATCATTTCTCGGCTCTCAGATGGAGAGAACTACTCAAGAAGTGTAGATGAAGATGGTGTTGAATACTATACGTTTACTTTTTACGCCATTCAAGAAGAAGTCGAACGCTTGTCCCGTAAGTATCCGAAAATTCAATACATTGGAGGTGTTACCGTCGGATATAAAGGCGATGAATTTCTATTTTGGAATCCTGTTTACGAAGTGCATTTTCGAGGACAGCAGGTGGAACCTCCGAAAGATTATCCAATTAGTAAAAAATCAGACCGTGCCAGTAAAATAGAGAATGATGCCGGAATTCCTAATCTCACTGATAGCATTCTTTCGGCAAAAGCGCAGCGAGAACTTTATATCAAGTTTGAGCGAATATTTGAGGAATTTAAGGAGCAGGAAAAAGACAAGGATTCTATTGTAGAACTGCTCGCTCCAAACGATAACTTTATTGAAACCAGCGGCGACGACGGATATACAAGAGTTAGTGTTTCATTCCCTTCGATAGAGGAAGAACTGGCTAAGCACGCAGATAAATTTGAAAAAGTTAAGTTCTTGGGGGGAGTTACTATAGTATTTGAGGGAGATAAATTCATATATTGGGAACCTCGCTATATCACTCGTTTTGTCCACAAATAGAATTATTCAGTTACCCAAACAATTGCAGCTCCACGCCCGTCGCGATTACCGGCACAACAACGCCAATCAGAGGACGGAAGTCACCGAAGACAATGGGCGCAAATGGAGCTTTGATTACGATTCGCTAGGGCAGGTGGTCAAAGCCGAGAAACTGGAATCCTCTGGCGAAGAGGTTTTGCCTGGGTTTGCCTTCGCTTACACATTTGACGATATCGGCAATCGCACCCAGACCATTGTGAACGAACGCACAGCCGCCTATATATATTGATTGGTCTCCTCGTTACGTTACTCGATTCCGAGCGAAAAATGGAGGATCTCAAGAAGAATAAGGCGATTTGATTTGCCAAACATTTGCCAATTCTGATTCAAGATGCTGCATTTCAAGACACTCCGAAGCTATAGGCGGATTTCATAAGTAACACATAAGCAAATATAAGTGAAAGTGGCTGCAAGATAAGGAAATCTGCTAAAGGGTTCGAATCCCTCCCTCTCCGCCATTTCAAGACGCAGTCGCCGAAAGGGCGGCAAGCGGGAGGAGGTTCGAACCCGAGCAGAGGGTTTGTGGAGCGCAGCGGAACGGGCATCCGCAGGATGATCGCGAAGCGATGCCGCAGGCACCAATCCAACCCTCCTGAGTGTGGCATAGCTTGCTGAGCGAAGACTGTATCCACTACATTCCGTCGACGCGCTCCGCTTGCTCATGGCAGACCAAGGGGTCTACTTCATTTCGAAAGTCATCCAAAAACTCCGATGCTGGATCGATCGCCGTAATCAGAAGGTGATCACGGGCTCGTGTGCAGATAAGTCGGAGACTGACCTCCAAACCGCACCAAAAGGTGCGCCCTGGAAAGCAGGGATCGCCCGGATGCTTCGAATCAAAACCACTGCCGGAAATCCTTGGATTGCCAAGCGCCTGAATATGGGACATCCCTCCCGTGTAACCAATCTGATCCGAGAGCTGACAGACAATGAATAGTTTTAAATATTTATATTCTACGTTTGACCCGAATGTTGCTAACTTAAGGATCCGGTGCCACGTAATCGTAATCATGCTCGTACTCGTAATCTTCTCGGCATCAATCGATTACGATTAGGTGGCGCCGTGATAGTCATGCGCGAGCATGGCGCCCAGAGTTCTGGAATACAAAATGAAAGGAATGAATGAAGAGATCATAAAATGTTGAAAAGAACTACAGTTATCCGGTGGGTGATCACTCCCACCCGGCAAAGCTTGGCAAGCAACCGGAAGCGAACATTGCGTCGTCGTTCAGCAATGGCGGCACGAAGCGTATGGAGCGGAAGCAAAAGCCGTGTGATAGAGTCCCGAAAAGTAAATCATCGTGG
>JAAAPI010000040.1:12500-15483 GCA_009908325.1 Verrucomicrobiota bacterium | reverse complement strand
ACCCGATGTGGCCATCTACCGCGAGTTCAAAAACAGCGAAGCCAACGGCCTCGGCGTTGCGCTACCCGCAGGCAAGACCCGGTTTTACCGGATGGATAGCGATGGGCAGCTGGAGTTTACCGGTGAGAACGTCATCGACCACACGCCAAAAAACGAAACAGTCCGCGTCTATCTCGGCAATGCCTTCGACCTCGTGGGCGAGCGTACCCGCACAAACTTCTACAAGCATCCCAGTCGTGATCTGATTCGCGAAAGTTTCGAGATCGAAATCCGCAACCGCAGCGAAGAAACCGTCACCGTGCAGGTCATCGAGCCCCTCTACCGCTGGTCAAACTGGGCGATTATTGAGCACAACGCCGATTATGAAAAAACCGATGCCCAGACGATCGAGTTTCCCGTCACAGTAAAAGCCGATCAAATTGAGACGATCCGCTACACCGTCGAATACACCTGGTAGTGGACGATTCGTTGCGTGCGAGCTCGCTCGCGCCTAAGGTGTTGTTGGACCCTCAGGCAGGTTAGCCAAGGCTGACAATTCGGGGCGTCCGCGGACACGCCACGGACTTTTCGTGGCGTGCGAGCTCGCTCGCGCCTGCTGCGGTTTGACTGCCGAAGCTGGCGTCGGGGCGTCCGGCAAGCGGACACGCCACGGGCTACCCCAGTCTACTCAGTAGCCGGTTCAGCATCTGCCTCCGCACCGACCTCTCCATCCGACGCCTCCGCTACCTGTTCAGCCGCATCCACCTCAATCGGGTTTTTCTCCGGACGCGGCAGCGCTTTAACCGACAATTTGACTAGTTCCTCCTCCCGATAGACCTCCACCGGTGTGAATTGATTCGCCCGCGTAAAGAAAATAGCCCCCGGCACATCAAAGACATCGTCGATTTCCCGTCCACCTATCGAAACAAGAAGGTCCCCCGCCTGCATGCCCGCTTCAGCTGCGGGCGCATCCTCGACCACCTGCGAAATATAGACGCCATCCGTATTGTCATCTTGCAGCTCCGAAGTGACTTCGAAGCCCATCCAGCCATAAATAATTTTACCGGAGAAAAGCAGATCGTCCCGGACTCGCGCCAGCGCATCGACCGGCAACGAAAAAGAACCATCCAACTCCTCGATCGAGGCCACCGACATCCCGATGAAGCGGCCGTTCAAATCGAGGATCGGGCAGCCGCCCTGCCCCCCGTCGACGGGAATCGAGGTCCGAATGTAGCTTGTCGGGAAGACGCGTCCGCCCAGCTTCTTTTCTACCCCGGTGAAGAGCCCCATGACCGGCGTCGGGCCAAAATCCAGAGGACAGGAAATCGCCACGGCAACAGATCCCACTGCGGGCAACGGCTGGGAAGCGTCCAACTTAATAATAGAGAAGGATTCCGGGGGCTCGATCACACGCAGCAACGAAACATTTGTGGATCGATCATGGCCCAGCGGCTCCGTCGCATACGACTGATTATTGTATTCGATCCAGACGCGACTGGCCCCGGCTGCGCGACTGGCACTGACCAGAACATGCCCCTCTTTACTAATGAAAAAGCCGGTCCCCACACGGAGCATCACTTGCGTCTTCCCATCGACTTCGCCTTGAGCGTAGGCCGCTTTTACCCGGACAACCGCATCCTTGTTGGCTTCATAAACATCGAGAAGCCGCTGCTGGAGCGCCATGGCATCTCCCGAAGCAGCAAGACCTGCAGGCAGGCAGGCCCCAAGCGTCCATAAAACGAATACCAGGAAGCGTGGCATCTAAAAAGCCTCAAGCTCTAGTAGACAAGACCGGTCGCTACGCCCGAAAGCGCAAAACTCGCCGAGTCGCTAACATAGGCATCTTGATCGAGGCTCGCTACTTCCATACTATCCAGCGAATACTCGGCGGTGTAGTGAACGTCCTCCGACTGACTCGAAATGGTTTCGATCCGGTAATCCATGACCGCAGCGATGTCGAAGTCTGATATTTTCGGTAAAACACCCCGGGACTGCAACGACTCGATTGCATCTGCGAGCACATTTGTTCCCTCCGCATGTTCTGTATTGGCCAGACCGGTTTGCTCCTCATCTGCTGGACGGAGAGCGAATGAGACAAGCAGAAGCGCAGCCGCACCGACTGCGGCGGTCTGCGCGATTCGCCCTGTCAGACCGCGCATGACCTGAACATACCAGGGATCTTTTTTGACCAGGGTCTGCAACATGCGCTGATGTAGTTCCCGGTCGAAATGGTTCCAAAAGGTCGCGTCCGGTCGCTCCGCACGCTTCAGGCGGAGCAGGTCCTCGACCTTGACTTCATTTTGGCGGGCTTGGTTTGAGTCTGGCATAGCTTATATAGTCATCTTGAAGCAGAATTTAGGCCGATCAGCCACCTGCTTTTTCTTATGCGATTATTTTTATCTAAAAACGATCCCCAGTAGTTATAGAGCATTATCCGACGTAGTCCTGCAGGTAAGTTTGGAGTTGTTGCTTGGCATAATGCAGCCGCGAACGGACCGTGCCGACCGAAGTTTTTGTGATTTCAGCGATTTCTCCGTGCTCAAGACCTTCAATTTCGTGCAGAATAACGACAGTTCGATGTTTAAGAGACAATTTTTGCAGCGCGTCGTTCAATTTTTCCTGTAGCTCACTGATCAGAGCTCCCTTCTCCGACCGGTTTGATGCCGTTAAGCGCTCAAATATTTCGTTGTTCGAGACTTCTTCGTCGATCTTTTCGTAGCTGATAAACCGCCGACGATTTCGTTTTTTCAGGAAGGTCATCGCCGTGTTGATGGCGATCCGGTAGATCCAAGTGAAAAATGCGGACTTCCCCTTAAAACGCCCAATCGCCTGAAAGGCTTTGATAAAAGTCTCCTGAGTCAGATCCGAGGCATCCTCCCGATTACTCGTCATGTTATAAACGACCGAGAAAATTGGCTCCCGATACCGTTGGACCAGCTGATCAAAGGCACCCACATTACCCGCTTGCACGCGCTGCACAACGGCCCAGTCAAGATCACGCTGG
>JAAAPI010000040.1:0-5000 GCA_009908325.1 Verrucomicrobiota bacterium | reverse complement strand
CCATCTCGCCGACCAGTTCAACCGTGATGACCGATCCACCGGAGTCCGCGCTCTGTGCGACGGCGGGAAAGTGCTGCGCGTCCCCGCCAAAACAAACCTTTTTGATGCCCGGATGCGTCCTCAGAAAAGCGGCCAGCTCGCGGGCGTTTGCATTCATCTGCGCTACGACCTTTGGAGCTTTTTCCATTTGCACTGCCAGTCGACCCAGATCCCGGGCGTAGGGCGGCTGGTAAAAACTGGAGGTGCGCAGGACCAAATCGCCGTAGTGTGGCGAATCCGGATTGAGCGCCAGCGCACCGATCATCACGTCGCCTTCGTGTGCAGCATACTTCGTCAAACTGGTCACCAGAATATCCGCATGCGGTAGAACGTTGACATTGTAGACCGACGCAATCGATGGATCCACCATGAGCATACCCCCCGCACGACGCACCGCCGCGTAAACCCGCTTCAGGTCGGCCACCTGCACGAGCGGATTGGTCGGACACTCAATAACCACACAAGCCAACGAATCACCACAGGCCTCGACACGCTGAATCAGAGCCTCTGTATCCGTCGCATCATAGCAACAATCCAAAGACCTCTCCGGCCCGAGAAATTTTTGCAGAATACACCCCGAGTCCAGGTAGAGCCAACCGATCTGCAGCCACTGCGTGCGCCCCCGCGCCGCCTGGGCTTCCTCGACGGCGCGAAACCCGGCATAAAATGCATTCATGCCCGAAGCACAAATCAAGACATCCTTGGAGGCGCCACCTACCAGATCGCCAAACGTGCGTTCCACCTTAGCTTGCGCACCGACCTCGACCGTAGCCTCGGGATGAACCCCGTCCCGCAACCCGTGCACACAAAGTAAATCCTCCGCCTGCCGTGACGAAATCGCACTGCCGATATGCTGCACCGTCCGGCGCACCCGGTCGTGCAAGTCATAGTCTCCACCAGGATAGTGCAGCAAGTAGAGCGCAGGCTCCACCTGCAGCGCGATCACCCCCGGCCCGATGCGGTCCACCAGCTCCTGCACCGCCCGCCGACCGGGAATGAGAAAGCCTGCACGCCCCGACAAACCGGCACGCTCAAGATAGAAGGTCGTCAGCTCCTGAATAAAGGCGTGCACCCAAAACCGCGGGTAGCCCGAACGCAGTGCCGCCATCACCCGGGCCTCCCCTTCTTCGTAGCCACGCACATCGGCCATCGTTGGCAAGCTGCTTACCACGGCGTGCGGCGAATTCGGGCAGGTTTTGCCCAGCGGATAGTGGCGGAGTGTAGTCATGAGTAAGGATACTGGGAGAAGGATAATGTTTTCTTTTGGCGAGGACTCAACACAAACCGCCAATGCTGCGGATTGATTTACCAACAAAGTAAGCCTCGCCGCAATCGGCAGCCGGCGACCGGGATCAGCCTGCTGACACGTCACTCAGTCCGCTTGCACAGAGTAAAGCTTTTTTGCTCGTCGTTGAACTGCGATCCACTAACTTGCAAAATCATGGAATCAACACCACTCACCAGCGCGGAGAAGAAAGAGCTCCGCGGCATCGGGCAACGGCTCAAGCCGCATGTGCACATTGGCAAGCAAGGCCTCAGCGAAAACGTGATAAACGAGATTGAAACGGCACTTCGCAAAAACGGCTTGATCAAAATTCGTTTCGAAGCCGAGCGCGCAACGATCAAGACCTACTGCACAGAAATCGCCGGGAAAGCCGCCTGCGAATACGTCGGCGGCGTTGGTAAAACCGCAATCTTTTTCCGCGAAATGCCGGAAGAGGACTAGTGGAACTTCCTTCGTTATCTTCGTTGCCTTCTGTTGAAAAATACCCGGGAAAGGCCGGCACAGAAGCGAACAAAGGAAACGAAAGAAGGGGTCTTGGGAAATGGATCCGTTGGTTGCCATGTCCGCCGTAGCCTTAGGCGAAGGAGGATGGAGGCCAGTTTCGTAGTTATTTTAGTGATACGTTTATCGGCTAAGGATATTTAGATTTTGCGTCTGACCCGTTCAGCGTTCATCGTTCAGCGTTCATCGTTCATCGTTCAGCGTTTCAGCATCTTGAGCGTCTATCGGAACCTTGAGATTATCCTTTTTCCTCATCAGTCAATTCATTGTATGGCTTCCGAACCCCTCCCGTCCAATTAGGTCCACCCCAGTTACCATAGTATCTAAATTGCCCTAGAATATCTAGCCAGTTCACCGGGCCATTCCCAACCATTCCATACGGGTTCAACCCACCTTTTTCCCCAATCGGATCTCTGTTTGGCCACCGCCCGGTAACGAGATCATAATATCTGAAGCCGTAATAAAACATACCCGACGCGGTTTCGTCGTAGCCGTAGCCGTTTTCCCGGCGCGGGTTCTGGCCTGGGAGCCGATTTGCCGGGCGCGATTTCCCGTCTTGGCCAAAAAAATTCCCGACGCGGTTTTTCGGACCGGGGGCGGGATTATTCGGGGCAAACTGTTCGTTGAGGGCGACCATGATGACAGGATCAAAAATGAACGCGGCCAGCGTTCAAAGCAAGGCCTTTTCCGGCGGCTTTTCAGGCGCAAAGGCGGCTAAAGGATAGATCAGCTGAACAACTCGCTATGCGAACCGGTGCGCACGAGGATCAGTTGTCCATCTTCAACCTTGTAGATCAAAAGCCAATCGGGCTCGAGGTGGCATTCGCGATGCCCGACATAGTTCCCGGTCAAAGCGTGATCGAGATTACGCTCGGGCAAAGGCTCTTCGGCTTGCAGCGTGTCAATAGCCGCGCGTAGCTTGGCCATGGCTTTTTGCTGCCTTTCCGCTTTCTTGACCTCTTTTTTAAAGCGGGACGTGACCCGGACTTCTAGCATTTCACGCCCAGTTTTTCGAACAGGTCAGAAGCAGATTCAAACCTCTCCAGCTTATCGGGATGCTTAGCCTCTTCCATCGCCTCCAAAGTCTCGGCGTTGGGCTGGTGGCGTGCAAAATCAAGAACCTTGCCGCGTTCGTCGTCGGGGAGGCGCTGGATTTCTTCGATAATTTGGGCGGCATTCATAGTTTCTAACATGGCGGTATTTCTGGATTCTTCAAGCTTCATTCGCCTTTGAACTGGGGTGCGTCCTGGCGTGGGTTTCTTTGAGCGCCTTGATCGCCACATCGGTGTAAATCTGGGTCGTGTCGAGCCAGGCATGTCCGAGTAGCTGCTGGATCAGGCGCACGTCCGCGCCGTTCTCCAGCATGTGCGTGGCGCAGCTGTGCCGGAACAGGTGGCAGCTGCCGCGCTTGCCGATGTCGGTCGCTTTGACCATCTTCGTCACCCAGTTGCCGACGTAGGTCGCGCTCATGCGTTCGCCGTAGCCGCTGAGGAAAAAGGCTTGGGCTAACACAAGAGGGTCAGGCTAACACAAGAGGGTCAAAGTGAATGTTGCTAAATTAAGGATCCGGTGCCACGTAATCGTAATCATGCTCGTGCTCGTAATCTTCTCGGCATCAATCGATTACAATAAAGATTAGGAGTGAGATCATGCCCGAATCCGTCTTAAGTTAGCGCCATTCACTTGACCCGTTTGCCCCCCCATAGCATTCTTATTTTTAAGGATTGAAGGTCAGTGGCTTATGTTTTCCAGACTCAGCCGCTGGCCTTTTTTGCGTTTGGGCAGTCAAGCTCAAATTGTCTAAATCTTAGACACCTTAAGCTTACTATCTTTTAAACAGCCTATGCTGTCTTTTAAATGCAAGCATTTTCCTGTAAAAACCTCTCCCGCGCGTTTTCTCGGTATAATGTGCGCATGCAGCGCGGACGAAAACCGATTAAAGAAGCTCCTCCTTTTGGAAAATACCTGGCGCGTCTCCGAAAGGAGCGCGGCCTGACTCAATACGAGTTCGCCGATCTTCTCGGGATCAGCCGCAACTTGGTTCTTCACTACGAGCGCAACTGCGCAAACCCGACGATGGAGTTCATTGTTAAGGCCGCCAAAGTCCTGGACACATCCACAGACGAACTCATCGGGCTTTCGCGCTCCGCCGCCAAACGCGGCCCTTCACCCAAAGCCCTCCAGATCGCCGAGCGGATTTCCACTTTGCCAAAAGCAAAGCAATCCATCGTCGTCAGCATGCTCGAGGGAGCTATCGAGCAAGTGTCCTAAAGCCTCGCCACCTCCCTGAGTATTTTTTCGAGGAACCCAGAGGTGGAATCGGAGCGGCAGTGTTTTGGCAGGTCGTTTCATAATAAGAATAAACACCCCAAAATCCTACGACCAGAATTTGGGCGAAATTACGATGTCAAAAAAAGTGCTTACAACTCAAGCCGGAAGGTATCGCCCACCATTTCGGCGTCTCCCGGGCGCAGATTTACCGGCTGATGGAGCCGGTCGGCGGGATCGCCGAATATGTGCGCGCCTTTCGGCTGCAACAAAGTCTCCGCGACCTCCGCGATCCGCGCCTTGCCCATCTCCATATTTCCGAAATCGCCTATCGCTCGGGCTCCAGCCATCTCAGCACCTTCAACCGTAGTTTTCGGGCGACCTTCGGCCTGACACCGGGGCAGGCGCGTGAGGAGCACCGACACGCATCTAGCTTAACCGTCGGTTCAACAACCGACCAAGCGCAGAGTGCTCGGGAAAAAAGGCACCACCAGTGGTTCCGCGAAATCGGGCGATGATGCTGAGTATGGTAATTCGAGTCTATCCCGCTAACCGCCGTTCGGAGAAGTTGAGCTTTTCGGTCTCGTCAAAAATCGGGTCTTATCCTGGGCGTCCCGGATATATTGTTATCATTACCGGGTGAATGTATTTGACAATCAAAGTTATGTAGCCGGTTGGCTTGCCCGCTACATCGACCTACCGCCTCGCACGCCGAACCCCGAGAGCGAGTGCGAGCCCTGAGATTGCAAGAATGAGGCCTGCCGTCGCCGGTTCGGGAACCGCGATGGTAATGTTATCGATCGCCGCATTATCCACGGTCGTGCTGGAATTGGTGATATCAATTGTATCGAAAGGGTTACCGAAATTGGAAAACCCGAAAAAGGTCGCCACGTTATTCCCGACACTT
>JAAAPI010000306.1 GCA_009908325.1 Verrucomicrobiota bacterium | reverse complement strand
ACGGTTCCCTGGGTTGCCTTTTTCCATAGCTTACCTTCCGAGCTTTTGGCTCTCCGGTAAACCCGGTCTGGTTCACCTCCTGCGATAAAGGCGAGCGGCTTGAAAAAATTGACAAAGCCCTCTGGACACCCCGCCCGACCTGACCTAGAACGCCTCCACCCGAAGGCGGCCGCCTTCCCCGTGCCCGGGTAGCTCAGGGGTAGAGCAGTGGATTGAAAATCCTCGTGTCGGTGGTTCGATTCCGCCCCCGGGCACCACTTAAATATTTGAAAGAAAAGAATAATTTTACAGGCCGCTGAGTTGACTCCTGGTGCAAGCCCATGTTGGGCAACGCCGGGGCAACAGATTTTCTTTGATCGAGACCTCACGTGTTTGTGATCATTTTATTGGCGTCATTCTTGGTCGTCGGGCATGGTCGGCGTCAGGCGCTGAATATAGGCATGGATTTGGTCTTCGCGCCACCGGACGCAGCCCGGCGACAAATACAGCGGCGGCGGAAACCGAGGGTCGCGCTTTTGCATACGGTACAGCGTGGCTCGCGACACGCTTAGCAAGTCGGCCGTTTCCTTGAGGTTCATGAGTCTTGGCATCTGGGACATGGTAGGCTCCTTTTCTGCTCAGAGTTTACCATGCCGCAATGGGACACGGCATCGACTGTCTGGCCCTTTCCTTCAGTAAAATGTGGATAAGCAGCAGGTTATGGTCCCCCTGGTAACGATTTCCATCACGGAAAGCGCGTTAACCGCTGTTATCTCTTCATTCGCGGGCATCACTCTTCGGACAAGGGGTTTCCTCAGTATGCCAGCTCGTCATATGGCGTTTCCGGGCCGGCGCTTGTTTTGATGCTTTCGGCCGGCCGGCTCGCTGATCAGGCACGCATTGAACTCTTCGGTGATGCCGCCGGAGGATTCTTACAAAAGCCATGAGGTACCTGGTGCTTGGCCAGAGGGCCTCAGTCAAAAGGAGACGGCGTTTCATCCCCGGGTTCACTGCGGCCCAATTCGTTGACTGTCCATCTCCCACCGAGATCATCAACAATCGACCTCGCCAGTTCGAGATCTTCGTCTTCTATCGCCTCGATCTGGGCAGAGCGCACCCGAAGACGTGGCTTTCGGTGTTCGTCGATCAACAGGATGTCGCCGTCGCGGTTTCGAGAGGCGCGCAAGCCCTGTTTCGCCTCCGGCCGCGGCTGCGCGATCACAGACAGAAAATGGATCAAGTTAAGCTCGGGCTGACTGTCTGATTCAGCAACTCGATCAGCGCGTTTACCCTGCTCTCCAACTTCCCTTGTGACGCTTCGCGCTCCTTTACGACCTGTATCAAGTCCTTCATCTGCTGATCGCGGGTTTGCTGGGCCGCCTCCAGCGCTTCCAAGCGGTTGGTCAATTGAGCCATCGCTTCGTGTGCTTTCGAAAGATCCGATGTGGTCTGCGTCTGAAGGGCCTGAATGCCCCTGAGGAACTGAAAAAGTTGCTCGATCAGCTTTTGTGACCGGTCCGGAATCTGTTCGAGATCGTCCACGACCGGAACTAGCCTGTGTACCAGCGTTTCCAGCTCCTGCGTCATCCGATACAGGTTTTCCAGTGCGTCTTGCATCTCCGGTTGATCTATATTTGCTTCGGATGGCGGCTTGCTCATTTGCGTGTCTCCATTTTGTTAGTTGGTCGATATGCTTGGGTTCTGCAGCGGCGAAGATTTGCGAAAGCGCTAGGCCGTGTTCCCGTTCTTGAAGAGCACGGAGAAAAGAAAGCCTCAGTATCAAGCCACGGTAGCCAAATTGCCGACCGACATCCCTGCCTTTCACGCGGCAGGTTCGCGTCATTCGGGAGAGGCGCGTTTCTTCAATAATGTCCGTGCGATAAACTACGCCGATCGGACCTCCGGGGTGATAGCGCTTTTCGACATCGATACCTTCTTGCGAACATTTCTCGCAGAATGCCTGCCAGGATACGGGTCGATGATCATTCAGAATATTATTAAGCGCAGGGCCGATTTTGCGAATTGCGTAGGAATGATGATCATCGTTCTGCCATGCGCGCCCTGAAATTGGTGCTTGTAATTTTACGGGAGCTTTGGGTCCATCGGGAAATGGAACTGGCAAGCCAGCTCTCCGTGCGGCTTCATTCTGAAGACCATATCGGTCAGACGGGATCCTTGGATAAAGGCGGCGTCCATTAATCGAAAATGGGCTGAACATGAGGTGAATGTGGTCCATCTTCTGATTCAGGTGTCGAAATGCGAAATAACAAAGTTGGTGAAGCGGTGCGCCGAGCCGATCTAGAATAAAGGAAAGCGCCCTTTTCCATCTCTTTTTCGTGAGCCGCTGATTTGGTGCCAGCGAAACAGTTGCGTGCAACAACTCCGGATTTTCGCCTGTCGCGTGGCGTGCGTGGTGGTCCCGGAATCTCTGCAGGACATCCCTTGGCCGGTCGATCAAGACGCTGGCGCTGATAAGCTGGCCACCGCGCATCGGATATCTCACAACGCTCTGTGTCAGGGGAACCGGCCGGAGGTCAATCCGCATCCCGCGCCTCCAGCGCCATCACGGCACGCTCGATCCGTCGTGCC
>JAAAPI010000144.1 GCA_009908325.1 Verrucomicrobiota bacterium | reverse complement strand
CGATTCACGCGCTCCCAGGTGATGTCACTGATTAAGGAGATTTCAGAATCATCGCGGTTGCTGTCGTCGAGGCTGGCACCGATACGCACGGTGAGGGATTGTTCCCCACTTAGCTTTAGCTGATACTCCGGCAGTAGCGTCAGTTTGGTGTATGTCCGTGATGTGAAATCGCCTTCTTCCAGAGATGTGGATGCGATCTCATCTGAGGTGATTTGACCGCCATAGTTGATTGCCATGGCCGGATCGAGCCGGTGGAAGCCACTGAAGCCCGCAGAAGTGGCTTTCGTCTCATGGTCGGCCACGAACTCGAACGGAAACGGCGTATAATCCGTGGCGTCCAATAAATATTTGTCCGTGTGTCGCCGATGTGTCGCTGTCAGTTCTACGAAATTTCCGTCTCCATAGTTTTGACGGTGGTTGATGACGAATAACCGGGTCTTCAAATTTTCATACTCGGGCGGGAGTGTTTGTGCCGTGGGGTTGGCGAACCTTTCGGCAGTATACATCCCGGGCCAGCCGAAAAATTTCGCCTGGTAGCCGACGAAAAAATCCGTTTGCGAGGCCGGACCGAGGATTTGCACGCGGCCGGTGGTGCGGTCGAAGTCGTGGTCGCCGCCGCGGATTGTGCCGTCGCTTTCGGAGCGTGAGAATTCGGCTTCGACGCCCCAGCTCCAGTCTCCGCTTTCGCCGATTGGCCCGGTCAGGGCGTGATGGATGCGCTGGAAGTTGAGGTCGTGGTCGCCGGCGCCAGCGGTCAGGCTGCCACCGTCGGCGATTCCGCTCCAGCTGTAGCTGATGGTTCCGGCGGTGCTGTTGAAGCCGTAGAGCGCGTTGTCCGTGCCGGTCAATACCTGCGGGCGCTCGAGCATCTCGGGCGCGATGGGCAGTTCGGCGAAGTAATGGCCGGTCTGCGGGTCGATCAGCGTGGCGCTGCCGACGCGGAAGCCGGTGCCCTCGAAGATGCCGCCGCGGATGCTGACATCGCCCTGCGACTCGGCCATGTTGCGCGACTGCAAATCGACCCGTGGTTCGAACTCGAGATTCGAGACCGGCGATTCATAGGTCGCCACCGGTTGACTGTTGGCCGTTTGCTGGGCATCGATGTAGAGCGTGGGCAAGCTTTTTGGGCCTTCGAGGGCTATAAGCTGTGGGGCGACTGCTATCGCGATGAATGCTGAAAATTGCGCTTTTCTTTGAATCATCCACTTAGTCAAAAAGCGCGGGGCCTGGAAAATCAATTGTTAAGTGAAATAAATTTATGCCTAATAATAGGAACCATTTTTTTATTGGCAAATCATTCGAAGCGGATCATGCACCCATACACTTAAATTTTATGGAATTACTCAACATAGGCTTCGCGCTTCTCATTGTAAAAATGGCAATATGCATCTTGCCGGGCGTCGGAGGTATTTTTCTTATCGTCAGCTCGGAGGAGTTCAAACGCGAGATGCGCAACCGCTTTTGCAGTCAGCTCTTTGGCGTGAGTAATGCGATTCCATACTCCAAGTTTGCCACAACGCTTACGGTCATCGGGCTCATCTTGATCGTGCTGTCTCTGGGTGCGATCTGGTTCTTCCTGCTGAGGGAGCTTATTTAAATTTCGGGCGTATCTTTGCTCGGGTCCGGCGCTATTTTCACGTCGTCCTCCAGTTCCTTGGCCAGCGCATTACGCTTAGCCTCGGCTTGTTTCAAAAAGAATTCCTGTGCGCTGAAGAGATAGGTTCCTTTCTTGCGGGGCGCTTTGTGGTAGGCTCCGTTGGCACGCAGGAGCCTGGCAGATTTCGTGTCTTTCATGTAGGTGTCCAAAATATCGGTAATACGTTGACGATGTTCGGGGTCTTCGATCGGGAACACCGCCTCAATCCGTCGGTAAAAATTACGCGGCATCCAATCTGCGCTACCGGCGAAAATATGTGGCTGGCTACCACTGCTGTTTTCGAAGTAGAAGATGCGACTGTGCTCGAGGTAGCGCCCGAGCAGGCTGCGGACACGAATGTTCTCGCTGACGCCTTTCACGTTTGGCACGAGGTTGCAGATGCCGCGGACGATCAGGTCAATTTTGACACCTGCCTGCGAGGCGCGGTAGAGATTGTCGATGGTCTCCTGATCGACCAGACTGTTTGTCTGGACGATAATTCGGGCGGCTTTACCCGCGCGTGCGTTTCGTGTCTCGGCGCGGATGTATTTCTGAATGTTGCTGTGGAGGGTAAACGGCGCCACAAGCAGCTTTTTGAAACTGGGTGTGAGCGAAAATCCGGTGAGCGTATTAAACAGCCCGGCGACTTCTTCGGTGATGTCCTCGCGTGCGGTAAAAAAGCTGAGGTCGGTGTAGAGCTTGGCGGTTTTCGGGTTGTAGTTGCCCGTGCCGAGATGAACGTAACGACGCAAGGTCGATCCTTCGCGGCGCACGATCATGCAGGACTTGCAATGCGTTTTTAGCCCCACGAGTCCATAGACGACATGCACGCCGACATCTTCGAGCCGCCTTGCCCACTGAATATTATTGGCTTCGTCGAATCGGGCTTTGATCTCGACAAGGACCGTGACCTGCTTACCCCGGCGGGAGGCCTCGATCAATGCTTCGATGATAGGCGAGTCGCCGGATGTTCGGTAGAGTGTTTGCTTGATGGCGAAAACCTGGGGATCGGTCGCCGCCTGATTGAGGAAATCGACGAAGGGCTGGAAACTGTCGAAAGGGTGGTGGAGCAAAATGTCTTTTGCCGCGATGACATCGAAGATGCGCTCGGTGCCCTCCAGCTCTTTCGGATGGTAGGGCGTATGGTGAGGAAATTTGAGGTCGGGCCGATCAATAAGATCGTAGGCGCTCATGAGGCGGAACAAGTTGAGCGGGCCGTCGATCGTGTAGACGTTGTCCGGGGTCAGGTGAATTGCTTCAAGCAGCTCCTGTAGCAGTGCGGGGTCGGCCCCTTTACCGATTTCCAGCCGAACCGCAGCCCCTTTGTGCATGTTCATCAGCTCTTCTTCAATTTTTTGCAGAAGGTTTTCGACTTCTTCTTCATCGATGTAGAGGTCGCTGTTTCGGGTGATACGAAAAGGCACGGCAGAGCGCACGCGGTAACCCGGAAAAAGGCGGGTGATGAAGCGCTGGACGATGTCGCTAAGGAAAATATAGACCTCAGGTTTCCCACGTCGGGGCACGCCCACTTTTACGATACGGGGAAGGACCCGCGGGATGGGGATGATCGCCATGAGGCTCTCAATGATACGCGTCTCCGGGTCGTCGATCGACGCCAATATATAGAGCGCTTTATTCGTAAGCTGCGGGAAGGGGTGGGCCGGGTCGATGGCGAGCGGCGTCAAGACCGGAAAAACCTGCTCGGCAAAATACGCCTCGACCCATTTCTTTTCGTTGCGGGTCAGGGCATCGTATTTGCAAAAATGAACATCGGCTTGCTTTAGCCCGGGGACGATTTTTTGGTCCCAACAGTCATAAGTATCGCCAACCAATCGTTTGCAAATGCTTTGGATGCGGCGGATCTGCTCTTTGGGGCCAAGGCCATCGGGACCCCGCTGAATCGATCCCGACTTGACTTGCTGAAGCAGTCCGGCAACGCGGATTTCGAAGAACTCGTCGAGATTGGAGCTGACGAAGGCAAGAAACTTCATTCGCTCCAGGATGGGATAGTCTTCGGACTCAGCTTGCTCCAACACTCTTCGATTGAAAGCGAGCCAACTCATCTCACGATTGAAATAAGGGAAGCGGTGCGTGTTATTTTCTGATTTTTCGGGGATACTCATTTTCTCGGAGACGGAGTATGTCAGGATATCAGCCGTTAGGCAAGCCATGGACCCGTTCAGCCGGATTATTTAACATTTTGCGGTGTCGTTTGGCGCAGAGCGACGAATCTCAAAATAGGTTCATAGAGTGTTGCATTTACGGGAAAAGTGTCCAATCATCTGGAAAACTACGTAATAATAACAACTATGAAAACATTCAACACCACCTTAATCCTCTTCGCTACTTTATTCGTTTTCGGATGCGCGACGAGCGAGACAGCATCGACGACCGACGAAGCAGCCCCCACCGCAGTTACTTCCGCCGACCCTGAAACGGGTCCTCGTGCAAAAACTGCTTACGAAGGTTCTACCGGTTCCGGTTTACTCATGGAGCGGTATAAAACCGGGGAGATCAGTGGTCTCCACGGTCGGTCTGAATAGAGCCGACGCAGTCGGAAAAGACGGCCCTGCTACCGTGCTTTTGTGGTGGTCCATGGGACGTAAGTTTGTGTAGGGTATCATTGCGTGAATTATGTTGCCACCGCTCTTTACTTCCGCATAGCTCTGCCTCATGGAAAAAAGGTCGACCCCAAACCGCCGCCAATTCATTCAACTTTCCGGTTTGGCCGGGGCCGCTTCCCTACTTCCTGCGGGGCAGGCTCGAGCTTCCGTTCAGGCTCCGGCAAGTGTGCCCAGGGGAACCGCCAAGAACGTCATTTTTCTGGTTGTTGACGGGATGAGTCACGGCACGCTCGGTTTGGCCAATCAGTGGAAACTAAGGCACGAGCAGACGGCTCCGCATTGGATAAAATTACTGGAACGCTCCGATATCAAGCGGAGCTTGCAGGACACCGCGTCGGCTGACTCTCCGGTGACCGACTCGGCGGCGGCTGGCAGTGCCTGGGGCTGCGGCCAGCGGATCCATAACGGAGCGATCAACTACGACCCGCAGGGCAACCCGCTGAAACCGATCCTGAGCCACGCAAAAGAGGCTGGTAAAAAAACCGGGCTGGTGACGACCTGCCGAATCACGCACGCAACACCCGCTGCCTTTACGGTAAACGTTCAAGAGCGTGAGATGGAAGATGCCATTGCCCGGCAGTATCTCGAGCGGGAAGTGGACGTTCTACTGGGCGGTGGCGCGCGACACTTTTCACAGGCGCAGGCGGATGGTTCGGTCGTCGATTTCGGAGCAAAGTTTCAAGAGGCGGGGTATACATTGGCGACCGACCGCGATGAGCTTGCGGCAGCCAAGGGAAAGCAACGGGTGCTCGGGCTTTTTTCCAAAAGCCACGTTCCTTACGCGATTGATCGGAAAAATGATCGGTCATTGGCTCAAGTGCCCGGGCTGGTTGAGATGTTCAAAGCCGCCCTCGCTTCGCTGGATGGGTCGAACGAAGGGTTTTTCCTCCAGGTTGAGGGGGGGCGCGTTGACCATGCGGGGCATGCTAACGATGCCGGTGCGATCCTGCACGAATACCTGGAGTATGATAATTGCATTCCCGTGGCATTGGAGTATGTCAAACGGCACCCGGATACTCTGCTCATTGTGACGACGGATCATGGAACCGGTGGTTGCCAACTCGACGGACAGGGTAAGCGCTACGTGGGGAGTGGTCCGGCCCTCGACCGGATCAATACGCTGAAATACAGTTTTGAGTGGTTGGAAAACCGCTTCCGTGCTTCGGGGAAATTCAATGCCTTGGACTTTACGCGAGCGACCGGTATCAAACCAACTGCCGGGCAATCCGCAATCGTGCAAGAAGCACTGGATGCGGACGCAAAGTATTTGAGTGGGGCATTCCTGGAGGCCTTCGGGGATCAGCTCAATGAATTGACGGCGGTTGGCTGGAGTTCAGACAAGCATACGGCGGAATGTGTGGATCTTTTTACGATGGGGCCGGGCGCTGCTGCCGTGCCTGCTTACATCAAAAACAATGAGCTTTTCGGACACATGATGTCGGCTATGGGTCTTTCTGAGGCTTCCTGAAACCGAAAACCACTGAGAGACAGGTGGCTAGGGATCCGTTGGTTCACGGCGGAAAAATCCGTAATTACAAAATAGGGGCTTGCCAGCGTGCCTGTGCAATCTCACTACTGTCTCAATAAGAAAGATGGAAGCCGAAAGCAAGAGCAGCAAAAACATGCAGGAGACCTTTAAAGATTTTTTATCTAGTAAGGGTCTTCGCGTGACGAACCAACGCCTGGCCATTTTCGATGCGGCCTACGATCACGCCGATCACTTTACGGCTGAGGATTTGCTCGAACGCTCGCGAGAGATCGACAATTCCGTTTCCAGGGCCACAGTCTACCGGGCGCTGCCGATTCTAACGGAAAGCGGTCTGATCCGGGAGGTCGACGTCGGACGTGACTATAAGTTTTACATGGCCAACCGCGATGTGACCACGTTCCAAGCGCAGGTCATCTGCCTGGATTGCGACAAAATCTTTGAAATCGATGCCCCGTTTATGGAGTGGTATGGCAAGACTGTAGCGGATAAGCTGGCGCTCAATGTCGAGAGCCAGCGGCTGCAGGTCACTGCCCGTTGCGAAGCGCTTTCAGCCAACGGTTTTTGCAAGCGCAGTGGCAAGCGGGCGTCGTCGAAAACTTAGTTGTTCTTCCCGACTGGTTTGAAGCGGACGCCGATCAGATTGAAGTCGGCGATGGTGCCCGCCTCCAGCACAGCATCTTTCGGTGGATTAAGCATGCGGCCTTCGACGATGACCGACACCTCGCGCGTTTCATAACCTGGCGCGGACAGCCGTGCCGTGTAGGGCCCGGCGGGAACATCCTGCAAGGGCACCAGATTCCGCCCGATTTTTAGATCGCCGAAAGCGTAGGCGATTTCCCCCCGGCGGTCGATCAACTCGATCCTGGCACCCGGGCCGGTTTTTCCGTGCTGGTTAAACTCCATACTCATTTCATTCGCATAGCGCACGCCCACATGCACGACGCCGGGAGAGCGCTCCGTCGCCTGCGGCCCAAGCGCAATAAAAAGCGTGCCGACCACTCCGGTCAGGACCAGCAAAAGCACGACGACGAAGCGGCCTCTCATTTCAGGTGTTTTCATGAACACCGGAAGATGAATGCAGCTTTTGCCAAAGGTCGAGCCCAAGCAGAACTTCTGCCACCAATTTCGTGCTTGTTTCGCAAGGGCAAGGTGTTTTCATCCCGCCCCTTATGAAGCGCACCCACCACTGCTCTGAACTCCGTGCCTCCGACCAGGGATCGACCGCCACACTCAGTGGCTGGGTCGATTCGGTCCGCGACCACGGCGGGATTTTATTTGTCGATCTGCGGGATCGTGAGGGACGGACTCAAATCGTCCTCGACCCCTCAAAACCCGGCTTGGAGGCCCAATTCGGCTCGATCAAGCCGGAATCCGTCGTATCCGTAAGCGGCCGGGTGGAAGCGCGCTTCGGCGGCACGGCCAACACTAAGCTGGCCACCGGTGAGATCGAAGTGCACGCCACCGAGCTGGAGATTCTCAACGTCTCCAAGACGCCACCATTCCCGATGGATGATTCGGCGGATAAAGTGGGCGAAGACCTGCGCATGACCTACCGGTATCTGGATTTGCGCCGTGCGGCCAACACGAAAATGCTGCGCATGCGGCACAAGACGTCCAAAGCGATCCGTGATTTCATGGACTCGCAGGACTTCGTTGAGGTTGAGACGCCGATCCTCTTTAAAAGTACACCGGAGGGGGCCCGCGAGTTTCTCGTGCCCAGCCGCATGAACCCCGGCTCCTATTACGCCCTGCCCCAGTCGCCCCAGCAGTATAAGCAAATGCTCATGGTCGGCGGTGTGGAGCGCTACTACCAACTGGCCCGCTGCTTCCGCGATGAGGACCTGCGCGCGGATCGACAGCCCGAGTTCACCCAGCTTGATATCGAGCTCTCCTTCATTGATCGCGAGGACATGTATGCCCTGATCGAGGGGCTCATGAAAAAGGTTTGGAAGGAAGTGATTGATGTCGAAATCGAGACGCCGTTTCTCCGCATGAGCTACTTTGAGGCGATGAATCGCTTCGGGGTGGATAAGCCCGATATGCGCTTCGGAATGGAGCTGCACGATTGCAACGAAATCTTCGCAAAGTCGGGCTTCAAGGTCTTCTCCGGTGCCATCGAATCCGGTGGAGCGGTCAAGGCGATCAACGCCAAAGGCCTCGGCGACATCACCCAGGGTGAATTACGGAGCCTCGAAGACGCCGCCAAATCGCTCGGTGCCAAGGGGCTGGCCTTCATTAAGTGTCAGGACGGCGAGTGGAAATCGCCCATCATCAAATTCTTCTCGGAAGAGGAAAAAGCGGCGCTCCAAGCGGCGCTCAACATTGAAGATGGCGATATCGTCTTTTTCGCTGCGACTGACTGGGAGCGGGCCTGCACCATACTTGGGCGCGTTCGTTTGGAGGCCGCGCAACTGCTGGTCAAGCGGGGCACGCTCACGATCGACCCGAACGAATATAAATTCCTCTGGGTGATCGAGTTTCCCCTCATGCTCTTCGATGAGGATGAGCAGCGCTTTGTTGCCTCGCACCACCCCTTCACCGCCCCGGTTCCGGAGGATGTGGCACTGCTCGACTCCGACCCCAAGGCGGTCCGCGGGCAGCACTACGACCTCGTTCTGAACGGGGTGGAGCTTGGTGGTGGCAGCATCCGTATCCACCAGCCTGCCGTTCAGAAAAAAGTCTTCGAAGATGTTCTGAAAATCCCCGCCGACGTCGTGGAAAGTCGCTTCGGCTACATGCTGAGGGCCTTTGAATACGGTGCGCCGCCACATGGTGGCATCGCCTTTGGGCTCGACCGCATGGTGACGATCCTCACGCAGCGCAGCAGCATCCGCGATGTCATCGCCTTCCCAAAAAATCAAAAGGGCCAGGAGATGATGACCGCCAGCCCGGGTATTGCCACAGAGAAGCAGCTGCGCGACCTGCACATCAAAGCGATCCCGCCGAAAAAAGAGGCTTAGTGGGAGCGGATTCGACCCGCCGGCGTGACTGGAGCGACCACGGCGGCCAGCTGAAGCAAGCCGCGTATGTATCCCCGCTCCTTCAGGTGCGGGGGGTTCAATGACGCCGGTAAAAACGGATTTTCCGGCGCACTTCATTGCTCGAATGGCGCTTCGGGAACCTTTTGATTTGCAAGCCGGCGGATTCTCGTTTGGCTCGCCGATCAATATGGCAACGACGACACGCAGGGGACTCATCGCATTTGAAGATGGCACGGTATTTCGGGGCCGTGCCTTTGGCGCGGAAGCGACGAGTGTCGGGGAGGCCTGCTTTAACACCAGTATGACCGGCTATCAGGAGATTTTGACCGATCCCTCGTATTTTTCCCAGATCGTCACAATGACTGCCGTGCAAATTGGCAACTATGGGATCTGCCCCGATGATGTCGAGTCCGATGGCCCCAAGGTTAAGGGCTTCGTCGTCCGCGAAATCAGCCCTGTGGCCAGCAACTGGCGCAGTCATCAATCCGTGCAGGACTATCTGGCGGCTGCCGGTATCCCCGGCATCGAGGGGGTCGACACCCGCGCAATCACAAAAAAGCTGCGTGTTTCCGGAGCACTCAACGCCTGCATCAGCACGGAGGATATTTCCGAGGAAGCAGCTGTTAAAAAGGCTCAGGAATTCGGCGGTCTGATCGGTATTGATTTTGTTAAAGAAGTCACGGCCGGGGAGTCTTACCACTGGGACCCGGAGATGAAGCAATCGACTCCGTTTACCGTCGCCGGGACGCATCTCATGCGCGAGGATACCTCGAAGCATCAACGCTACACGATAGCGGCGATCGATTTCGGAGCGAAGTTTTCCATCTATCGCAAGCTGCAGCACCACGGATTTGATGTGCACGTTTTTCCCGCCACCGCGAGCGCCGATGCGATCAAGGAATTCAACCCGCACGGCGTCTTTCTCTCCAACGGGCCCGGAGACCCGGGGGCGGTCGAGTATGCGCACGCCACCGTGAAGCAACTGATCGAGTCGTATCCCACCTTTGGGATTTGCCTGGGACACCAGATTATCACGCACGCGCTGGGCGCGAAGACCTTTAAGCTGAAGTTTGGCCACCGCGGCGGTAACCAGCCGGTGAAAAACCTGGAGACGGGGAAGGTCTCAATCACCGCGCAAAACCACGGCTTCGCCTCAACGCGGAGTGAACTGGAAAAGGCCGGTGCCATCGTCACCGAGATCAACCTCAACGACCAGACAGTCGAAGGCTTGCGGCTCAAAGACAAACCCGTCTTCTCCGTGCAATACCACCCGGAAGCGGCCCCCGGCCCGAACGATGCGGAACCCCTCTTCGTCGATTTTTACAACATGGTTGCCAAGCACCAGAAAGAATCAAAATGAAAAAAGTCTTTATATCCGGGTGCTACGACATCCTCCATGGCGGCCACATCCAGTTTTTCAAAGAGGCTCGTTCCCTGGGCGATCACCTCACGGTTTCTTTCGCATCGGACCGCGTGCTCTGGGAGCACAAAAAGCGCCGCACCTCGATCCCCCAGGATCACAAGCTCGCGCTCATGTCCTCGCTGGACATCGTCGATCAGGTCGTGATTGGCGACTGCGACGAACTGGGACTCGATTTTAAGAACCACTTTCTCAAGATCCGCCCCGACATTCTTGCCGTAACCGAGGACGACCAATACGGAGATGTCAAACGGGCGCTCTGTGCCGAGGTCGGCGCCGAATACATTGTGCTTCCGAAGACACCGCCCCAGTTCACACCCGTATCGACCTCGTCGATCGTTCGCAATATCCGCACCCCGGTCTACGCCCCGCTACGCGTTGATTTTGGCGGCGGTTGGCTGGACGTGCCGCGCTTCGCGCGCGAGGGTGCCTACATCGTAAACTGTGCGATTTCTCCCTTGGTTTCGCTCAATAACTGGCACTACGAGCGGCGTTCCGGGCTCGGTGGCAGTGGGGCCTGGGCGCTGCTCAACGGAAATGACGGTGTCGAGAGTGAGCTCAATCTCGGAGTCGGCTGGCAGGATCCGGCGATCATTCGGGAAACCGGCCTTTGTGTCTGGCGCAGCGGTGAGAAACCCGTTCTTCACTTCAAGCGTAATGGTGATTTCCTTCGTGGCCACATGGCGCTGCACTATACCGATATTCCCCACGATACGCCTGCAAACGTGGGCAATGCCCGCGAATACGACCGGATCGAGGCAGCCGGGCGTCTTGCCAAAGAGGCCGTTTTTGAGGCCAGTATCTCGAAGCTGGGGCAGGCGGTTTGCCAGAGTTACGAAGCCCAGTTGGCCGAGGGCATGGCCCCACTGCCCGACGCCGAAGGCAGCGTTGGCCGTAAATACTGTGGCGGCGGCTGGGGTGGCTACGCGCTCTATCTCTTTCACACCCCGGAGGACCGCGATACATTTGTCGCCTCGGCGATTTGTAACCGGCCGGTTGAGCCCTATATCACGATTCGTTGAATACTTTATGAGCCTAATCGAAACCATCCGCTTTAACACCGAAACAGTCATCGGTGAGACCGAACTGGAGGACCGGCTGCACGGGAGCAAACCACTCCGTATCAAGCTCGGGGTCGACCCGACGCGGCCCGACCTCACCTTCGGACACCTCGTCGTCTTCAACAAACTCCGGCAATTTCAAGACCTCGGACATGAGGCGGTCCTCATCATTGGGGACTTCACCACGCTGATCGGCGACCCCTCCGGACGCTCTAGCACACGGCCGGTTTTGAGCAAGGAGGCGATTGTCGAAAATGCACAAACCTATCTCGATCAGGCCTTTAAAATTCTCGATGAGGAAAAGGCCACGGTTTATTACAATAGCGAATGGTTCGATAAGATGCGCTTTGAAGATTGCCTCAAACTATCGCGCAAGATGACAGTGGCCCGCATGTTGGAGCGCGACGACTTCGCCAAGCGCTATGCCACCCAAGCCCCCATCTCGATTATCGAGTTCCTCTATCCTCTGATCCAGGGCTACGACTCACTGGTCCTCAATGCCGATGTCGAGATCGGCGGCACGGACCAGCTGTTTAACATGCTGGTCGGTCGCGCACTTCAGAAAGATGCCGGTAAGCTGGAACAGGCCGTGATCACCATGCCACTGCTGGTCGGCTTGGACGGGGAAAAGAAAATGTCGAAAAGCTCCGATAACTATATCGCTTTCACGGACAGTGCGAAGGCTATGTTCGGCAAAATCATGTCGATCCCCGACGACACCATGTGGGACTACTACCGCCTGCTTCTCGAGCTATCCGACGAAAAGATCGAAAAACTCAAGGCAGGTCACCCCATGGAGGCGAAAAAACACCTGGCTTCGTCGCTTGTTGGCCAGTTCCACTCAATGAGAGCCGCCAAACACGAGCTGGAGCAGTTCGAGCAAGTCTTTTCCAGGAACCAGTTGCCCGACGATATGCCCGTATTCACCTGGACGGATCTGGTGGGCGATGCGGCCAGTGCCCCGCTCTTCGAGGTCATGGCACAGTCGGAATTATTCGAGAGCAAGGGGGCCATCCGCCGCCTCGTGCAGCAGGGTGCAGTCAAGATCGACGGAGAAAAACAGGCCGACCCCAACCGCGAACTCACCCCGCCTCAGGGCGATCAAATCTTCCAGGCCGGTAAGCGAATCTTCTTTAAAGTTGTCGGCTAGTCGCTTTGCTCGCGGTAATCGTTTGACATTCAAAAGCTTTCATCGAAATACTCGGCTAAACTGAAGCTCAGTAAATAAAGCGCTCAACCTCCACCCTCACAGTGTTCGGATTTTTCTCTAACGACATCGGTATCGACCTAGGCACCGCCAACACCCTGGTTTTCGCCAAAGAAAAGGGTATCGTCCTGCGCGAACCCAGCGTGGTGGCCATCTACTCGTCGACGAAGAAAGTCTGCGCAGTGGGTTCCGAGGCGAAAAAAATGCTTGGGCGCACCCCGGGTAATATCACCGCCATCCGTCCCATGAAAGATGGGGTCATCGCCGATTTCGAAATCACCGAGGCAATGCTCCGCTATTTCATCAATAAGGTGAATCGAAAGAAAACCTTCGTCGCGCCACGCATCGTGGTGGCGGTGCCCTCCGGAATTACCGAGGTGGAGCGGCGCGCCGTGAAAGACTCGGCCATCCGTGCCGGTGCGCGCGACGTCGTTTTGCTCGAAGAACCCATGGCCGCGGCGATCGGTGTCGGTCTGCCCATTGACGAACCCGCCGGGAATATGATCGTCGATATCGGAGGGGGCACAACAGAGGTCGCCATTATTTCGCTCGCCGGGGTCGTTTACACGAAGAGCATCCGGGTGGGAGGCGACGAGATCGACAGCGCTATTGTCAATTATATGAAGCGCGCCTACAATTTGATGATCGGCGAGCGCACGGCAGAGGAGATCAAAATCAAAGTCGGCTCAGCCTTTCCGCTCGAAGAAGAGACCTCCATGGAAGTGCGCGGGCGCGACTCAGTCGCCGGGCTCCCCAAGACCATCACCATCACCTCTCAGGAAATACGTGATGCGCTTGCCGATACCATCACTTCGATTGTCGACTTGGTGCGCAATGCCCTGGAGCGCTGCCCACCGGAGCTCTCGGCCGACCTGGTCAATCGCGGTTTTTTTCTCGCCGGTGGCGGTGCCTTGATCAAAGGCCTCGACCAGCAGCTCAGCGATGCCACGGGCCTGCCTGTCGTCGTTGCCGACGATCCCCTCAGCGCGGTGGCCAACGGCACCGGCATGGTCTTGCACGAGCTGGCCTTCCTGCTCAAAGACCTCACGGGTAACCCGAAAGCCTAATACTGCGCCGTGGCGAAGCTCCGCCTCGAGAAAATAAAACCCTTGGTCGCCCTCGGCGTCTTTCTGGTGGCTTGGTGGGTGATTCCAGCGACCGTCAAGTCCTTCCTGCGGATCAGCTTTTCCGAGTTTCAGGCACCCGCCTGGGTGGCAACTTCCTATCTCGACGATCTCGAAGGCTTCTGGGCTCGCCGCAGCCACTCCAAGGTCGAACTCATCGAAGCCGGGCGCGATGTGGCACGGGTCAAATCGCTCTACCAGTTCAACGCCCAGCGCAACAAAACCCTGGAGGCCGAGATCGAGCGCCTTGAGGCGATCCTTGATTTGCCCAGCCGCCGCGAATTTCGCTACGAGGTGGCCCGCGTCATCCGGCGCGATCTCAGTGCCTGGTGGCAGCACCTCATTATCCGAAAAGGGAAGGACTACGATATCCCCGAGGGGGCTGCTGTCGTCTTTTCCGGAGGTGTCGTTGGCCGTGTCATCGAGGTCAATGCCTTTACCAGCCGCGTTGAGCTCATGACCAGCCCCAACTTTCGCATGGCCGCGCAGTTCGAGGGCGATGAGCGACCGGTTGTTTACCAGGGCGTTCCGCAGAGCGGGTTCGGGGATCCCCTCGGCTCCGTCCGCGATGCCCCGCAGGATGTCATGGCGAGCCAGCAGGCGCCGCTCAAGCTGGTCTCCACCCGCCTTGGTGGCAGCTTCCCGCCGGGCCTGGTTATTGGGCAGGTCACCTGGCTCGAGCCGGGCAGCACGGGTATCTTTCAAGCGGGCGAGGTGGAACTCGACCCCCGTTTATTGAGTCTGCACGAGGTCGCCGTGCTCATTCCCCTCTATCCCATCGAACCCTCAGACGATGCTCCTTGATCCCAGAGCCATATTGCTTTTCGCCGCCAACGCGCTGCTGTTCTACCTCATGCTCCTGGTCAATTCAGCGCTGGCAGCCTGGCCGGTTTATCTCTTCCTGCTCGGGCCCATGATTGTTTTGCCCGCGCTCTATTTGCGGCATCAGTCCTACTTCATCTGCACTTTTTTCTCCGGGCTTTGGGTCGATGCGGCTCTGCCCGGGCCATTCGGTCTCTTTACTGCCGGATTCCTCCTTACCGGCGCATTCATCTTCATGGCCCGTGTGCGTTTCCGCGCCGAGCACAATTACCATCCCATTTGCTTAGCCCACGGGCTCAACCTTTTCTATATCGCCGTGCTTTCACTGTCCGCAGGATTTCCAGCCTGGGGCAGCGGCGCTTTTTGGACACAGGTAGCCACGACCATTTTGTTTTCGCACCTCGCACTTTTGCTTGTCGCACCATGGTTTTTTAATTTCGAACGCATGCTCTTCGCGCTCTTCCACCTCGATGTAGAGCCGGAGGACTTGCCCGTATCATGAATCAGTTCGATGTCCACCGCCGGGAGAATCCACGCATCCTCTTCCTTTTCGCCATCGCTCTCGTCTCCAGTTTGACTCTGGTCGCCGGGCTCGGCTGGCGACAGCTGGTGGCTAACCAGAAATACGAGGCCATCGAGAAGCGCCAGACCGAGCGCCGTGTCCTCAAGCCTGGCCCCCGCGGCGATATCTACGACCGCAAGGGAAACCTGCTCGTGGGCAACCGTCCGCACTATTCGGCGGTGGTCTATCTGGATGATTTGCGCCGCGAGTTCCGCTCCGAATACGCCGCCATCATCCGTGCCGAGCGCGAGCGGCTCAGAGAGGCCTATGAGACGGTTCCCGCAGATGAGCGCGACGAGACCGCCCTCATTCCCGATTACAACGAACTTCAGTGGGTCGCCCGTCAAAATGTCATCCAGCGCTACGTCGACGATATCAACCGCATCACCGGACGCGACGACACGATCAACAGACGAAAAATCATCCGTCATTTTAACGAGCAATTGCTCCTGCCGCTTGCCCTGGTGGAAGACCTGAAGCCCGATGAATACGCCCGCCTCATCGAACAAGTTCCGGTGCAATCACCCATCCAGATACACACCGATACGGCCCGCTACTATCCCTACGACAGCGCTGCCGCCCACACCCTTGGCTACGTGCAAAACGTCAACCCCGACCCCGACG
>JAAAPI010000084.1 GCA_009908325.1 Verrucomicrobiota bacterium | reverse complement strand
GGAAAATGCGATTATCTTTTTTTTGACGGGTTCACCGTGGACGAAAGTGATGGTCGGCAGTTTCCGCGGGCAGCGAGCGATGTGCTGCAGTTATCACACTTTTACAGGCACGTCCCCGTGTTGCATCCTGGCTTGGTTGTGCGCACCTCGGTCATGCAAGCTTACGGCTTTAATCGGGATCTCAATCTTGCCGCCGATTTCGACCTGATGGTTCGATTTGTCGTGGATAAACTTTCCGGGAAACATGTTCGATTTTTCGGGGTTCACGTTGTTTCGGGAGGGCTGAGTGAGCAACATCGGGTCCGCGCGCGCTGGCAGGCGACCGGTTCACTGTGGCGGCATGATCCAAGTCTTTCTGGTCGACTAAAGATTTTTATTTCTTTCGTGCGTTTTCTTGCTTTGCATTCCCTGATCGTTGGGGTGGTGCATCGCTGGCCCTGGCTGCGCCGAACATTACAACGAATCAGACAATCCCATGAATCGCCTCGTTAGATTTTCTACCTTATTCGGCCTTTATTTTTTGTTGGCCGCTGCGAGCTACTGGCTCGCTTGGCGGTTACGGTTTGGGTTCTACCCGGGGCTGGACGGGGTTCCCGGGCGTTTTGCCGATAAATGGCTTATCCAGGGGCTTTATCTGGTGCCATTGAAGTTGCTCTGTTTGTATGTTTTCGGCCAGTTCAGCGGCTTGATCCGATTTTTCCGGATGCCGGATGCGGTGCGTTTATTCATGGCATCCAGTCTGTTTTCTTGCAGCGCGCTCGCAGTTTGGGTGCTGAGCTCGTATCGTTATGTGCCGCCGGGGTCGGTCTTACTGGTCGATTTCCTGATCTTTACCTTTTTAGTGATGGGCATACGCGTGGGCATTCGCCTCATGGATGAGCGACACAAGGGCTTTTCCAGTCAGGCGAGGCGGGCTCAGCGCATCGCGGTGGTCGGAGCCGGCGAGGCTGGATCTTCACTGATTGCTGAATTATTCTCGCACCCTGAATTGGGAATGCGGCCAGTTGCCCTCTTTGACGATAGTCCGGGTAAGATTGGTCGAACTCTGCATGGTATTCCCGTGCTTGGGGCACCCGAATCGATCCCCGATTTTTACAAAACCCACGATTTTGAAAAGGTGGTCCTGGCGCTACCCAGCGCCTCGCCCGAGCGCATCCGTGATTTAACGGTTTTGATGAAGCAGCAACGGATTTTGGTGGAAACCGTTCCGGCGCTGGGGCAAATACTCGACGGCTCGCGGCAGCCGGTGCAAACGCGTGACGTGCGGATCGAGGACTTGCTTTACCGGGATCCGGTTCAACTGGATACGGAGCGAGTCAGGCAGGCGGTGGAGGGTAAATCCGTCCTGGTGACGGGTGCCGGTGGCAGCATCGGCTCCGAGTTGGCGCTGCAACTGGCCTCTTTTCAGCCGGGGAAGTTAATTCTGCTGGATCGCAGTGAGGCCGCACTCTTTCTCACGATGCAACAGTGCCTGGAGCGTAAAGGTTCGGCAGCGCTTGAAATCTGCGTGCTCGATGTGCGTGATGCCGATGAAGTCGAGCGAATGTTTGCCGAGCATCAACCCGAGATAATCTTCCACGCTGCGGCCCACAAGCATGTCGGTATGATGGAGCGGCAGCCGCGGGAAGCCTTTACCAACAATACGATGGCGACGCTGCACCTCGCGAGGCGGGCGGTCGAGCACCGGGTGTCCGTTTTCTGCCTGATCTCAAGCGATAAGGCCGTGGAGCCGAGCAATGTGATGGGGGCGACCAAGCGAGTTGCGGAACAGGCCATTCAGGCATTGGTCGATGCGGGCGAATCCGGTGGCACTGCCTTTAACCGGGTGCGGTTCGGGAACGTCATCGGTTCCTCGGGCAGTGTCATTCCCATCTTTGAGAAGCAGATTGCCGAGCGCCGGGCGGTCACCGTGACGGACCCCGAAATGACGCGTTACTTTATGACGATTCCAGAGGCTGCGGGCCTGGTGCTGCAGGCTTCCACCTATGGCAATGGTGGGTGTTTGTTTACGTTGGATATGGGAGAACCGGTGCGGATCGACGACGTGGCCCGCGACCTGATCCGGCTGCGTGGATTGGAGCCGGACGTCGATATTCCGGTGGTTTATTCGGGGCGTCGTGAAGGAGAGAAGCTACACGAAGCGCTGCACTCCCCAAGTGAAGCGGTCGAGGCCACCCCGCACGAAAAGATTCACCAGATCAAAGTGTCGCGGCAGAGCGCCGATCAGGCCCGAGCATTTCTCCGCTCTCTGGATGAGGCCGCCGAGCGGATTTCCGCTGCCGACCCGACGACGGCTAAAGATATCCTATTCCAGCTTGCAAAGACCGATTGAATCTGTGGGGTTGCCGATGACGGCAGTTCCCCATAAATCCTCCCTCTTTTCTCAGCATCGGGCCAAAAATTTTCGAAACCAAAGAAATGTTTGCCCGCTTCAATCCCTCCATAAGCCTATGAATATCATGCAAATCGTCGGGCGTAGCCGCCCTCTCTTTTCAGATGACGTCGCCGCAAGGGAGGTCGAACTGCGTGCCGCGATCAAGGATGCCCGAATTTTGGTGATTGGGGGAGCCGGGACGATC
>JAAAPI010000313.1 GCA_009908325.1 Verrucomicrobiota bacterium | reverse complement strand
GGTTTCGCAGGTAGTCCCTGAAAGCGAGGTGCCGCAGAAGATTGGGATCGGAAGTCTGGAAGGCGTGGATCTGATGGGTTCGGTGGTCTCGCCCCTTTCGGAAATACCTTCTTCCTGAGATTCCAAGTTCGCCCAGCGCTTCATAACCCAATGATTCGATGTTCCCGGCACACGCGTCCAATTCCGTCAAGTCTCCGACTTCGAGCATGATGTCGATGATAGGCTTCGCCGCCAGCCCGACGACGGCAGTGCTTCCAATATGATGAACCCCCACCGCCACGTTGCCGACCGCTCCGCGAATCGCGTTCTTCTCAATTTCAAAATCCGACGCCCATCGCGAGCGGTATGGAGTGACTTCGATTTTCATTTCCTAAGCTTCGAGACGCTTTTGTCTCTGTTCCTTTTTGATCAGGTGATTTGGATTCACGACGAATTCATACTTCAATCCATCAGGGTCGGTAAAGTATGTGGCGTAATACCCTTCGCCGTATTCAGGGCAGTCACATGGAGGATCCTCAATGATGCATTGTCCACTGTCTGCGAGCGGTAGAAGGATCTCGTGGTAGAAGCGATCCACGTCATCTCTGTCTTCCGCACAGAAAGCAATGTGATCATGATGCCCGAGTGCTCCGCGCCGGTGAGGGACATCCACGTCTCGCTGACGAACCTGACAAATGCTGATTTCGTGGGGAGTGTCGAGATCCCATCTCTTCCAATCCTCATAGCTGTAATCCTGCCCGTAGTCGCTACCACTGAGCTCGTAGCCAAAGTAGCGGAACATCGCAGTGTAAAATGGAGATGATCTTTGCACGTCGGAAACGTTTATGATCATGTGGTGTAGGAGGCCTCGGGCTGACATGGGTATGAATAGTCTACTGGATACCAGATTATAGTATGCGTGTGAGTGCGACGAAATTTATTGCCTCATTCCGCCTTTTTCGGTGTCGCTAATTCTGATTAAGTTTTCAATGCGTTCGACACACGCCTTCTTGAAATCGGGGGATCGATTGGACGTCAGAAACTCCAGGTGGCTAGCCAAGTCGATGAGGTATGCCCTATACCTCCAGTCTGGAGGCAATTCGAAACCGCCCTCAATCAATCCCTGAGTTACATCTGCATCGTGTTCGTTGGGAAAGTGTCGCAGCAAGTTTCCGATATCCATGAATGAACTGCCCGAATGAGCAAACTCCCAATCTAAAATGCCGACGATCGAATCTCCTGATACTAGAATATTATCCGGTCGAAAATCTCCATGCACCAGATTTCTGCTACGATCAAAATCCTCAAAAATACTTCCGTTTGCATGAACAATTTCCGTAAGCGTCCCCAGCGTTTCGTAAGAGAGCATCGTTGAAATCTTTTCGTTCGCCAACAGGGAGAGCAACCCGCTTTGGTATGAATCCCACCCCTTGATCTTTTCAATCTTTCCATTGCTTTCTATTTCACCGAATCGTTCGAATTTAAGTTTCGACATTTCGGCGATGAGCTTACCGGCATGCCTCAATAATGTTGGAGTCGGCCTAAAGTGTTTCCCATCAATAAACCTCATGATGGATACACCGCATCCAATCCATAGATACTCAACAGCTGGAACGAATTCTTTGGCCAGTTGAGTGATGTAGTGTTCGGTCGACGGCTTGCCTCGATTGTGTAGGCGGCAAACGTATTTGTCTCCATTTTTATTTTTTACGAGATAATTGCTGTTGCACGCGCCGCCAGACAAGAGCGTGACTTCCACATGAGTCGCTTCCTCTCCGAAGAATGGTTCAAATCGCGAATGCTCATAAGTCAAAATCGGAAATCTTCTATCCATATTCTTTTGCTGAACGAGTTGTCGTGTGGGGTCAAGAGAGCAGAGTGAGTGGACGTTCTCATTCATCAACCTGTTGGGCTTCTTGTTTGTAGTTCTGAAGGTAGGTGACTCCTTGATACGTCCACGGCTCAGGGGTCACCTCATAGAATCTATTGTGCTTTCTGCGAAGACTTGCCGGTTCAGACCAAATCTGAGCCTCAACGTAGCGATACCAATTGTTCTCCGCTTTTTGCCTTTCCAGAAATTGATATATTCCCAATTTCCGGAATCCATCGACAAGTTCTTCAAAAGTCATGAGCTTTCCGAAATAAGGGTATCTTGATTCAGAGAAATCCTTGGGGAGCTGATAGCCGAATGCCTTTTTGTCGCCGTTTCTTTTCAGGAAGCTTACGAGGTGGAAGTGATCCGGGCACATGAACGTAAGATCTTCAGGGCCGAATTCAGTGATGGGGATTCTGATTTTGTAGGGATCTCGATACAGCCCGCCCACTACATCAGCATCTCCAAGAACACCGTAGAATGGTCTTCGTGCGGACTTCTCACCGAACTTGCTCTCATAAAGTTCAAGGAGAAGGTCGTCTGCGAGAAGGCGGAAATCGAAAAATTCTTCTCCCAGGGAGAAGCGGTTAAATCCGGTGTTCGCATTCTTTTCCCGGCGGATGATCTCACTTCTCTGTTGTGGATCCAGGTCGCAGATGTTCAGCAATGGTCCAGCATCCTTTTCGAAGTAATGAGTAATGTATGCCGGAATCTCCATATTTTATGCCGGACGTAGAAGCTAAGCGTGCGAATTGTCCGTATTGCCTGCGCTGACTTATTCAGATTGGTTTTCCTTCTACTCGAATCCAGCGTGGTCACTGGCTATTGCGATCTTGTTCATTTTTGAATCAACATAGTGCGTGATGATTTTTTCGGTCAAATGAAATGGCGTTTGCGGCAGGTTCTTATTGAGGACCAGGGATATTGAGACGCTCTTGCCTTCAAGGTTCGGAAAGTGGGTCGCGTAGGTGGTGTAGCCCGAATGGCACTTAGTTAAGGGTCTTGATCGTAGCGACCCGCCGTCGCCTTCGGCTATGGCGGCCAAGCTGGCTTTACGCCAGGAGTTGATCGGGTCGGCTTTTCAAACGGCTCAATCGCGGGATAAACCCGCTCACTACGAGGGAAAGATATCCTTTATCATTAGCACATTCTTAAATTTCGCGCATGCTTTGTCCGATAATTTGCATGTATGCAATCGTACTGAGCGGAAGCGCTGTGCATTGGACAAAGGGCTTAACTAAGTGCCATTCGGTCCCGGCGTACAATTTCGGGTGTTCCCTCCCGCTGCCGGACAAAAAGTGGAAAACGGAGCTTCATTCGCTTTGTTGCCTTCTGTAAAACCATTGCCCAGTCGGATCTGGCACAGAAGCGAACAAAGGCGATGAAGCGACTCCGGAACGAAGGCAACGAAGCGACTCCGGTCAACCGGGCAGGCTGCTCGACGAACTGTGCTCGGGATAACAACTCTCTCGAGTTGTTCAAGGTCAGGATCCGCCGCTGGAGTGGAAGGGAGTCAAATCGAGGCTTTTTTCTAGACATAGGGTGGAGGCTTTTCTAGGTTCTTCAGTGACGACGGTTTGAGTGCTCAATCAAGTGCCGGATATTGAGACTTCGGTCCGGGGCGTCCGATTAAGCGTATGCTTGTATCCCGCTCGCGGGAGCGCCTGTCTCCTTGCACCACTCCATCGTCACCTGCGCATGCGGTGTATTTTAAATTACGCAATTGCATCATTGGATGGGAGCCAACAAACAAGAGGTATGAAGCCTGCTGACCCCGCTCCGTCGCAATCCGCTCTTCAACCGGTGTCGCTGTGGCGCATCATCGCGCATTCCATTTTCGGGGTCTTCCTGCCCGCTTTGGCTCTGGGTTTTGAAATTGTGACGGGCTGGAGTGACGCAATTTATGTCAACCCGATTCCGACGGTCATGCATGCGATTCTGGTCGGGATGGTTCCGCCTATTAGAACCCAGTCCGCTTTTCTCACCTACGGTGCCAGCACTGCGCGTGCCATGAAGGTGGTATTTCCACTGGGGATCACCATAGTGCAGGTTGCTTCCGAGGCCTCCAAAGTTCCGGTTAAAAGCGCAGTTACAGCGAACACTTCTCCAACGGTATCATTCCACCCCATCACTTCGATATTAGAACCGAGTGGAATGCCGGTGCATTCGACCAGAATTGTGACTTCGCTGCCATTATTGATATCTAGTCCCTTTCCGGAGCCGCCAATTAATGGAATGAGATACGGGGTTATATGATTTTCCGAAGGCTCATATGGAGGCGAGGCTTCTGGGCTTCCTCCAGGTCCCTGACCTTTCAAAATGCCATCCTCTTTGCCGCCATAAAAACCTCCGACTCCAGGGATTTCCAAATTGTTACCTGATGCCCCCAGGTTAAGTACTCCCTCGATTATCACATCATCTGAAGCCAACCAAATGAGCGGCTTATGTCCCAACACGTCCGCTCCAAGACGGACCTGCGTCCCTTGACCAACGGTGATCGTGGTGAAATGATAAATCCCATCCCGGTCTGAATCCAGCGCAGGATCGAAGTTGTCGGGGTCAAAGACAACATCGCCCATATGCGGAGCGAAGACTAAGGGACCATCACTTCCGTCTGAACCGGAATCAAATGGCGCCGCTCTTAATGAGCCCGAGGTGGTGGCCAATAATGCAGCCAGAGACACTGTTTTGAATAAACTTTTCATAGCTATTTCCTTGAGGGGTTATAAGTGAATTTGAGTTAGAGAACCGGTGCCGTATAGTCATTCCGCACGAGGATTGGAGCGGACCACACCTCGCCATACTGGTCAATCGGCGCGGATGCATTACAAATCACCACGGGAGCGGACCACACTTCACCAAAAAGATGCACAGGAGCCGCAGTATTAAGAATAGCCATCGGTCGCGACCAAGCTTTGCTTGTAATGATCGGTGGCCACGCAGCGGCATCATTGGGATCGCTGCCACTCTCATACTCGTCCTTATCGACGAAACCATCATCATCACTATCTACTTTATGCGGATTACTACCGACGATCATCGTCTCCAGATCGTCATCAAGCAGGTCGGTCGTTATCCGTATCCGAAAGCAGCGGATTCGTGCCCAATTGCCCCTCCTCCCAGTCGTTCAGAGCATCCGAATCGGAGTTCAACGGCGGAGCGAGCTCAACGCGAAAAAATGCAGCGGAAATATCACTGATGTCAAACTCGGCTATGCCGGACAGCCCATCCGATATCTCGTAGCCACCTATCGGCAACCATGAACCCTCACTTAGCGACTGACTTGATACGACTCGATAGCGCAGCCCCACTTGATTTGGCACAATCATCGACGCACTGTCGCCAGATACAGAAAAACCGAAATTTCCGGGGGGAAGCAGCATCCAACGGGTCTGAGCCGAAGAGTGATTCTACATAATTCCAATACCCATCAAAATCCGCATCTTCCGCAGCCGGCAGAGTGCGGCCGTGCAAATCCTCATACACATCACTGACACCCGAGAGATCATCATCATAGGCCAACAGAGCAACTGGGGCAAATAGCCTAAGAAGCAATAGACCGGTTAATTTGAAATGGTGCCGCATAACGTGATTTGGAAACCGCATGAAAAAGTCGCAAACGCAAGAGAAATCAGTGTGAGGAAAGCGACTAGGCACGCTGAAGTATCAAATGAGACCATCCGTGAAACATAAGCGACAGACTGAAAAAGATACTTAAAAAATATCCGTTGACCTCCTACTGTGTTCATGCATGGTCGTGTATATGGCAACTAAGACGATTAGTTTGGAAATCGAAGCGTATGAAAAGCTGCGCCGGGCGAAGCGATCCCCGAGAGAATCGTTTTCCGAGGTTGTTTTGCGCGCTACCATTCCCGGCGGCGGGGTGAGTGGGCGGGAACTGCTCGCTGGTTTTGATGCGTCCGAGTCGGTTTTTTCGGAAGCAGCCCTGGATGCAATTGACGCGCTTAATGCAAACGATGCACCGCCTGACATTCCATGATTTTGGATTCTACATTTCTGGTCGATTTTGAGCGGGAGCGAAAAAAACGAAAGCCGGGAGCGGCCTCCGCCTTTCTCCGTGCGCATGCGGATGATCAGTTTTGCATCACTTTTACGGTAGCCGGCGAACTCGCCGCCGGGCAGTCATTAGGCTTGGAACGCTCCAAGTGGTATCGCTTCATACAGCCCTTCCGGATATTAGAGTCATCGGCGGATGTAGCTTGGGAATTCGGACGGGCCTTCCGTTATCTGCAGTCGCAGGGCACTCTGATTGGCGCGAACGATCTCTGGATTGGGGCGACCGGCCTGGCACATGGTCTGCCGGTCGTTACGCGAAATGCAAGAGAGTTTGAACGAATTCCCGGCTTGGTGGTTTTGAGCTACTGAATCCGGTGTGTCCCAAATAAGAATAAGGGATCCATAATGCCCGATCAAACAAAGCGGGTCCGCTGAATTTCTTTGCTTGCCCGGGATCGCAACTCTCCCGAGTTGCTCAAGGTCGGGATCCGCCGCAGGACCTCATTGAGGGGGATGAACTGGATTCGCAATCACTCGGCTCGATCAAAGCCAAACGGAAAATTTCGACTAGGTCAGGCAATACCCGGTTTCTCTGAAGTGACGGATCGCGCAGCCTTCGTCGGTAGTGGACAGATCGCCGGCATACAGCAGGAAGCCCGGCTCGGAATCGGGTACGGTTCGCCGGAATTTGCGCAGATTCTTGGCCAAATCACGATGCCAGGTCATGGCTGATTTTATCTCGATGGGCAAGAGAGCAACTCCGGGACACGCTGAATTTCGTCCAAAATAAGCGGGCCCTCGTGCAAAGCGAAGAATTGCTTGGGGTCCTCGCTCGCCAGTCGCCGGACCTCCGGGTTTTCCAGATTGCAGTAATGGTGGCCCGGAAACGCGGCCCGCACCAGCGTCGTCTTCCCCGCCTGTCGCGGCCCCGTCAGCGTCACCACGGGATATTCCCCGGCCGCCGCCAATAGCGTCGCTTCCATTTCGCGTTTGATCATCGCCCTCAGAAAGTGGCAAAATCTGTGAATATTTCAAGTCAAACTTGGAATATTCACAGAAATGATAGGTTAAGCACCCATATGTGGGCTAAACCCAACACCCTTTCCAATAAATTTGGCGTCGAAATTTCTGTCAACGTAGCGTCGATTTCAAGGTATGAAACTGGGATGATTGATAGGAAAAAATGCCCAAAGACGGTAAAAGATGCGATACTCCTTGACTCGGATATGCGGGGAAAAAGAGCGGAATTTTAACGGCAGAGTCAGGGATTGCCGCGCATCATGCGCCGCCGCGCCGGGTAACCCCCTCCGCCTTCACGGTTTGCTGACCCACTCGGTTTGCCCCAAGTGCATGGACGAAGCAAAGCGGAGATGGCGAAGCAATGTCCCCTTTTAGCCCCCTAAGTTTAGGACATTAACATTTACGAAATTACCCGTTTTCAGTTTTCGACGCCATCCTGTTGTGCTGCGCCATATCGGCAGGATTGTCGTAGCCGATGGGCTTATGGATCGTCGGGAATTAAATGAGTTCCAAACCCTAAAAAGAACTAAAACAGTTCTTTATTGACAATAGAACTTTTTTGGTTCCATATGACACTATGGCGAAGCAGACACGAACGGCGGTCGCAGTGATCGGCGATCTCATCGACTCGAAGGCGATCAAGCACCGTTTCGAGTTTCAGGAGCGTTTTGCCCGCGATCTGGCCGATATCAGCAAGTGGCAGGCAGACTCTCCTTATACTCTGACGCTCGGCGACGAATTCCAGGCACTCTACACACATGGAAAAGGATTATTTTACGACCTGTTCCATATACGGGAATGCCTCTACCCGGTTCGTTGCCGTTTTTCCATTGCGATAGGCGAGATCACCACCGCGATCAATCGGCAACAGGCAATCGGCATGGATGGGCCGGCTTTTCACACAGCGCGCGAGGGCATTGAACATTTGAAGAAAACCGGCCACCAACTGAGCATCGCCGGACTTCCATGGGAAGGGAGCGCCATGCTGCGACCTGCCATCAACCTCCTCTGGGAGAGCACCGCAAACTGGAAACCCAACCGCATGAAAATTCTCCGAATGGAGCATGACCAGAATTGGGATTCGCCCGGGCAATACGGGCTCAATATATCCGAGCGAGCGATCAATAAAAACATCCGGGAAGGCTTGCTGAAAGATTGGTCCCGGCTCATCGAGGCGACTGAAAAAGAAATCGACCAAGAGTTGAACGGAAACAAAGGTAATCCGTGATTATCGGAACCTTTCTATCCGTGCTTTTGACCGTGTTGATCTTTAAAGCGGTCAAATCTCTCATTTGAAAAACCCCGGGCTTGATAGGTGCCCCGTTCATTGTTCAGCGTTCAAACTTCGAATCAGTCCCCGTAGGGGCTCCGCTCTTGTCCCGGCGTAGCTTCGCGAAGCCGGACGCGGATGCCCGCGTCGCCGACCCGACCTGAGCGGTGTCGAAGGTTCAGGCGACGCCCCCCAATGCGCCGCGCTCCGTTTCTGCCCAGCAAATCGTTCGAGGCGAGAGACAAGCGCACCTTCAATCGACCATCAAGGTTTCAACATTGGGCCAGAGCCTTATTTGGGAGGACCGCAAAGGTAATGAACTGGCTCGTTTTATAGCCTAAAATTATAAGAATAACGGAACGTCCCCTGCCATAATCGTCCAAAGCCTGTTTCGAGAGGACCACAATGGTAATGAACTGGCTCGTTTCCTAGTCCCTTTTTAGCCCTTACGAGAAGGCGCAGCCCAGCGCGCAGCCGAAAACGATTGGCTTGGAGAGTGCGGAGGTTTGAATACCTTCATGCAAGCAACCGAAATTTATTTCGATACGTCTGTGATCGGCGGTTACTTTGACGACGAGTTCAAGACCGAGACGCGCCGCCTGTGGACGCTCCGGAAGAAGTCCCTATTCCAGTTCAAGACGTCAACCATCACTTTGGAGGAAATCTCCAAAGCACCCGCACTGGTGCGGGATCTCTTTGCCAAGACCTTCGACGAGGAGAGTATCTTAACAAGCAGTCTCGAATCCGAAGAACTGGCCCGAGCCTACATGGAAAGGGGAGTCGTTCCCGCCAAATACTTTGATGATGCTCAGCACGTGGCCATCTGCACGCTTGCTCGGATCAGCTGCCTGGCCAGTTGGAACTTTAAGCATCTGGCCAACCTGCAGCGTGAGAACGCTTTTAACGGGGTAAATCTCTTGCACGGATACGCACAGGTGCGTATCGTAAGTCCATTATCTTTGATTTATGGCCACGAAAAAGAAATTTGATGCAGTCGCAGAGTCCCGCAAGTGGCGGACCGCCACGGGAAAGAAACTCTCCTCAATGGACGAGAGCGAGCGTTTGGCTTATTTGAATAAGGACGTTGCCGGGAAGCTGCGAGCCTTGCGGAAGAAGGCCGTTTCGAGTAAGGCAAGGCGGCCAAGAAAGGCCGTGGGCAAACGCACGGTTGAGGCGTAGGGACTCCGCTGATGGATGCCCGCGTCGCCGTCCTGACCTGAGCCGTGTCGAAAGTTCAGGCGACGCCCCCCGATGCGCCGCTACCCCACCACGCCGTTCTTCTGGACAGCAATCTCCGCGCTCCGCTCCTGGCTGAAGACACCCTTGGGGGCGGGAGGCGTGCGCGCCTTCAATCGACCATCAAAGTTTCAACATTGGGCCAGAGCCTGATTTGGGAGGATCACAAAGTTAATGAACTGACCCGGTTTTTAGCCCTGGATATAAAGGGATCATAACTATTCATTGATTCAAGCCAAAGCACCGTCCACCCTAAAACATGCCAACAATTTTTGAGCGAGATCCCGAGGTCATTCAACGGTGGGTAAACATGAGAGCCAGTAAATGTGGGGCTGAGATTGCCAGACGTTTTATGCGAATTTGGCTACCCATGAAAGAGACAAAGCGAAAAAGGGAATTGGAGTCCGCGTTCCATGAGGTAGCGAAGCAGTGTGCAAAGCTGGATAACGGAAACTACCCTGCCAGCAAAATATTTATGAACATCGGGTTCTACTTTCTTCTTGCTGAACGCGATATTCAATCCGTGAAGATTGATGCCTTGACCCATCCTGATTGGTGGAAGCGGAACCTTTCGCTGAGGATAATTCTTCTGACGATTTACGAGTGGGATATGGATAAAGTAACCGGTCGTAAGCTGAAGGATGCAATGGATCAGTCCGGGATTCCCGAGGCCGTCCAGATCGAGGCAATTGAGTCATTGCGCGATATTCGAAAGGCGCAACGCGCTGCGAAAAAGGCATTAGGCCCGGCACGAAATCACACCATTGGGCACCGCGACTCAAATGCGCTCCTCCAATACAGGATCATCAGGAGCATAGATCAGGATTTTGTTATGTCGCTGGCTGGTGGCTTTTATGATGCTTCACAGCGTTTCATTCGAGTATTGCCTCATCTCATTTCTGAAGGGACCAACATGTATGCTCTTGTTCGCCAATTTTTGGGCAAGGGGTCAACTCAGCCGCCAGATCAAAAGAGCTTGCCGTAGCGAAGCATGTCGCGGCCACGTCGGCGGGATTTCCTCTCAAAACATGAAAAATTGGACTCATTTGGTTTCCTCCCGCTGCAAACGCTTGGTAGTAGCTCTCACGCTGCGGCACCGCGCCGCTGCATACTGTGCACAGCGCTAGCAGTATAAAAAAATCTACCTACTACGCACATACCTGATTAGCCTTAGCGATGTCCTTAAAAAAATTGATGTAACCTCTTATGCTTTCCTCCTTATCTGAAGTTTCCTTAAGGCACTTTTCATACTTGGCAAGATTCTCAGCACTCGGCTCCAAGATATCTTTCAATGTTATTCCAAGGTTCGTTCGATCCTGCGCGCTAAACATGACCTTAGTTTTGTCATGGTTGATGGTGAATCCGTGCCGCTCGAACACTTTCCCTATGGTTTTCTTTGCTCTACGTATTCCAAGCGGTCCAGATATCATTATATCATCAACCCACGCCGTAACCTCGCAACTGGGGTGCATGTCGATCAGTGCTTTTTTCAGATCAACAAACGCCGGCTCAATGATTAATCTGGCTATGGTCGCGCTGGTAGGCGCACCTTGCGGCATAGCTCGTCTTGTAGTGCATAGTTTAGTGAAGCTTGATGCATACGAACTGTCATCGAGAATTTGAGCAAATAAGTCATTTACTCTCCTCTGGTCTATGCTGGGGAAAAAATTCTTCAGATCGATAGTAAGTAGCAGCGGGTTTTTACAATGTGGCTTCATTGCTGCCATGATTGTAGTCCCTGGGCCTCCGCATATACCCGCCTCAATTGGCAACTCAGATAGTGCCTTATTCAATTTCTTTTGGTGGATCTTAATGCGGGAGTATGGCTTTGATATAATCCTGTGCTCCCCGTTCGCTTTTGGGTGCGCCTCATACTTGTAGCACCTTGGGGCACCATCACAAAGCGTAGCGAACTCGGCCTGAGTTAAACCGAGTTCGCGTTCAATAAATGATTTTGTAATTAATTTGCTCACCTCGTGGGCAATGGAAAGAAATAAGGAAAGATGCTAAGTATGTTACCGCTTCAGCTACAGCAAGTTTGAGCGAGTGCTCAACCGCCAATTGATACAGTTTACCAACGATATAGCTAGAAGTTACAAGTTCTAGCTTCAGCATGCGCCGAGATCGAAGCAAGTCGATGGCGTTTGCTGCCAACATTCGCTGCTCAATCGTCATTTCAAGAAATTGTGATCGCTCCAATGTCAGAATTGCTTCTTTGAAGCCACCGCATTCTATCGAATCTATAGCTGCGTCCACCACTTCAACACCTTTCCCGTGTTGTTGTTTTCTGATTAACCGTTTTAGCGATCTTAGACTCTTAATCGCTGCATGGCTACCAGTATAGGAATTACCGTTTATTGCTCTCATTTTATCACCTCCTTTCTTGATTTGGATTTAACAACATTGTTATTTCCTGAGCAAAAATAGTTCTCCAGTGCATAGGTGCATCAGATCATAGCTCCAGCGGGACTAAAGCATATGAGCATCGCAACGTGCATCCTAAGGACTATCTGCCGTAAGCCACTCGGCGACATGGAATCGGTGATCCTTTTAGCCAAGGGGACGTAATCAGACCCAAAGTGAAGCCTGCTTTGCGTGAACAAGGGGCTCATGAGAGACGAACTACGATTTATGTGTGCCTTATTAGGGCGGGGAGGAGCGTGCTTTTAAAAGCTGGCAATCCATATCAAAGAACTACCATTTTTCTGGCACGAAAACCTCACATGTCAACAAAAGGCACACAAGATATCGTGTTTTTTTAATTGCAAGAATGCCATATCTAGTGGTCTCGCACAATTTATTCAAAAATGGTGTGAGTTACTCCCGTCGCGTCCACGGCCTTAGGCGGTCTTCTCGCCTGCGGTTTATTTTAATGACCTCCTGTTTATCGACCTGCTGCACGATAAGCGCAGGCGGGTCGGGCTCTCGGTCATGCCTCGGGTAGTCGGGCAACCACCAAAAGAAAAAGCCGAGTGCGACGGGTAAAATGAAGCCCAAAAAGAGCTTTTGACCAAAAGTTTGGCCTCCGAACATGAATATATAATATGCTTTCATGTAGGTATTTACAAAAAAGTATCGTTTTATAAATTTTTCTCATAAACTTTTGTCCCAAGGGTCAAAAAAAGTGTATAGACACTGCGGGGGCACTTTTAGCATTAACCCAAAGGGGCAGGGCGTTGTAACGTTTTTGCTCCCGCGCAGCGCACTCAGCATTACCAAATCGGCTCGTAGGGATCCATAGCAGGGTCATTTGCTTCGCCATCTCCGCTACGCTTCGTCATTACCTTTGTGGTCGTCAAGCCCCCTGCTCCACCAGCGCAATTTCCTCGTCCGTCAGTTCGTAGAGTGCGTAAACGAAGCGGTCGATCTGGCGGCTGCGTCCTGCGTAGCTCGCAGAGCGAAGCATGGGTCGGTCGCTTTGATCCGGGTTTCCAGTTGTTTGAGGGTGTTCGGGTTGCCCTCCCCGGCTTTCTGCTGCTGCAAGTCGAGCATCCGCTCGACCAGCGTCACCATCTTGTCGTGCTGCGCCACGTCGGCGGGATTACCTTTCAAAAACATGAAAAATTGGACTGCCCCCATCCTGTTCCCGACCCCATCCGGTTCCCCTTTGTAGCTCTGAAGGAGGTCAACTATTGCTCTTTGGAGTGCTATAGAGCCATCGAGTGGCGACCAAAAACAAACTAACGACGTTCACTGTGGTTGATCCAATTAAGGCCAAAAGCACAGGTTCCGACAAACTAAGGGGAGGTGTCTGTAACCAAACTGGGAAGCCATCAGGAAGAGAAATAGCCGATGCTACGATAAACAGACAGATCACCATCAGCCAAGCTACTACAAGCCCGAACAGGGCTAACAAACCGCCAATCCTTAAAAGATGGATATTCTTCTTGCGGGTATTGTTCTTTCGTAACTCTTCTACTTCTTCTGTAAGCCTATCAAGTTCTAACTGTTGCTGCTCGTCTCTAGGGTTTGGGGAATCACTCGGTTTTCTGCTCTCTGCAGGTAATGTCATTTTTAATGAGGACCTGCTAATATAATCCCTGAGAGCCTTTCGTAAAAGCTCGGGATTCCCCTTACCGGGATGGGGCTCGATACCTTTAGCCATTAGACCAGGATTATATTGAAGCGGCTGGAACGGCTTCTTCCTCGTATTCCTGCTGTGCTTTTCTCACAAGCTCGCTGTAATGAGACTCTATATCAGATAAAGGTATGATTGCGTTCACGCCCTCTTTTTCTATAGCAGAAGACCAAGGAGAATCTTCTTCGTGAGTAAGAGTCGAAAGAAAAGATCCACTACGATCACCATAAACTTCCCAGACTATTTTAATAATTTGGTCTGCTTCAGTCCCCGGTTGAACGACATCATCAGATTCAATTTTTTCGCACACCTTGCCCGAGCCATAACGCCGGAGCTTCTTGTAAAGTTTTGGAAATACCGGACCATACTGCCACGCATGAACGTGGTTGTGTATTAATGAGCTTCCGGTCATCCCCAAGGCTAGGCCTTGCGAAATATAAACAAGTTTCTGGAGCTTCAAGTTGGACAGACTGTGGTCGGCAGAATCCGCTAACTCTAAAAATCGGTTTGCTACAGCTTCAGCGGAATAGGTCATTATTACAATTTATACAGCACTGTTCGGAAATCAAAAGCAAAAAGATGTTCCGGCCAATCGTTGTAATCCCATGACATCGTGCGCGGCGAACCGCAGGCGGGGTCGCAGACTTTGAGCTTGGCGGCCTGCGAGACGGGGACGGGCCGGGGGGCGGCCGGGTCGTCGCCGTTGAGGAGGCGGCCGAGGGTGTTGGCCACGATGTAGTCGACGATGTAGGTGGGCGTGTAGTAAACGCCGCCCGCCTTGCGCACTTCGGGCTTTTCCTCGATCTTGGCCTGATGGCTGTCGGTGAGGCGGATAGTCTTGCCGAGGAACTGCTCGTAGACCTGGCCGAGGATGTCGGCGGGGAGCACGGAAAACTCGTAGGGCGAATCGGGATAGTAGAGGTGCCGGATGATGTCCTTGAGCACCTTGTCGTCGAGCGCGAGCTCGGGGGTGAGGCGGTCGGGGGCGTCGTCGCGGCCCTTCTCGGCCTTGAAGTGGAAGAGGCCGGAATTGTAGCGGTCGTCCGCGCGGCGGAACTGCTCGTTGAGGCGCGCCCAGACGTCTTTACCGTTTTGGAGGATGTTGAGCCGCCCGTAGTCTTCGGTGCCGCGGTCTTCGCAGATGCGGAGGAAGATGAGGCGGTCGATTGTCTTTTGCACGGCGTAGTTGAGGTCGCGCACCGAGAGCCGGGGGTTGCGCAGTGCGAAGTTGCGCGCCAGGAGGTCGCGCCAACGTTCGATCTCCGCGAGAAAGGCGTCGTCCACCTCGGCGGTGCCGCGCTTCTTCTTTGCGGTGTCGGCATACTTGTCGAAGGAGCCCTTGAGCACGGCCTCGCGGGAGAAGATGGCGGCGATCTCGTCCCATTTCTCGGCGTATTGCTCGTAGGTGCAGAAGAAGGTGCGGGCCTTGGAGGGTTTGTCGCTCTGGTTGGGGCGGATGCGGGTATCGTAAACCGCCAGCTCCTCGAAATCGGAGAGCACGGAGAGCGGGAGCTTGGCGCTCCAGGCGTAGCGGCGCAGCTGGTAGGCGGGCTTGTCGTCGGACTTGATCGAGACGGAGGGCTTTTTCGCTTCGAGAAAGAACTTACGCGTGCCACCGATCCGGAAGCAGTAGTCGGGCGCCTTGGTGTAGCCGCCGATTTTGATGGCGTCTTCGTGGATGACGTCCTTATAGGCGTCGGCGTAGCCCTGGGTGTTGTCGATATCCCAGCCGAGCGCTTTCCAGAAAGGGTCGAGGTATTCGCGCCGCAGCTCGGTCTCGTTGTAGCCGGAGGACTTGTAGTGCTCGATATGGGTGGCGAAATTTTCGACAAGTTGCGGGATCGCTTCGGGGGCTGGCATGGGCGTTAGCATTTCCATTCCGGGAAAAATGAAAAGCGTAAACCGAAGGACGGCGGAATTTCATCCTCTTGACGGGCTTGTGGTCCGATCGAGTGGGCAGCGGTTGGCGTCCTCGCCAGCTACCGATAGGCATGAAACGCTCGGCAACAGGTTGATGGGCGGGGAATGGGGGCAACGTGGGTAGCGGACGTTCTCATTCATCAACCTGTTGGGCTTCTTGTTTGTAGTTCTGAAGGTAGGTGACTCCTTGATACGTCCACGG
>JAAAPI010000291.1 GCA_009908325.1 Verrucomicrobiota bacterium | reverse complement strand
CGTCAACGACAATGTCAGCTCGAAAACCCTCGTCAAATCGGATGCCACGACAGACAATGGGGATTGGCACTTGGCGCTCGCAAGCCAAACCACGCTTGCGCAACTCATCAAGCAGCACCACCTCGTAGACCGTCTCAAGCAATCCGGGACCAAGCTCGCGGTGCAATAACACCGCAGCATCTATCACCACTTTGCCAATATCATTCTAATTCATACTTTGCGTTCTTTGCGCCTCTGCGAGAGTCAATTGCCCATGATTCGAACGACTTGCATGAGGCGCGGCCTATTGGACGTCGCCTCGATGCTCTTGTTGGTTTTCTTCTGTTTTTGGCGCCGTGTTCAGCAGAGCTCCGAGTTCTTCCGGTGTCAGCATGACCACGCCAGACTTCTGTACGGTGAACTTCCTCTCCCCTTTGCTTCGGTTCTTTAGACGCCAAGTCACTTGGAAAGGCATCACGGAACGACGCACCGTGTCTTTGTTGTAGACCTGGACATAGGTAAGGATGACTTCGTCCTTATTCTTTTTGTGCCAACCGGTCTTTACGATGAAGAGGCCTCGCGTCGTGAATCCAGTGCCCGTAATGACCAAGTCCTTTCCGTCCTGCTCGAAAAGGAGATCGCCATCGATTTGTCCTGCTCGGGCGCAGGCGAGGCAGAGAAGAAAGACGGAACAGCAAAGTGTGATGATCCAGAGTACTGTTTTCATGATTTTCTCCAAAGCCAACGTCGCGGATCAGGCGCGGCTATTTGCCGTCGCCTGCATCCGGCGTGTTAGGAACGACTTTCACCTTTACTTTTTCTGAGCGAGCGACTCCAACCCAAAGATCCTCCACATCCTGCAGTTGGTTCTGAAAAACAAACGCGACCTCAGCTTCAGTAGAGGGAGCGAGCTTCCAATGTTCAGGATACATCGTCACCTTCACGGAGTCCGTGGCGCCAGGTTGCAGATAGGCATACGCAGAATCTGGAGGCGGAGGCGGCGGTTCGAGAACCGGGCCTTGGTACTTGCGGGGGGTGCCCGCAGAACTGACATCGAGCGGGAGGCATTCGCCCCAGAAGGTTGCTCGTGATGAGAGTTTGAGTATGCGGAGAGGACTTTCGCTTGCGTTGCGGACGTGGAGGACCAAAGTCACACTTGTCCTTGGTTTCTTGCTCACGCCCTTGAGCGACAGACCCGCCTGTAAGCCTCTGACCTGCTCCCCCCACGCGACACTGACGGAAGGTTCTTGCGTACGAGCGGCCGCCGGAGCCGGTGACTGCTTGGCGCAGCCGACGACCATGAGTACGGTTGCCAGCAGAGACAGCAGAAACAGTAATCTTTTCATCATTCGGTTCCTAACGCCGGCAATGACGGGCGGCTGTAAGCCGTACCGTCCATTGGCCTTGTTCGCTTCATCTCTTCTGATTCTTGAAGGCGGCAATCATGTCCGCCACAAGGATGCCGTCAATCTTCATCCCGTCCGTCTTGCAGTCTTCCATTTCGACACCTGACAGGTCGCACTTGGCGAAGCTTGTGCCGGGCAGGTCGGCTTCCTCAAACCGCAATGGGCGTTGCTGGCCTTCCGCACCGGGAGGCAAGCCGATATGCTTGAATGTCGCGCCGCCAATCTGCGCAGCAGTGACGGTGATGTCGCTGAAGTTGATGTTGTGGAACTTGGCTCTGACAAGGCTGACGTTGTCAAACTCGGCGTCGCCGAGACAGACATCCTGAAATCGGGACCCCGTCAGCTTGGCGTGGAGTGCGAGATGCTTGCCATATCCGATTGTCGGTTCCATTTCCTTCTCCTTCCTTTCAAGCGAACGACGTGGCTCTGCGGCGCGCGATAGCGCGTCCGTAGCAGCCGCTGGTTGGGGGACTAATCCATATTAGCGTTCAAGCGATGACGGAGATACTTAAGAGCTTCGATTACCGGTCCCAATTCGTAGTTTTCGCCACGAAAGTAGAGGGTCTTCTTCTGTGGATTGTAGTTTCTCATGTAATGGGACTTTCCGAATCCTCCTCCAAAAGAATCATCTCCCCCAATACAGAAATCGGCGAATCCGGGAGGCCGTGGCGAGTCAAACCACTGCTGTATCCGCTCATCATAATGCTCGAAGTGGTTCCTGAAGTCTCGGGGCCGAAGTGGTGACTTCTCCCCTATTGCCAAGTGCGTTCTCAATCTGATGCCTCGGCTCTCGTGCTCCCTTAATGGCCACAGTATCTTAGAAATATTGGCGACGGCAATAAGAAATGACTGAATGGAATACCAGAATCGCCTAATGTTTGAATTAATGTATGTATCCGCATCGGTGAGTGCAAATTCAGCATACTCGAGTTGCGTTCGCAACTCCATCAAATAGAGTTCGTCACAGGATGGCGCGGCCATTTTGCTCTATGGTCCTTACCTTTGAACCAACTTATCTTTCTACAGAAATCTGCTTTACCCGGACTGCCGACGACCAGATTACCGCCCCCCTTCGGGTTTTGTCGAGCCTTTTTGAGCGAAAGACGCCTTCAAAGGCGAAAACGCGGCTTGACGGGTGATGTATAACCACCGAAAATCGGGTGTTATCCAGATCTGGATAAACCGGAAGCTGAATATGCCGGGAG
>JAAAPI010000402.1 GCA_009908325.1 Verrucomicrobiota bacterium | reverse complement strand
CCGCATCAGCGTCTTCGATATCAGCGATGCGGAAAGCCCGCTCAATCATCTTTCTAGCTGTCGCTCGCGGAGCAGGACCTTCAAGTTGTTCGAATGACGAGGGCAATTGCAACTCCCGACCCGTCTTAACAAACATCTTTTCTGTTCCCACACCGCTATCGGGAACAATGCGTCCTACAATCAGTTCAGTTTCGCCGTTTTTCCAGTGAACAGCCACACCGATGGTACGTCGCCGCACATAGTCAGGTAGCTCACAACTTCTGGAGCCAAGGCAGTAGTCGATCGCTGCGATGATTGCCGATTTCCCAGTGCCGGAACGACCAGTAAGAATCGCAACTTCATCCGGTCGCAGTTCAATTGTTCGTCTACGTCCCTGAAGCCCATAGAACGCGATTTCGGCAACATTCCAACGTGTCATGGTCGCACCTCCAAGGCGGAAAAAATGGCTGCTGGGCCGCCTGCGCCAGACATCCATTTCCCCAGGCGCTCAGCTCTTGAGACCGCCTGTTTGGGGATATTGGACATCTTACTTTTTGTATTCTCTGGGGGCTTCTTCGCGCCGCCCAACTGCACGGTTCCGGTGCCCCCCAACTCCAGCTGTTGGCTGAAAAGGGCTGCACGAAGGCCCTGAGCGGTAACATCTCTGGCTACATCGATATCTTGCTGAAGTCCGATGCGAACTTCGGGAAAGCGATTGAGCCATGAAAGGAAACCTGTGGCAGCATTTGTCGAGGAAAAACTCGGTTCCAGGCGTTGTGACAAAGCCAACGGAACAACAAGATATGCCAAGCTTATATGGGGTGTCTCACCGCTACCGTCCGAATGGCTTTTTACAAAACGATAGAGAAGAAACGACACGAAGGCTGGATTTGTCTCAGCATAAAGGTCGTAAGCCGCTCTCATTCGTCAAACCCCAGACGCTCCCGATACTCAGGATGCCAACCAACCCGGCCCTCAATCGACAAAACTTGATAACTCCCGCGTACATAAAAAGGGGAAGTCACTGTGTTTTCGATGCTTCCAACCTCTTGAGCGGCATCCTCCAAAGCCCATCGCAGCACCATGAACCCGTTGGCAACCCGGTCTTCTTCATTTCCGGCCTCGGAGTTTTGACAGGCGGTCTCATGCTTATAGGTCCAATCAAGGACGAGTCTTTCATCGTATTCCACAATCTTACTGTGTTTGGATGGGGCCTCGATAGACCAAGCCGCCCTTTGGTTTCGAGCCTGCCACTCGGAAACACGAGCCCGTTTCACCATCGCAGGCAGGGCATCAACTAGCTCACATTGCTTCGCCAACATCTCATGGGTATCGAAAACCGGAGGAGGCTGCTTGCTGCTGAAGCTATCCAATAACGCTTCTGATGTGAGCATTGCGCTCGTTTCGGAAAGTTGCTCCAGCAACTCATGCCTTTTGACAAAGCGATCTCGTTTAGAATCAAACGACAGAACCATTTGACGGTCCCACCACTCAGTGAGTCTCGCCGCAAGCGTTTTTCTTTGAGTTGATGGATACGTATCGAGTCGCTTTGCGAGCTTTTCTTCCAGGCTGCTGACTGTTGCCACGTCCGACTGTATCGAGATTCTCTGAATCAGTGCTTCTCTTTGACTCGCGGACAGGGAAAGAAGCGCAGCCGCTCCCGACACCCTTTTCTGGTGTGGCTTCGACTTGCCCTCGAGTTTTGCGGCTTCGACCTCTTCAACAACGCGCTCCGCCTCAGCTTGCAACTCGGCTAGCAACAATGAACGGTCTGAGCCTTCGGTTTTCAGGCTGTGCAGCGGTGACTTATCAGCAATTGGAGCGACCGTAATCAATGCAAATTGCGTACTTTCTATTTCCAATTTTGGAAAAAGCTCGCACCAGATTCTGAGTGTAGTCCAAAGGTTCGTTGACTTAACTGTAAGCGGTGTTGGGTTTGGGGCGAGCGAGTGTTTCAACTGCTCAAGAAGGTCAATCCCGTTGGCCTTAAGTTGAACGTCATCGAGAGCCTCGACTGCGACTGCTGCTTCATCGTCCTTGATCTCAAGCAGCTGCAACAACGCATAGCGTTCCTGATAGCGAAACCCCAATGCCGAAGCGGTTGCGTCGTGTAGCGATGGTAAAGTCATTTCGGTGTTTGAATTTCGCTGTACAATTTTTGCGAGAGTATCTGCAAGTCGTAGAAACGCCAAGGTTTTTCAAGCCAGCAGCATTGCAAGAAAGTGATTTGTTGATTGGTGTTTTCGAAACTGCGCAGTTGTTCACGCGCCCTCTTGGACAAGAGTCAGCTTATGGTACAACAACGTGCTCAGTGTGCTCGCACATCAAAGGGCCCCTTCCCGCCGACCCGTTGAACATGGGCAAAGAAAACTCTGGTTGCTCTGAATGTCAGCTTCTTCCGAGTGCACCCTGAGACTCCGTGTCTGCAGAGAATGTTCGGAATCCGCCCGTCAGGTCGAATGCGTGGAAAAGCAATCTGTGTAATCGGCAGAGACGTCGCCCGTACATCGACCTTGGTCTGAGCCGTCCGTTCTCCCCTGCTCGGCTTCGCGTGTCGCAGGGGAGAACGGCCCTTCGGTCCGTCGCGCATTCGGCCATGCGGCCTCACCGCG
>JAAAPI010000054.1 GCA_009908325.1 Verrucomicrobiota bacterium | reverse complement strand
CAAATGACGGCTGTAATGCCTTTCTAACGATTAACTCGGGTGCCGGTGGCACCGAGAGCTGCGACTGGGCGGAAATGCTCATGCGCATGTATAGCCGGTGGGCGGAAAAAGCCGGGTTTGGCGTGGAAGTGCTCGATATCATGCCTGGCGAGGAAGCGGGTATCAGCTCGGCCACGCTTTACATCACGGGTCTCAATGCCTTCGGTTACGCCAAGGCGGAACGTGGGGTGCACCGGTTGGTGCGGATTAGCCCGTTCGATTCCAACGCGCGGCGCCATACTTCCTTCTGTTCGGTCGACGTAACTGCAGAGGTTGATGATGATATCGACATTGAGGTCAACGAGGCGGATATCCGGACCGACGTTTACCGCGCCAGTGGTAAGGGTGGACAGCATGTCAACCGCACGGAGTCGGCGGTGCGGCTGACGCACATTCCGACCGGGATCGTGGTGACTTGCCAGAATGATCGCTCGCAGATTAAGAATAAAGCCACGGCGATGAAGACCTTGAAATCACGTCTTTATGAGAAACGGGAAGACGAGAAGCGCAGCGAGATGGAGCGTTTTTACGGGGAAAAGGGCGAGATCGCCTGGGGCAACCAGATACGCTCCTACGTATTCCAGCCCTACCAGATGGTTAAGGATTTGCGCACTGGCGAAGAAACCGGGAACGTGCAGGCGGTTATGGACGGCGATTTGGATCCCTTTATCCACGCGTGGCTCCGCGCAGGTGGGCCACTCTCGCGCAAAGCAGCCGCCGATCGCGAGTTTGAGGGCGGCTGATAGCGATCTGTCCATCAGGCGAACCAAATTTTTGAAGACGACCCTTTTGCGGGCATCTTAGTTGCTTAATCGGGATTATTCGGAGATGAAAAGAGGGAGATGACTCAACCGCACAGCAAACAACTCACTTACGAACGGGCACGGCAGGCGTTCTCAGATCAGAGCTTGTTTGAGGACAAGTCCTGGCGCTACTCACCGCAGGCCTTCCCGCTGAACGGCGTGCAGCTCAAACAGATCGAGCAAATCGGAGCGGCTTGCTACGAATTTTACCGCGCCCAGGAAACGCTCTACCTGCGCTCGGTAGAAAATAAAAACCTCTTGCGCAACCGCCCGCTGAAAGCGCCTTGGGTGGCCGAATATTTGGATCGTGGAAAGCCGTCCGCTTTGATTGAGCACGCTCGGGCGAAGGCACTGCGTGGCGATGTTCCACTCGTCATCCGTCCGGACCTGCTTGTCACGGAAAACGGTTTCGCGATGACCGAGATCGACTCAGTGCCCGGTGGTATCGGGCTAACGGCATTTCTTAACCGGCTCTATTCGGAAGTGCACGAAGCGTCGCTGGTTGGAGCAGGCGCGGAGGATATGGTCGAGGCCTTTTACCGGGCACTCGCCGGGCGGGCACCGGGTCTGAATACACCCTACATCGCGATATTGGTTAGTGACGAGGCGGCCACCTACCGCCCGGAGATGGAGTGGCTGGCATCGCAGCTTCGTCAGCTCGGTCGACGCGTGCATGTTTTTCATCCCGACGATGTGATGCCGCTGGGCGAAGATATCTGCGTCGGAATCGACGGCGATCCGCAGCGGGTCGATGTCATTTATCGTTTTTGGGAGCTCTTCGACTTGGCCAACGTTCCGATCGCCGAATTTCTGCTGAAAGCGGGCGAGGCCGCACAAGTCAGCCTGACGCCGCCCATGCGGCCATTTCAGGAGGAGAAGCTAAACCTCGCACTCTTTCACCACCACATGCTGGAGGACTACTGGCGTGAAAGTCTCTCCAAGCCAGCCTACAAGACCCTGGCAAAGGTCATTCCGCAAACCTGGGTGATGGACCCTGTCGAACTGCCGCCCAACGCGGTGCTCGATGCACCCTACGTCGGCGGGAAGCCTATGACGAACTGGTCGCAACTTATTGAGGCTAGTAAAAAGGAGCGCAATTTGATTATAAAAATAAGCGGCTTCCACGAGAGTGCGTGGGGTGCCCGCAGCGTGACCCTGGGCAGCGATTGCTCACGGGCCGATTGGGAAAACGCGATCGAACAAGCAATCGCCATGGCGGACACCTCGCTCCACATACTACAGACCTACGAAAAGCCGAAACGGCTGCGCCACCCCGTTTACGCAGACGACGGCAGCATCTACCCCATGGAGGGCCGTATGCGGCTCTGCCCTTATTACTTCGTGGATGAAGCGGCAAAAGCCGCCAAGCTCCACGGTATTTTGGCCACGCTCTGTCCGGCCGATAAGAAGATCATCCACGGGATGAAGGATGCCGCGCTGCTACCCTGCCTGTTGGAAACAGCAACAAAAATCAAAAATTAAGGTGTTTACATTCACCTTAATTTATATAAAAAGGTGAATATGGTAAGTCGTCATATCAGAAAAGAGATCGAGAGCCATCTTTTCGAGCAAAGGGCGATCATCATCTATGGGGCACGGCAAGTGGGGAAGACCACTCTAGTGCGAGCGATTTTGAGGGATTTCAAAGAGAAATCCGTCTATCTGAACTGTGACGAGCCGGATATTCGGGAAGAATTAACGGGAGCGACCTCGACTCGGCTGAGTTATCTTTTTGGTGATGCCAAACTGA
>JAAAPI010000127.1 GCA_009908325.1 Verrucomicrobiota bacterium | reverse complement strand
ACCGCGCTATTGACTGTTACAACCGCGACTAGTCTCTGCCGCGCTGCGGCGGCATCCATCTGGGACCGCATCGATCCTGCGGGTCCTGAGGCCAAGCTGGTCGTGCCGACCGCGAGCCGCGACGACCCCCGGCAGACGACTCGAGAACCGATACCTCTCGACCGGGAAACCGTAACGCCGCCCTTTTCTATCGAGGTCGGTGCGCTAACCGGATACCGGTTCACCAGCGATGACTTCGTGGCGGACGATCATGCACATTTCGGGCTCTACATCGAAGTGCGGCCCGAACTGCGTTTTGTCGAATCTTTCCGCTTCACCTACGCCCGCTCGGAATCCAAAACTGATCGCCGCGTTCTCACCCTCCTCAGCGAAAGTATCCTCAGCGACAGTATCCAACGCATCAACGTCGCCCCGGACGATCCGCGCATGGTCGGTGACAATGTGGGCTCACCAAGCGCCCCCGTTGTCGTCACTGCCGACGAGACGAAAAGAAGCGACACGGACATCGACTGGTTCACGATCGAGTGGGTTCCCGTAAGCCTGCCGGTATTGGACGAGCGGTTGACCGCCAGACCGCGCGCGATTCTCGGCATCGTCCTCCTGGAAGATCGCTGGCAAAGCGAGACTGCAATCGGTGGCGGTGCCGGAGTCGATCTGCGTTACGAGTGGCCGAGCGGCTGGGTGGTCGGCGCAAGTGCGCAAGTCAATTACACCGCACTCGACTGGGCGTTTGGCGACTCGGCCGTCAGCAGCCAGATAGAAATCAACGCCGGGTTTTCATTTTAACCACGATAGATGTCACACAACCATGCACTTGCTGAAAAACCTATTCGCTGTCGGTGTCCTATTGGCGACACTCCCCGCCCAGGCTCAGGAGTTACCGACTACGATCCGCTCGATCAACCAGACAGACTTGCCTGACGGAGTCCACATTTCGACAACCGGCACCAACCGTACCACCGGCCATGTCGGCGACCTGAAAGTCACAAACGACACGTTCCGCACCGTATTCGTCGACCTTGACCCGATGTATGTCCCGCCTGTGGACGCCTATCAGGGGTATGTTACTTTGCCGGGCACCCGTGGCTTTGTTTTGCCCCTGAACGAAGAGGCATTTCCGATCAAGGGCTTTTGCACCGATGTCGGTAAGCCACCCGTGCCGGGCGGCGTGGAAATCCCGGTGGGCTATCCGTTCCGGCCCGGCGATGGCGGCGCTGCATCGGGTAAGGGTGGTCGACTCGGTGACGCGACTCGAGGCAGCGCAGGTCCGGGGGATGAGCAATCGGATACAGGTGTGAGTAGCGTCCCGCCTCTTTCCGACGGCGGACTCTCGCCGCTCGATCCCCGGCCCGCCCTGCGTGGACCGAGCCATGCGAAACCATTCGATCCCACGGAAACCCCGGAACGCGCAACCGGCGTTTTCGTTCCGGTTCTTATGGAAATCGTGCGCGCCTACGACCGTATCGAGGAATCCGAGCCGATCAAGATCGCGATTCCGATGCCGGAGGATGAACGGCGTGAGTCGCTGATCCAGCAAACCTTTTGGCTTTACACCTCGCTGGTCGACGAGCGACAGGAACCCTACACCAAGGAGGACCTACAGAACCGACTGGAAGCCCAAATCGAAAAAAACACGGGAGCCGTCATCGCCGAGTTACCCGAGCGGCAGCAAGAGCAGATCGAGGAAGGAACCGAGAGCATCTGGGATAATGTCGTCCTTGTCGGCACGGAGGCCAAGGTTCTGCGGGAAAATGCACCTGCCGGCGGAGAACCCGTACCCGGTCTGCGCGAGCGTGTGCCGCCAAGCGAACAGCAGACAGGTGGACCCGGTGGAGGCAGCACCGTCGTCCAGCAAAAGGACTGCGTGCACGAGGCGGAGCTTCCGCCCATTAATGACTTCGACCTTTACCAACAGCTCTACGAGCGCGGCCTCATCAGCTTCGATCCGCAGGGCCTCATCGACGACCTCGAGCTCCAACTTCAACAGGCAAAAGCGGCGCAGGAGAGTCTCGCCAACGCCATCAGTCTCTATGCCGAATGTTGCCCCGGTATCGCGGCCGCCGGCTCCATCGGGGATGACCCCACCTTCCCCGAGCTGGTGCCCGACTTCTACTTTGCGGCCGATCTCTGCAATATAGACCCTGGCAAGAATCAACTCGCCGACTACGTGAGCGACTTCGGCCTGGAGAACATTGACAATTGGGCCAAAGAGATCGCAGCGGCCTTCATGGATCTGGGCTTAGACTCGGAAGCGCAGCCAAACCTCAGTGCTTACATCAGCCAGCAGACTCAAAACTCTCTCGACGTGATCAATAACTCGACCGAGCGCTTCAAGCTCTCGATGAGTGTCTTTCAAGAGCTCGCGTTCAACGAGAACGAGCAGTGGAGCGAGGCCTTCCAAGCAGCCGGTTGGGTCGTCACCGGAGCCATTGCCGCCGCCACGGGCGGCGTCGGGGGAGTCGCCCTCGCCGCCGCGATGGAGGCGGCCGGTGCCATCACCGAGACAGCGATGGTCGATAACGGGTTTGACCCAGAAACCGCGAAACTGGCGGGCTCACTCGTCTCCATGTCCGGCGGCATGGGTGTGGGCAAAGCCACGGGCAAGACCTTCGGCAGCTTACTTGAGGGTGCCACCTACGGCACCCTGACAGGCGCGGCGACCGGTGTTCCCGGCGGGCTTATCGAGAAAGACCTCGCGGCGGACAATGCAGCCATCAAAAACAAACTCGCGAATCTGGGCGCCGCCGCCACGCTCGCCTGCGACGACACTTGGGCCGAATTCCGCCAAAGCCTCGTCGACGCCACATACGACGTTACGGCCATCAACCGTTTGGAAAGCTACAACGGACTGGCGATGGACGGCGAGCCCTACATGAGCCGCAACTACCTCAAAACGATTGTTTGCAATCAAGCCCAGAAACTCCAGCGCTTCAAGAACACGCTGGGTAAGGCCATCCCCGCTATGGAAGCCGCGCTGGAGGCAATCAAAGCAAAGATGGACCCGGGCAACCTTGCCCGCCAAATCGAAGCTGGCCTCGCCGGTGCCTTGCCCTGCTGCTGTAAATACGAGGACGGATCCCTCAACGACTGCTCTGTAAGGTTCGGTTTCTAGAAGGCATCTGGCAAATTGATCGCGATTCCGTAGGCGGTAGAATCCTTATTTTATTTACAACCGGTTTGTCTATGGGTCTCCTAAAAGCTTCAACTAACGTCAAGGTAATATTCCATCCAGATGTGAAAATTCCCGTCCGAGTCAAATAAATCAAATCGGGTCTTTCATCGCTGGTTTGCTTGGCTCGCGGTGCCGCGGGTGAACACCAGCGGTTGGCCGGGCGCACCCTTGTTCAGGATTTGGGCATGGTTGCTTTACATCCTACAAGTTCAACTGAAATGGAAGCGGAACACGATACGTTCCTCGCGGTATCCCGATGACTTTTGCCGGGGTCCAGAGCGCGGTGGCTGACAGACGGCAGCCTTCATGGGAGGTCTTAGCGAGCCGTCACTCGTAGAAAGAGGGTATCCGCACCCGTCGGGGCGGGGAAGCGGCTCTGTCGACGGGCGACGGTTCCGGGGTCCTCCGGTCGGCGCGGCAGTCGGCTTTCAACCGCACCGAGTTCGCCGGGGCCGAGGTCGTCCCATGCGGCGAGGTCGTACGAGTATTGGAGGACCGCCTCCAGCCCGTCGGCCAGCAGGTTCCGGGTATGCTCGACGGCGACCCAAAGTTGCCCGTCGGATTCGGTGAGCGACAGTTGCAGGGCGGGGTCCGTGTCTCCGTCGACTGGCGAACTGCCGAGGACGAATTCGATCCCGTTGAGGCGGCTGTCCTGATCGACGTCGCCTTCCAGTGTGGTATCCGCGCCGTCGGGCCAGTCCACGGAAGCGGTCGATTCGACGTAAGTGACTTTTTCCGCGAAGCTGAGCAGGAGGACGGGCGCGCGCGACGGGTGGCCGTCGAAGGACCACGCGCTGCGGGAGCCACCCTGGCCGGAGACCGACAGGGCGAGATCGCCGCCGTCTTCCAGATATCCCGCGTCGATGAGCTCCCGCAGCACCGGGCCGATATCGGGACTTGTCTGGGCACCCCCGCTTTCATCCGCAACGGTCCAAGGTGCGACGTTGGCCCAGGTCAGGACGGTTTCGGTGAGCGGGCGATCGAGGAGGTCGCCGGGTCGGTTGCCGACCGCCGAGGGGTTGACGGAACGCTGGGCCCGGATATTCAACGTCGCCGCCGAGCTATCGTTGTCGGCCGCCGCCACGAAGCGGAGCCGGGCGTCGATCAGGGCCATGCCTTCCGGCATTGGCAAATCGCGGAAGCGCAGGAGCGTCGTGTGGCCCCCGCCGAGGGTCAGGGTGTCCGCATCCGGCACGGTGCCGCCGGCCGTGCTTTCCGTGCCATCGTTGAGGCGGCTGGAGACGGCGATCCGCCAGCGCTCGGTGGCGGCCTCGTCGGCACCCGGGATTTCCAGGTCCAGGTGGTCGCCGTCCGTGGTCTGGAAGCCGCGCGCCACGCCCAGCTTGCCGCCCGCTTCGGCCCGGGCCTCGTAGGCTCCCTTGAAGCCGCGGGTGGCGTAGTGGCCTGCCCCGTCGGTCATGCGGTCGATCTCCGGCAGGTCGGTGTTGTCGGTCCACCATTTGTTGAAAACGAGGTCCCTGTAGGCCTGGCCGGCCGGCTTGAGGCTCCAATCGTTGTTGAAGAGCATGGCGTTGTTTTTCCAATGGCTGCCATCCCAGAAGCCCCAGAAGAGGATGCCATCCATGGCCTCGTGCGCAAAAGCCGCTTTGAACAGCCGGTGCAGAAATTCGGCCTGGAGCGAAGTCGAGCCCGCTCCGTCATACATATCAAATTCTGTGATTTTCAGGCGGACACCGAGGGCCGCGTATTTGTCGAAGAGTTCCCACAGTTTCGGCCCGGAGACGGCCATGGAACTCTGCCAAAGGTGGGCTTGGAAACCGACTCCTTCGAGCACGCCCTGATCGGCCAGGAAGGAGGCATGGCGGAAGTAATCGCTGTTGCTCGAGCCTTGGTGGATGCGCCCGAAGTCATTCACGAAACGCTGGGTGTTCGGCGTGGTCGCGGTCCGCGCGCGTTGGAAGATTTCTTCCAGCGGCTCGGCGCGCTCGCGCGGGGCTCCGGGGTCGAGCAAGTCCGTCAGCTCGTGCTCGTGGGGCTGCTCGTTGACCACATCCCAGTCCTTGATCAGGCCCTGGTAAAAGGTGCCGATTTCGTCCACCCGGTCGAAAATCCGGGTACGCATGGTGTCGAGGTTTTGGGTGGTCGGGTCGTCGCGCAGGGCGGAGATGTCGGGAGGGAGGGCATTCGGGTTTTGCCAGAACATTGTGTGGCCGCGGACCTCGAGGTCCTGGTCGAAGAGCCACTGCGTCTGCTCGATGATGGTTTCGCGTGTCCGGGTGGTTTTCTGCGCGACAAATTGTACGTGGGCCTCCAGAATTTCGCTCCCGGGGGGGATGTCGAGTTCCGTGAAACGCAGCCCGACCCACTTATCCGCCAAGTCGAGATCGCCGCTTGTCAGATCCATCGAGCTGTTGGCTTTTTCCTCCGCCGCGTCGCCAATGTTCTGCACGGTCTGAATCCATTCCACCTGTCCTCCGCCACCGTCGTAAAGGACCCGCAGCCGCGGCGCGAAGCCGGAAGGTTCGAGCGAAAAGGCTTCGCGTTTTCCCGACCCGCGTGAGAAGATCAGTGCAATGGCGTCCGACTGGCCCGTCCAGTCCGGGCGGTCGACGAGTTCCTGCACGATGGGCGTCAAATCGGGTGAGCGCTCCGCATTTCCGGCCTGCGCACTCGTCCAGGGAGACTCCGTGGTCCAGGGCACCTCCGCCTGGGTCTTCGGGCGCGAGCTGAGGTTGCCAGAGTTTTGCGTGAAGGCAGCCGGAGCAGCCGTGGCCTCCGCGAACACGTTCACTGAGAAGGCCGCCTCCGCCTCCCAAGTTTTCCATTTGTGGGCGTTCTCCCAGACCACGGTGTTGAAAAGATCGAGCAAGTTCTCCTCGTAGAGCCGGGCGTCTGCGTCCATCTCGGACGCTTGGCTGATCCGGCCGAAATTGACCGCCGTACCAAACGGGAAGGCGTGCCGCCGCATGCGCAGGTCGACGGGGACCGCCATGACGGGCTGGCCGGTGGGGTCGGTCACGCGCACTTCGAAGTCCGCCATGCGGAGCTGTTCGATACGCGTGTCCGCCTGCGCTTCCCAGTCCTGCGCGTGAGCGGGGCAGGTGGGCGAGAGGGATATCGCGGAAAGGGCGAGGAGGTGAACGAGTCGGATGGGGCTGTTGCAGGTCATAATCTTGAGGGGATTCCGGAGAGCCGACTTTGGTAGGCCGAAGCTGGGTATGGATCAGGTGTCGTCTGCATAAAGAATCCCAAACCGGAAGATTTTCTAGCGCAAAATTTAAAAAGCTACCCGACAACTAATTAGAACTTATCAGTAATGTGCCCTGGCGGACGCCGACGTGGCGGGGAAGATTCGTTGCCAGGTCTTCGATATCCCCGAGCCCGGAAACATTAGGTGGACCCGGGCCTGGCTTCACCGCTTTGTTTCCGCGGTTGCCAACCGCGGAAATAAGGCCGAAGCAGACTCTGAACCCATAATAATGACAAGGCGGGCACACGCGCTGAGGTCGATTATCCCTATGGCCCTTTTGGACCCTTTGCTTGTGAGGCAGACGGAACGACCCGGATGGTCGCGCATAGCCTGCTCTAGGTAGTCACTCGAATGAATCCATTCCAGAGTTGCGGTCTGTGTGCTGGAATTTCAGGCGCGAAGCTTCGTCTACAAGCATAGTAACCGTGAAAGGATGTAGACCTTTGGCCAATAGAATGCTGCCTTCTGTCGCGGCTTTGCCGTCGATCTCCGTTTCGTTGTCGATCACGACGGCGTCGTGAATCCGTAGGATGGCACCGCCCGAGCTTGCCAGTTCAAAGGTATAGTTGCCCGGCCTCTCGGCTTCAATGTGCCCCGTGAATTCGACTACGTCGCCAGCCGCAGCGCCGATGCCCGCAAGGCTCACGGTCTCGCTGCTGCCGGTCCGCACGGCTTTCAGGGGAGCGGTCTGTGGCACCCAGGGAAAATCGCCGCGGTAGAGTGCCCACTTCGTCGCCGGGGCAGGAACCACTTTGGAAATCGCCGGCACGTGCATGTCGTCATAGGGGCGGGGCGCACTGGCATCGGGTCGGCGGATTTGAAGGACGCGATCTTTCATCCTTTGCTGCAGTCCGTCACCAAAATCACCTTCCCGGGCGAGGTCATGAAGCTCGCGGGGGTCATTTTTGAGATCAAAAATCATGAAGTCATCGTCATGTCCCTGGATGTCCCGGCGGAGTCCCTTGTAGCCCTCCATGAAAATGGCCTGCATCTCCTCGCGAGGCATGTCACGGTGAATCGCCGGGAATTCCGGGTAGTCGGGAGTTCGCCCAGAGTTCGAATACTCGACATAGACAGTGCTCTCCCGCGCAGTGCCTTTGCCGGTCAAATGGGGCAGCAGTGAGACACCATCGGAGAGCGCGGGCGCGGGCAGGTCGGCAACCGCCGCGAGGGTAGGAAGCCAATCATGCTGTTGCGTGGTGGCCTCGTTGAGGGCCCCGGCCGGAATCGAGCCGGGCCAGCGCACCAGCGTGGGAACGCGGATGCCGCCCTCCAGCACATCCCGCTTGATGCCGGTGAAAGGGCCGAAGGAGGCAAAGGAAGTCGGATCATAGTCTAAATCGATCAAGTAACTCTCCCGGTGCGGGCCATTGTCACTGGTAAAGACGACCAGTGTGTCCTCATCCAGCCCCAAGTCCTTAAGCGTCTGGATCAGGTCGCCCAGGCTATCATCAATCCGACGCATCATGGTGGCAAAGCGCTTTTCTTGCTCGTGCCAATTCTGTTCCGCAAATTCCGGATGAAACCATTCATCAAAATCGCCGCCCACCGTGTTGATCATGTTACCCGGCTCACCGATCCACTGGACGCCGCCGGAAAGTCCACCGCCCATCGGGTAGGGCATGGAGGGCACATGGAGCGCCGCATGCGGGGTGGTATGACTTAAGAAGATAAAGAAAGGTTCTTCCCTACGGTTTGCTTGGTGTTCGACCAGCCATTTTTTGGCAAATGCGGTTACGAGATCGGTGGTGTAGGCACCGTCGAGCTCCTTGGTGAGCTGTTTGTCATTATGATACCAGGGAAAAGTCCCGCGGTGGAGATCTGAATCGCCACGTGGATACGGATTTGCCGGATAATGACTGTGGGCATCCCGGTGCTTTACTGGGCCGTAAAATTCATGGAAGCCCCGGCGGGTGGGGAAGGCCTCCCACTCGTCCATGTTGTATGCATTGCGATCGCCCCCCGGCAAGCCATACTTCCCAACCATCAATGTCCGATAGCCCGCCTGCCCGAGAACAGTGGCTAGGTTGTGCGAAGTCGAAAGGGCCTTGTCGAACTGGTTGTTCCGCACCCCCGAGTGGCCCTGATGGCGCCCCGTCAGTAGAGAGGCCCGCGTCGGCGCGCAGACGGGGGCGGGCACGTAGTGATTGCGCAACTGAACGCCCTCAAGTGCAAATTGGTCCAAATTTGGCGTGGTAAAGCGGCGCTCGTCTGTGCGCTGATTTTGGAAAAAGACTCCGATATCGCCCCAACCCAAGTCGTCGGTAAGGATAAAAATGATGTTTGGTTTCTGACCGGCGGTACTGGCGATGCTGGCGATGCTGGTGCATGGGCACAAGCCTGACAGCAAAACGGTGACTAATATTAGACAGTTTTTAAAATAGCTTATTTTCATAGTTTTCAGGGTTTGGGGAGTAGAACAAAAAAACGTCGGGCGAATGGGTCACACATTTGGTCGGCGGATGTCAAGGATTTCTGTCATTCAAATCATCTCCCGGTTCGTCGGCTGAATTGCTCGACGAGCATGATACTCTTGAGACCGTGTCAAAATACGTTTCTCGTTTACGCTCGTAAGTGGATGTGCTCGTGGCGCTGACTCACGGCAAAGATCAAGGTGATGACGTGCTTACCGGCAAACTGAACCGTTCTGTTGATCTGATTTTGTGGGGGCCATTCCAATATCCCTCAGCGCGGTGCTTATCCGCGGCATCTCCAGGATCCGAAAGCGTTCGGATTTCTCACAGCGAAGCAATCTTGATGATTGCTTTCAATTTAATTAAACTCCATAGTCTGCGAATAATCCATAGAACGGACAGGAACTTTGATCGGAAACTATCGTTTTTTAAGCATCATTATATTTTATGAGCAATCGATAGCTAATCGTCCCCGTAGTTCAACGGATAGAACTACTGTTTCCTAAACAGTCGATCTGGGTTCGATTCCCAGCGGGGGCACCACGCTTCGCGTGGCGGGATTGTTGAACGCTGGGAACCTCACCTTCCTCCTTCTTTCTTCGTATTTCCTGCTCTTCAAGTCCGCTGGACCGTGACACAGCGCTGGGACAAATCGGAAAACTGTGACAGGAAGTGTGACACTGTGGCGTTAACTCGGACATCTGTGGATCGCCGAAAAATGATTGTATGTTTTTATGTTGTTGTTAAAAAACGACTTATGGCTTAATTTTGATTTTGGTATCTCCTTTGCTTTGCCGTTGGCATGGGTAAAATAATAGGAATCGATTTAGGCACGACGAACTCCTGCATGTCCGTGATGGAAGGCGGGGAGCCAGTTGTGATACCAAACTCGGAGGGTGCACGCACCACGCCTTCGATCGTCGCGTTCTCCAAAAATGGAGAGCGCTTGGTCGGGCAGGCAGCTAAACGGCAAGCGGTGACGAATCCAAATAACACGATTTTCTCGGCAAAACGCTTCATTGGTCGTAAGTTTTCTGAAGTCCAGGAAGAAGCGAAGAGCCTTCCTTACAGCGTCGTTGAGGGAAAAAATGGCGATGCCTACATCGAGGCCGAGGTGAGTGGCAAGACCGAGAAGTTTGCGCCCGAGCAAATTTCTGCCATGGTTCTCGGCAAGCTCAAGGCGGACGCTGAGGCCTACCTCGGTGAAAAAGTGACGGAGGCGGTCATCACCGTGCCCGCTTACTTTAATGATGCCCAACGCCAGGCAACTAAGGACGCTGGCCAGATTGCCGGGCTGGAAGTCAAGCGTATCATCAACGAGCCGACAGCGGCCGCGCTGGCTTATGGTCTCGACAAGGGAAAAGACGAGCTGATCGCCGTATATGACTTGGGTGGTGGCACTTTCGATATCTCGATTCTGGAAATCGGTGACGGTGTATTCGAGGTGAAGGCGACCAATGGAGACACCCACCTGGGCGGTGACAACTGGGATAGTGCCTTGATCGACCATCTCATTGAAGAGTTTAAAAAAGAACAGGGTATCGATCTGCGATCCGACAAGATGGCGCTTCAGCGTCTCAAAGAAGAAGCGGAAAAAGCGAAGATTGCGCTGTCGTCGACGCAGAGCACGGACATCAATCTGCCGTTTATCACGGCGGACAGCTCGGGTCCGAAGCACCTCAACATCTCGCTCAGTCGTTCGAAGCTGGAGCAGATTTGTGACGGTCTCTACCAGCGCACCGTGGAGCCGTTCAAGGCCTGCCTCAAGGATTCCGGTCACAGTGCCGACGAGATCGGCGAGTTGGTTCTTGTCGGAGGTATGACCCGCGCACCCAAGGTCGTATCAATCGCCAAAGACCTCACTGGCAAAGATCCGCACAAGGGAGTCAACCCGGACGAAGTCGTCGCAATTGGCGCAGCCATTCAGGGGGGCGTTTTGCAAGGCGATGTGCGTGATGTGCTTCTGCTCGATGTAACGCCGCTGACCTTGTCGATCGAAACAGCAGGTGGCGTATCCACGCCCATGATCGAGCGGAATACGACGATTCCGACAAAGAAGAGCCAAACCTTTTCGACTTACGCCGACAACCAGACCGCAGTCGATATCAAGGTCCTGCAGGGTGAGCGCCCCATGGCCAAGGACAACAAAGTGTTGGGGAACTTCCGTCTCGACGGTATCCCCCCTGCCAGCCGCGGCACACCGCAAATCGAGGTGACCTTCGACATCGACGCGAACGGTATTCTCAATGTCAGTGCCAAGGATCAAGGGACTGGCAAAGAGCAAAAGATCTCCATTACCGGTTCGTCCGGCCTGGATAAAGACGAAGTCGAAAAGCTCAAGCGCGAAGCGGAAGCGCACGCTGCGGAAGACGAGGCTCTTAAAGCCAGTGTCGAAGCCCGTAATGAACTGGATAACATCGTCTATCAAGCCGAGAAACAAATCTCCGAATTGGGTGACAAGATCCCGGCTGAGAAAAAGACCGAATTGGAAGGCGCGGTTGCCGAAGGCAAAGCTGCGCTGGAAAACCAGGAATCGGATGCGGAGGCACTCAAGGCCCCGAAAGATAAGATCATGGAAGTAATGCAGTCCTTCGCCCAGGATATTTACAGCCAGCAAGCGGCTGAGGGCGGTGAGCCCGGGCCGGAAGGTGCCGAATCATCCGAGTCGAAAAAGGCTGACGGCGACGCAGTCGATGCCGACTTCGAAGTCGTCGATGATGACGATAAAGACAAAAAATAAACTTTAAAAGTGGTGTGTGCATCAGCGATGTGCGCGCTACTTTTGTAAACCATAAATCTCCACAAACCATAGATAAAAATAAATATGAAAATAAAACCACTCGGTGAACGCGTTCTCTTGAAACGCATTGAAGAAGACGAACAAGTCCGCGGCGGAATCATCATTCCGGATTCAGCCAAGGAAAAGTCCCAGGAGGCCGAAGTCGTTGCACTTGGCACGGGAAAAATCGGCGAGGACGGCAAAAAAGCTGCCTTCAACGTCAAGGTGGGCGACAAAGTCCTCCTGCCGCAATACGGCGGCACTCCTGTAAAGGTAGACGGTGAAGAATTCATCCTCATCGAAGAGGATAGCATTCTCGGCGTCATTGCCTAAAGCATTCGTCTAAACAACTCTTAACAAAAACAAAAAGTAATAAAATTATGGCTAAGCAAATTCTATTTGATGAAGCAGCACGCAAAAAAATCCTCAAAGGTGTGGAAACACTTTCACGTGCTGTGAAGGTGACTCTGGGGCCAAAGGGGCGCAATGTGCTGATTGACAAAAAATTCGGCGCACCGACTGTAACTAAAGACGGTGTGACGGTGGCAAAAGAGATCGATCTTTCGGATCCCTACGAGAACATGGGCGCACAGATGGTGCGCGAAGTGGCGTCGAAGACAGCCGATTCGGCTGGTGATGGCACGACCACCGCAACCGTTTTGGCAGAATCCATCTACCGTGAGGGGATCAAAAACGTAGCCGCCGGGGCGAATCCGATCTATCTGAAGCGCGGAATCGACAAAGCCGTCGCGGCCGGAACCAAATCCTTTGTTAAGCAAAGCAAAAAGGTCAAGGACCGCGAGGAAATCCGTCAGGTGGCAACGGTCTCAGCTAATTGGGATGCCGAGATTGGTGACATCATCGCTGACGCCATGGATCGGGTCGGCAAAGACGGCACGATTACGGTTGAAGAAGCCAAGGGCATCGAAACGTCGCTCGACGTGGTTGAAGGCATGCAGTTCGACAAGGGATACCTCTCGCCTTACTTCTGCACCGACAATGAAGCGCAGGAGGTCAACTTCGAAGACGCGCATATCCTCATCCACGAGAAAAAGATCAGCAACCTCAACGAAATCCTGCCGCTGCTTCAGTCGGCAGCCAAGACCAACAAGCCGCTGCTCATTATCGCCGAGGATATCGAAGGTGAAGCGTTGGCTGCACTTGTCGTGAACAAGCTGCGTGGCACGCTCAACGTAGCTGCAGTGAAAGCACCCGGCTTTGGTGACCGTCGCAAGGCCATGCTTGAAGACATCGCCGTCCTCACGGGGGGTCGCTGCATCACGGAAGACCTTGGCATCAAGCTCGAAAACGTCCAAATCAGCGATCTGGGTAAGGCGAAGCGTGTCTCGATCGACAAGGAAAACACAACGATTGTCGAAGGGGCAGGCAAGAGTTCCGATATCCAGGGCCGCGTAAAACTGATCCGTCGTCAAATCGAGGAAACCACGTCCGACTATGACCGCGAAAAGCTCCAGGAGCGCCTTGCCAAGATTGCCGGAGGTGTTGCCGTGATCAACGTCGGCGCACAAACCGAGCCGGAAATGAAAGAAAAGAAGGCCCGTGTCGATGATGCACTGCACGCGACCCGTGCGGCTGTTGAGGAAGGCATTCTGCCCGGTGGTGGTGTCGCATTGCTGCGTGCCGCGAATACCATCGAAAAGGCCGCATCAGAGCTGGAAGGTGACGAAGCACTGGGTGCGGCAATTGTGCGCCGCGCCATCGAATCGCCGCTGCGTCAGCTTTGCTTCAACGCCGGTGTGGAGGGCTCGCTTATCGTTGCTGAGGTTCTCAAGGCAAAGGGTAGCAAAGGCTATAACGTGGCTACCGGCGAATATGTCGACCTACTCACCGCTGGTATTGTCGATCCTGCCATGGTCACCCGCACCGCGCTGCAGAACGCTGGTTCGGTATCCGGCCTGCTCCTCACCACCGAGTGCATGATCACCGACGAACCGGAGGAAAAGGATTCCGGTGGTGCCGGTATGCCTGACATGGGTGGTATGGGCGGCATGGGAGGCATGGGCGGCATGATGTAAGTGCCCTCCCGTCCGACACAACCAGTCAGCTAAATTCTATCGAACGAAAGCCCCCCGGATCCCGGGGGGCTTTTTTCATTTATTGAGGTAGGTTCATGATGTCCGGTGAGCCGATATGCCACGGGTGGCAGCTGTGGTGTGCGAGCTTGCTCGCGCCTGCTGTGTTGGGGAGAGTTTGGTCTTTCAGCTGGGCTTGACCGCCGGGGCGTCCGGCGAGCGGACGCGCCACGGGTGGCTGACGTGGTGTGCCCGCGTGCTCGCGCCTGTTACGCTGGAGCGGGTTTGGTCATTCGACCGGGCTTGACCGCCGGGGCGTTCGGCGAGCGGACACGCCACGAGGAGCTGCTGTGGCGTGCGAGCTTGCTCGCGCCTGCTGTGTTGGGGTGGGGGTTTGGTCGTTCAGCCGGGCTTGACCGCCGGGGCGTCCGGCGAGCGGACACGCCACGAGGCGCTGCTGTGTGGCGTGCGAGCTCGCTCACTTACCGGAATCGGCTTCCAGACTGTTTAAGTTTTTCGAAGTCAGCAGATCGATCAGTTTTTTCATGGCCGGTGTCAGGACGCGACCTTTCCGGTGGATCAGAGCAAGGGGACGCTTGTAAACTTTGTCCTGGAATTTTAGCACATGCAGCAAGCCCTGGGCTTCTTCGCGGGTGACCGTAGTCTGCGGTAGTATTGCGATACCCGCATTGATTTCTACCGCGCGTTTCACCGTTTCCACATTGTCGAATTCCATGACCGGATCGACCTCGAGGTTGGCTTCCCGGAAAATCTGGTCGGTCGCTTTTCGTGTCGGAATATCAGGCTCAAAGCCAATGAACTTTTGTTCGGCAATCTCTTTCAGCGTGATTGTTTTCTTTTTGGCCAGTGGGTGCTCCGGGCTCACTACGAGGACGAGTATATCGTCGTGAAAGGGAAGCACTTCCAGCTGCTTGTGCTTCTGCGGATAGGCGACCAATCCCAAATCGATCGAGTTGGTCAGGATATCGTCATAGACGTTATTGGCACGCCGATACTCCACCCGTATGTTGACCTCGGGATACTTCGTCAGGAAAGCCTTTACGTAAGGGGGTAACTCGTGGAGGCCAATGCTGTAAACCGTCGAAATGTGAATCGTGCCACTGATTACCTTTTTCATCTCCTGCAACTCGCTGTTCAGCTTGTCGTAGAGGTAGACGATCTCTTTGCCGGACCGGAATAGTTTCTGCCCCTCGCGCGTGAGGCGGAATTGCTTTTGGCTGCGATCAACGATCAAAACATTAAAGTGCTTTTCCATTGCCCGCAGCTGTTGGCTCACCGCAGATTGTGTGATACCATTCAATTTAGCGGCGCGTGAAAAACTTTCGCTTTCCACCAAATCCGAAAATATTTTAAAGTTTTCGATATGCATGCTATGGACGCATAAACCTAGCTAATCAAAAATCAAGTATAAATAAAGAAAAACTAATGGTAAAATTTTTCGTATCCAGTATAGGGGTTGAAGCATGATTGAATTCTCCCAATTTGAAAAGAATCTTTTCGCGGTGCAGAGCCGGGTAGATCGGGCGTGTGCCGCTTCGAATCGGCAATCTGATGGGGTTTCGCTGCTCCCGGTGACAAAGAATCATCCCGTCGATGCGGTGGTATTCGCCTCGCGTTGCGGCCTGAGATCGGTCGGCGAAAATCGTGTCCAGGAGGCATCGGATAAGCGGGGCTCATACGAGGGCGAGATTCGCTGGGAGTTGATCGGCCATTTACAGTCAAACAAAGCACAATCGGCCGTGGCTATTTTTGATCGGATTCAGTCGGTGGATTCGCTGAAGCTCATGCGCCGCCTCGACCGTTTTGCCGGAGAAGCAGGCAAGGCGCTACCGATTCTGCTGCAGTGCAACACCGGGGAGGATCCCAATAAATATGGTTTCGCCGCAGACGAAATGGCATCTGCCCTGGAAGCCGCGCTTGGGCTGGAGCACCTTCGCGTTGACGGGCTGATGACGATTGCCCCGCTGGACGACAATCCCGATGTGGCCAAAGCAGCTTTTGAACGCTTACGCGAGTTG
>JAAAPI010000018.1 GCA_009908325.1 Verrucomicrobiota bacterium | reverse complement strand
GCAGGGGGCATCGTCCGCCGTCTCGCCACGCCGGTCGGCGAAAAGCGCCTCGCGCTTGCCGGACTCGCCTGCGGGGTCGCGGCTTTCATTGTCCTCGCCATGGCAACTCAATTGGGGCTCTTCTTTGGTGCCCTCGGGCTCATGGCTTTCTCCATCGGGTTGGCCTCGCCCACCCTCAGCGCACTGGTCTCACTGTATTCAAACGATGCCGACCAGGGAGCCAATCTGGGTGTCTTTCGCTCCGTCGGCTCACTCGCACGCGCCATCGGTCCCCTCCTCGCCGCCTTCGTTTATTTCATCTACGGCTCGCAGAGCGCCTACCTCTTCGGCGCAGTTATTGTCATCTTCCCCTTGGTCATCGCCCTGAAACTGCCCAAGCCCCGGAAGGTTCCGGAGTGACGTAGCCCGGGGCCTTTGATCACAGGAGCAGCATTCGCCAAGGCGACAACGGCGAAGAAACCATCCTACCTCTTCTAAAATTGTTGTTTTGACTGAGTGCCATTCCAGCTAAAACCCGTCCACACTGACCGGGGCTTTTTCCTGCAAGTCACTATCGTTTAATTTCGCAAGGCGCTCGTCAACACCGGAAGCGACAAACAAAATAGAATCGCCGCCCAACTTTTTGCTCCGCACACTCCCATCGTCGCGGACCATTTCAAATCCGAATGCGGAGACCGCCTCCGCCATTTCATCCTTTTCCACCCGTTTCCAGAACGAACCCTGCGCCGCCTGGGTCAGCAGGTAGTTCAACTCGTGCTCCGACATTTTCTGGCTGCGCTTGTAGACTTCGAGCACCGATTTGCCGTTGACGTAAACGACATGCAAGTCCCAGCCATCACCCATGTTTTTTTCCTCCAACTCGGACGAAGCAGGCTTCCGACCATCTGCGGTCTTGAAATAGACCCTGACTTCGGATGAACCACCGAAGAAATCCAAATATTTCAGGTAAGGCATGCGTCTTTGGCGGTTTTGCCGGGTCGCGTCATCGCGGTAAATGATGCCCCCCGAGCTGAACAACCGGCGCTCAATCGTATCCTTACGCTCACCAATACGGGCCTCCGCCTCCAGCGGGCTCCATACAAGAGCGATGCAAACAAACAAGGCAGGACAAAGCATTCCAACACAGATGGGGTATTTCATGGTTGAGAGCCAAACAGGAAGCGCACTTATTGTCGAGAGCTATCCTCTGCGCAGACCATGCAAAACAAATTTTATTCACCTTTCGATTATGAACGTTTTCCGGAGACTCCCGCGCAGGCGGGCGATTACCGGACGGCCTTCCAGATTGAGCGCGATCGCATTATTTTCTCCTACCCCTTCCGGCGCCTCCAGTCGAAGACGCAGGTTTTCCAGTCGGGCGAATACGATTTCTACCGGACACGGCTAACTCACTCCATTGAGGTCGCCAAGATTGGACGGTCCATCTGTGAATACCTGCTCTCCGCTTCAGACCTCATCAACGACGAATTCCATATCGACGCCAATCTGACCGAGGCAATCTGCCTGGCGCATGATCTCGGGCATCCGCCTTTCGGTCACATCGGCGAACGGAAGCTCAACGAACTGATGGCCCCGCACGGCGGCTTCGAGGGGAACGCGCAAACCCTCCGCATCTTAACGGAGCTCATTTACGAGCGCCCCGGGCGAACAAAAGGAATCGCACCGACCCGTGCTTTCCTCGATGGGGTCATGAAATACAAAACCACACAGCAGGAATGGATCCGCGAAACGGGCAACGCGCCCAAGCACCATTTTATCTACGACGACCAGACCTACTGGCGGGAGCAAACCTTTGCCAACAAGCCCATACCCGAGCCGATCCGTTCGGCGGAATCACTCAACGGATTTAAAAGCATCGAGTGCCAGATTATGGACTGGGGCGACGATACGGCCTACTCCCTGCACGACATCGTCGATGGCATCCATGCCCGCTACATCAGCGTGGGAAGCCTGACCGATTGGGCTGAAAACCAGGATCTGACCCCCGCCCAGGCATCTCGCATCGACAAGCTTTGCCAAAAAATAAAGTCGAACAGCTACGAGCCTTACTTTGCCAGTCGCGTGGGCACCTTCGTGCACGCCTGCAAATTACGCCCGCGCCGCGGCTTTCTCAGCCAGACCACCCAGCGGCATGCCTTCGATCTCATCATCGACCCGGAGGTCCAGGCAGAGTGTGCGCTCTACAAGTCCATCGCACTCGACCTCATTTTCAAATCCCCCCAACTGCAACAAATCGAGTTCAAAGGCGGATTCATCCTGGAGCGTCTCTTCGACGCACTCGGCTCGCACTGCGCCGAGCCCCGGCAGCCCCGCTTGAACCTTTTGCCCACCGCAGTGCAAGCACTCCTCGACGTAGAAAACAGCCGGGAAGGACGCTATCGCCGCCTCTGCGACTACATCGCCGGCCTGACCGACGGGCTCGCCGTCCGCACCTACAAGCGCCTCTACGATGCCGACTTCGGCTCCATCGCCGAACTGCAATGACCCATTCAAACGTTGACTCCCGAAGGCCAGCCAACTGACTACCCCGTTTTGATTGATACTGATTATGAAAACAATGTCGCCCCTTGAGGAACTCCGCCACTCCTGCTCGCACGTCTTGGCTACCGCAATTCTTCGGCTCTATCCGG
>JAAAPI010000401.1 GCA_009908325.1 Verrucomicrobiota bacterium | reverse complement strand
AGCGCCTCGATCATGCCCGACAGGCTGCTTGAAAGCTGGGCTTCGGCTTCGGCGCGCACGACTGCCGGGGCCGTCCTGCCCCCCTCTTGAGCGACAACAGGCGACACCATGCCCATCAAGCAAAGCGAGCCTCCCGCCGCTAACGCCTTACCAGTTTTTTTCAAAAAACAATGGGACACATCTACCACTTTCAGCTTGAGAGACTTGGCCTTTCGTCACATACAGGAATCTAGACGCTGACCTTGGCTACAGCAAGCATCAATGCCCGCTAGGGGCCAACGTCCAGCCGAGACAGGCGTCAGCAAAGTGCCAAGCATATCACGCGAGGCACGAACGCTTTATAACGTGACAAAGCACGCTCCGTTGCGCAAAACCGCGACCATCCCAGCGCCGTTGAAAGCAGCCCCCGCATATTCCAAGCCTCACAGACGCCGCCCAAGTGCATCACGCTTCTGTCCGGGTTTTCTATCGCTGATGGATCGCCTAATGTGATCGCAACAGCCGGGCCGCGAAGATCCGGGGGCAAGAAAAGGGACGGGCATGCCGCTTCTGCATTGGTTGACGAGAGATGAGGATCTGCGGCCGGCGGATCGGGTGCCGTATCGGCTGCTCAACGAGGTGCCCGATCTGAGCGCCGGAGAAGGCGACGAGGGTTTGCTGGTGCAGGGCAACAACCTCGAAGCGTTGAAGGCGCTCCTGCACTTCTACGCGGGGCGTGTGAAGTGCATCTATATCGACCCACCCTACAACACTCCGGTCGGCCCTCGAGTATTACGACGACAGCGTCGAGGATATCCGTCTCGGATGACCATCGGAAATATGCACATCATAATCAGTTTTGCTGGTCATAACTCGGCAGCAAAGCCGGTCAGTGCCGGTGCATTCTTCCCATGACCGTCCATATGCGAACTAAAAGGGAAGTTTGTAACAAATCGCGCCAACCGCAAGCGCGAACGCGAAAGTTGTGGACAACCGCTTTTCAGAGACCCGTTGCGTCACCTATTTCAAGGGTGATGGATGCAACAGGTGTATCATGACGAAAAAGACAGTGGCAGTGCGATTTACGCCAGACCAATACGAGGTGCTACAGCGACGGCAAGGACGGCTGGGTTACCAGAAGAACGAGCCGTTCGTACGCGATGCCGCCTTGGGCCGGTTCCGACGGGACGATGCTGACGGTTTGCCCGGACTGCGTCACGATATGATGGCGTTGCTTAATGACACGCTTAATCAAGTTGAAGACAACGAAATCCGCAAACGTGTCCTGCGCGCCGCAAGACGGATCGAGCGTGCAGTGCAAACTCTGGAAGCGCGCTATGAGGATTGACCTTCGACCAGTTCCCCTGAAGCAAACCACCGTACGATATCCCATGCGCAACGGAGAACTGATCAGGTCCAGCGTCTTGATTGATCGGCCCGCAGACCTCCTGAAGACGTTTCGACGCCATCACACGCGCCACGCGGTGGACGAAAATCTAAATCTGATGCACCTGACGATTTCACTTGCGCCTGGGCAACAACTTTCAAAACGAAAATGGCAAAAAGCGCTCGAATTCATTCTGGATCGACTCGGCGCTCCGGCTCATCAGCTCTGGTATTGTGCATTTCGTCACCTTAACAAGACACTCGACCATATCCATGCGATTTTCAGTCCATTGACGATCGACGGACGCCGTCTTTCTCCGAAAATTCCCGCAGATCGCTATAACGTGCAGAATGAAGCGGCGCGACGGGTTGGGTTACCCTGTCCATTCCCGGACGGGCCGGACGCTCCGATACTTCTAAAGGCACCGATTTCGCGTGGAAAATCGAACGGAGATGACAACAATTCCCGTGCAGTTCAAAGGATTGGGTCCGCAATTAATCAGATTATCCACCATCACCGACCAACAACTTGGGATGGTTTTTGCAAGCAATGCTTCGAGGAAGGTGTCAGAGTCGAACGCCGGGATCGCACAGGCTGTCCGGCTGGAGTTGTATATGGCACTGACATTACCGAAAAAACGCGCATTTTGCGGATGACGCGAGCCGTTCGCGTTAAGGGCCGCGATGTCGGTCGACAGTTCGGATTTCTAGGTTTGATGCGGCGTCTTTCTTTTGTCAGGACCCTGCAAGAGCGTGAGCACGCGCTGGCACTGTCTCAACTCACTGCCGCGGCAAAGCCAAAACACATCGATCAACTAAAAAAGTGGATACACGAAAATGAGCGGACACGCGCCCACGCCGCAGTCAACCCAATCGGACATGCAGGACGCCTTGGAAAACCTGCACCGCACAACCGGGGAGCTGGAGACTCTGGTCCATCGATTGGTTCCAGTGGTGGGCGAACTCGAACAGGTCCCGGATCGGGCGACACAATTGATCGAGCAGCTATTCCAGTTTCTGAACGGCATACAGGAGCTGCAAACCCAGACAATGGCAACGCTGAACGCCACTCAGACGCAGCTTTCGGACATGAACAAGCGATTGGAAAAGATAGAAAAAGCGCAAGAGGCGCGACATCAAGAACAGATGGACCATACGCAAGTCAAGGCCGCAATCGCGGCAGACCGGGCAAGTCTCGAGAGCAAAGTGGACCGGATCATAACACTCCTGGAGCAAACGGTGAGCCCGCAGTAAGCCTGATCGGCCTGCTGGTTGTCA
>JAAAPI010000323.1 GCA_009908325.1 Verrucomicrobiota bacterium | reverse complement strand
GGTGGGTGCATAACAAATTTTTTCTGGCCTCAGGAAAGCCTTTATTTTGGGCTTGAAAATGTCTAGCTTCTAGACATTTTCAAGGTATGAATAAATTAGAAGCAAAGAGACAGTCATTGTTGGAACAGATGGGCGAGATTGAGACGATGCACCGTGGCCGCTTGAGCGAAGAGTATCGGGAGCGTCAGCAAAACGGGGAGACGATTCGCTTGGGCCCCTATTATAAATATCAGGAATGGAAGGATGGGCGCAACAGGTCTCGGCGAATCAAAGCCGATGAGGTCGAAGCGCTCCGTCAAGGCATTGAGGGCATGGACAAGTTCAAGGCTCTGGCGGCTGATTATATCGATACCACTGTAGCGTTGACCGAGCAGAGGCATGAGGAGGGAACCGACTCTAAAAAAAACTCCAGATAGCGGCGAACGAAGCGTTTAGCTCAGAGACAGCGAAGTTTTTGGAGTTCGCACGGATGCGGCTGCGCAGCGAGGGAGCGAGTAATACCGAATGGATCGAGACGGGGCTGAAGGTGGCTTTGTTTGCCGACGCACGGGGCATGATCGAAAGTTTGCTCAACGATCCGCAAGTTGAAGTCGCTGGAGCGCACAAGCTCCCGGGCGAAAAACGCGGCGGGGTGCAGGAAAAAACCGTGCAAAGTATGTTCGGTTCAATTCGCTTGAGGCGGGAGTATTTTTATCATCCCGGGAAAGGGTGCGGGCGTTATCCACTGGATGAGGCTCTAGGTTTGGAAAACGGTTATACCCCTGCGGTGGTGCGTCTTATGTGCCGTGCGGGAGCCCGTGATGCTTACGAAGAGGGCAGTGCCGATCTGTTGGCCTACGCCGGCCTTGAGGTCAGCGCACAGGAAATCAATCGCATGGTGCAACGCATCGGCCCACAGATGCGCGCCGCAATGGAAGCGGAAGAGCCGGATCAACAGACCCCGGAGGTGCCACGCCTGTATGTCAGTTGCGACGGCACGGGCGTGCCCATGCGACGCGCGGAACTGGCTGGGGTCAAGGGTAAGGGTGCCGACGGCAAAGCCAGCACTCGGGAAGTCAAAGTAGGCTGTGTCTTCACCCAACACCCGGAAGAAGGCGAAGAGCCCTTCCGCGACACTGGTTCGACTTCCTACATCGGAACCCTCCGCAAATGCGGCTCTTTCGGGCCGCTCTTGCGCAAGGAAGCCTACCGGCGAGGTATGGGGCGAGCCAAAGAGATTGTATTTATTGCCGATGGCGCGGCGTGGATCTGGGAGAGCGTGCGCACCTGTTTTAGTGGAGCAGTGGAAATACTCGATTACTACCACGCCCACGAATACCTCGTCGAAATTATTGACCTGCTCTACGGAAAGGACACTGAACTGGGCAAACGACAGATCGAGAACTGGAAAGACATGCTCTTTGAGGATCGCGTCGCGGAAGTGATTGCCGCCGCTCGTGCCCTTGCTTCGGATTTTGCCGCAAGCGAGAAGGAAATTGCCGATGCTAAAATCAACTACTTTGTGAATAATCAGGACCGGATGCTTTACGGAACCTACAAGAGCAAAGGTTACTTTTACGGTTCTGGAGTTATTGAAGCCGGATGCAAATCAGTCATCGGCAAGAGAGCCAAGCAATCAGGCATGTTCTGGTCTGAGAAAGGTGCTGAAGATGTACTCGCTATCAGAACGGCTCTCTACAGTGACCGATTTGATCCATACTGGGATCGCAGAAATGCCGCTTGAGCCATTTTGGAAAAAATTTGTTATGCACCCGTAGCGGGTTGTCCACCCACGCCTTGTTAGGGTTCTTTCCCAGTTTCGATTTGCTCGATAGCCATCTCGGCCAATACGCGGAATGCGCTAAGGCAAGAAACGAGATTCTGCATCACCATGAAAAACATCGTCTGCATATTCGACCAGACGAATTCATCGCCCAACCATTTCTCAACGGCGGGTCGGTATTTGGGGTCGAGATGTGACCATTCTCCGTAAATCAAAGTGTCGATCAATTCGCGGTAAGATTTTGGCTCACCAAACGCTGTGAAAAACGGATTAGAATCAAGATAGTTGTTCAGTTCGGTTCGGTTGTGAGTCCACGGATCTGTGATCTTCTCCGACAGCGGCAGCGAATCAATAATCCTGGTGACATTGGCGATCGAAATCAGATCGTTGTTTTGGATCAGGAGTCGCAACGTGAGAAGGAATGCATCTCTGTCATCGTCGTCGCAGTCAGGATAGTCGAGCACAGAACCCTCTCCCGCCTTCCACGACCAATTCCATTTCAAATGCTTCTTTAGGACGTTCTCAGTGAACCTGGAGTCAAGAAGTCGCTTCACCTTCTTAGAAAAGGTGCGGAGTGTTTCAATTTCGGTTTCGTGTGCCATGGAGATTCTTTGCCCCAACATACATTAACGCTTACGAGCACCTCGGAAACAACTCACGCAGATTGTCGCGTCGAGTTGAAACTCCAAACGCTCCAGAGGGATGTCCTTCCGGCACAACTCGCAGGTGCCATAGCGCCCCCGGTCGATCCGCTGCAGCGCCTCTTTGAGCTGCTTGATCTCCTCGCGCATCCGCGACTGCATGCCGACGGCCATCTGCTGCATTTGCATCGAGTCGAGCCGGGAAAGACGCCCGATCGCCTTGTCGGGTGAAATCGCCTCGGTGTCCTCT
>JAAAPI010000221.1 GCA_009908325.1 Verrucomicrobiota bacterium | reverse complement strand
AACAATCACGATCCGCATTTCAGAGACGGTCCGGCTGCTCAAACCGACGATGAATGCATTGGGCGCAGCACCAGGGCGGCAGAGCCGACCCTGCTACGATAGGTGGCTTGCCGCTTGGCGGAGAGTTTAACTTTTAACATGGCCGAAAGCTGATTCAATTTGCCTGACTTGTTAACGCGAATATAAAGTGGCCTTAAGGAATCAATCCTTCTCCGCCAGCAGCACAGCGTCCGGCGATACATCGACGGTGATTTCGCGGCCTAAAAACTCCAGGAGAACCTGAATGCGGTTCTTGGCCGGGGGTTGTGCTTTTCTCACTTTGGCAGGAGCACACCCGGCAACTTGATCGCAGCTTTTACAAAGGTTATCATCCCGGAGGTTTCACGAAGATAATGGGCATGAATCAGTCGATCTACGAATTCCGGTTTTATTTTTCATTGATCGGTTCGTCGGGCTTTGGCAGTACTTGTGCAGATGGCTTCCATGCTGTGGATCTTTGCCCTAAGCGATCTCATGAATCTTTTTGAAATGGATGGCTCGTCGGTTCCCGGACAGCTTCCGGGATGCGCCGTTGTAAATGAGGCCCTCCAGATCGACGGAATCGGTGAGTTTCGCAAAGCGCCCCAGGCCTTTGAGTTGATCGAGTTTAAATGTGGCGGTGGATTTGATTTCGAACGCGTGGACGGAGCGCCCTGCTTGCGCCAGGAGATCGACCTCGTTGCCCTTGCTGTCGCGAAAGAAATAAAGGTCGGCCGCGAGTCCACGGTTGTAGCGGGCCTTGAGATATTCGATGACCACCAGATTTTCGAATATCTGCCCGACGAGCGGATCGCGGGTGATTTGATCCGCTTCGCGTATGCCCAGCAAATAGCAAAGCAGCCCGACGTCGGTAAAGTAATACTTAGGGCTTTTGATGACACGCTTGCCGAAATTTTCATAGTAGGGCGGAAGCTTGAAAAGGATGAAGGAGGCTTCGAGAATTGAGATCCAGCTTCGGATCGTCTTGGCATCGACCCCTACATCATTAGCGAGTGAACTGTAATCGACGATCTGCCCGGATCGCCCGGCAAGTAATTTGACGGTCTTCTCAAATAGGCTGGCATCCTTGAGTTGTATCAATTGGCGCACATCGCGCTCCACATACGTCCGGTAATAATTTGCATAGGCTGTCGTCGGGCGCTGTTGTTGTTCAACAATCCGCGGGAGAAAGCCCGTAAAGCTGTAATCTTCAAACCGATCAAAGGTGATGCCTCCCCGGCTGAGTTCGTGGATTGAAAGCGGGAGCAGGTTGAGGAGAGCGGTGCGTCCGGCCAACGATTGGGTGATGGCTTGGTGTAGGCTTAGCTGATGCGATCCCGTCAGCACGAAACGTCCGTTGACGCCCTCCGCGTCCACCTGAACCTGTATGTAGCTCAATAGTTCGGGGACTCGCTGGATTTCGTCGATAATGGTTCCCTGATCAAATTGAGAGAGAAATCCCTTCGGGTCCTGGCTCGCCAACTCGCGGGTTTCGGGGTCTTCCAGATTTGTGTAGGCGTAATTCTCCAGAGCAGTCCTGGCGAGGGTCGTCTTGCCCGCCTGCCTTGGCCCCAGAATTGTCACCACAGGGTATTCCTGCAGCAGGATTGCCAATTCCTTGCGGATGTCTCGCTCTATAAGCATAGTTTGAACCTAATGGTGTAATATTGGACATCAAGTCCCGTATTGCACAAAATTAGATGGTTTAGCTTAGCGGAATAATCGTGGAAAATTGATTCCCAAACCTGTCTTCAGTCGTTTTTGGCCAGCAGCACCGCATCCGGCGATACATCGACGGTGATTTCGCGGCCTAAAAACTCCAGGAGCACCTGAATGCGGTTTTTCGCAGGCAGCTGGGCGAGCACTTTGCCGTTGAGGCCTTTCAGCGAACCGGCGACAAATTCAATATCCGCACCGGGCTCGACACTGCGGTCGGGGCTTTCCATGATTCCTTCCGGCAGGGATGCTTTTAAGTCGTTGATAACGCGTTCGGGGATGACGCGGCGGTCACCCAACTGCACCATTTTGGTAATACCCTGACTGTGCACGACTTGGCGGGAATGGGTGTAAAAACAAAAGCGCGCAAAAATATAGCCTGGGAAAAGCGCCTCGGTGAACCGCTTTTTCCCGGTTCGCGTCTTTCGGACTTGGCTGATTCGGGGACAAAAAACTTCCACGTCTTCGAGGCGGTCCAGCAAGGCGGCCGCGATATGCTCGCGCTTCGTCTGCGTGCGCAGGCAGTGCCATTCCGGGTTTTGTTTCGGGTGGGGCTCTGTGGGTTGATCACGCATTTGAAGGTAGAATGATTACGGGACGAGCGTGCGGTTCAATGGAAAACGTGAAGGGATTTTTGAATCGAACGTAGGGTGCTCGCTCTTGACCGGCGTAGCTCGACACGTCCGCCGTAGCTTTAGCAAAGGTGGAAGAGCGAAGACGGTTGCGAGCGCCATGTTGCAGTTTGGCTGCTGAGCCCGACGTCAGGGCGTCCGAGCGGACACGCCACGGGATGCCAACAAAGCTTGCAAATTCCCGTTCCGTCACGATCTTCCCGGGAGTCAAACAATGCCAAAGATACGACAGATCGACTACACGACACCCCGCACACTGGTCACTTACAGTGGTAAGCGAACCGTTCGCATGACGGGCGAGGAAAACCGCTACAAATTTTCCGGCGTCCTCATCGCGGGCGAAGAGGACGCGTTCGCGAAAATTGGTGACGAGCGCACAGACTGGCAGAAAAGCGCCTTTCCGGTGCCCTGGACCGATTCTCCGGAAGTCGTCGAACCGGATGCGGAGGCTTGAGGCTGCAATTTTAAGTGCGGGATAGGTGTATCCGTCGGTGTTGTCTTAGCCTGTTCCGCACCTAAAGGAGCGGACATACGTATGCAGCTTCCTTTAGGTAGCTGCCCCGCATATATAATTGCGCCGAACGCTTGAATTTCTCTGCCTCTGCGCTTGACAGTCGCGGTGCAAGGCTCTTTTCTCTTCGGTTTTCTTTAAATGCTGCGCTGCCGCGCAACCACCTCTTTAATTTATGGCACTGAAAATCCGTCTCCAACGTCATGGCGCAAGCCACCGTCCCTTCTACCGCATGGTCGTCACCGAAGCTTTGGCTCGTCGGGACGGCCGCTTTGTCGAAGTGCTCGGCACCTACGAACCGCAGGCCAAGCGTCCGGAGGACGAGCTCAAGGTGAAACTCGACCGGGTGGACTACTGGCAATCCGTTGGTGCCAAACCGACCGACACCGTCGCCAGCCTCATCCGCAAGGGGCGCCGCGAAGCTCCCGCTGAAACAGCCACTGCCGAGGCCTAGGACGCTTATTTTATGTAGCGAGCGGGTCTTGAGCGGGCGTATCCGGTGCCCGGAGAAGACCCTTTACCCCGCGATTTTGAGGATCTCTGGATCCTTTTAATTTTAACGTTGAAACAAATTCGGCGTCATTTGGCCCTTGAAGTGCTTGTCGATTCCACGCCTCAAAAGTTGGGGCGCTAACACAGATGCGGTGCAGCTACCTAAAGGAAGCTGCTTACGTAAGTCCGCTCCTTTAGGTGCGGAACAAGCTTGGGCAACACCGACGATGCCAAATTTCCCGGACTCAAAATTGCACCCAAAAGCGCCGGTGCGCCTCTTTCCCGAATCCCATGCCGCTCGAATTCGACATTTTAACCCTCTTCCCGGAAATGGTGGCGGGTTTTTTTTCGTCGAGCATGTTGGCCCGGGGGCAGGCAAACGGATGCATCGACATCCGGGCGCACCAGCTTCGGGATTGGGCTACCGATAAGCACCGCAAAACGGATGAGCTTCCCTACGGAGGCGGAGCCGGCATGGTCATGAAGCCGGAGCCGATTTTCTCTGCGCTCGATGCCCTGCGGCGTCCGCAGAGCAAGGTGATTTACATGGCCCCGGACGGGGTGCCGCTGAGCAGCCAGCTGGCCCGCGAACTGGCAGGGGAATCGCACCTCGTTCTACTGAGCGGGCACTACGAGGGGGTCGATCAACGCGTGCGCGACGCGGCGGTCGACCTCGAGGTCAGTATCGGCGACTATGTTTTGACCAATGGCTCGCTGGCGGCGGCTGTGCTGGTCGATTGTGTGAGCCGGTTTATTCCCGGATTTTTAGGCGACGAAAAATCCTTGACGGAGGAATCATTCATGACCACGTTCCTCGGCTTTCCTCAATACACGCGTCCGGCGGACTTTCGCGGGATGCGCGTTCCCGAGGTTCTCCTATCCGGAGATCATGCGGCGATTGCAAAATGGCGGCAGGAGCAACAGATAGAAAAAACCCGGCGCCTGCGCCCTGATATTTTAAACGAAGACCCATCCATTTAAAACCCAACGGAATAGTCCCATGAGCCAAGCAATCCTCGAAGAAATCACAAAAGATCAACTCACCGACGACCGCGCCCACTTCAAAGTCGGCGATGGCGTGCGCGTTCACCTCAAGGTGAAGGAAGGTGACAAAACCCGCATTCAGGTGTTTCATGGGATCGTCATCTCCCGCAAGGGCGGCGGTATCCAGGAATCTTTCACCGTGCGTCGGATCGCCTCCGGCGTGGGTGTCGAAAAGGTCTTCCCCGTGCATAGCCCGGTCATCGAAAAAATTGAGGTTGACCGTGAGTCGGTTACGATGCGCGCCCGCATGTATTACATGCGCGACCGCATCGGTAAGGCCGCCAACCTGGTCAAGGAAAAGCGCCTGGTCGAAGCGGGCAGAAAGTAAGTCAGGTGGTGGACGGCGCGGATCGCAGGTCCGACCCCGGTCCAAAGGCGAAGGCCTTTGGCTACAGGAAAGAGTTCATACGTAGCCGGACGCCTTTGCGTTCGGAAGGACCGCCAATCCAACCCGGTCCGCTCCGAAACCAAAAGGTTCCGGCTACGAGAGAGCGGCAAAACCCATATCTGTAGCCGAACGCCTTCGCGTTCGGAAGGACCGCCAACCCAACCCGGTCCGCTCCGAAACCAAAAGGTTCCGGCTACGAGAAAGAACTTATACGTAGCCGGACGCCTTCCTCCTTCGCCAAGGCTTCGACGGACGGGTCGCGTTCGGAATGTTTTTGTGTTGTCCGTCAGGTCGGGGTGTTCAAGATATGCGTCATGGAATTTTAATCCCTGCCTATGCAACCGGACGACGATCTTCAAACGACGCTTTCAAAATGGCCTTTTATTCTTGGCGATGTATTACTCGTTAGTACGGCGCTGGCCATCGCCATTCTGGGCGATTGGCAATTGACCAATTGGCAGGTTGCTTCGTGTGTCATCTCGGTGGCATTGGGTGCCGGACTTTATGTTTTGCCCTACATTGTGGAGTATCGGGTTCGGATTCGGGAGGAGGCAGAGGATCGTTCCGCAGAATTACGCATTCTCCGGCGGCAGTTTGCCTCGGCGGAGGCGGAATTGCAGGCAGTCAGCGCGCGTATCGAAGCCATCAATCTGAATTTGCGGGAATTCGGCGATCAGATGGACGGAAGAAGTCTCCCACCGGACCTCAGCAGTCAACTGGAGGCACTCGAAGCAAAATTTAAGGCGCTTGAAGCAAAGCTGATCCCACTGGTCGAAGCAAGTGCGGCGCAGCGGGCGGAGTGGCACACTTTGCGCGACCGCGTTTCCGAGCTATCCGCGTCGATCCACCCGCCCGATGCTGAAGACCCCGGACCGACCAAAGAACCGACGCAACCAGCGCCCGAGCTGAAATCAGACCACAAAGCATCCATCTCGCGACCGATTCGCTCGCCGCGCAAGCGGCGCACGGTGGAGCCCGGATTGATACAACGAGCCATCGGGCGAAGGGAGGATAATGCTTCGGCGGCAGTCACCCGCATTATCGGCGGAAAGCCAAAGGAAACGGATGCAACGACCAAGCCGGTTGAAAAACCAACCCCGCAAGCATCGGATTCACCGAAGAAGAAGCCCGAGGAGCCGGAGCCAATCACATCTCCGGACATGTTTGCTCAAATGGTGCCGCCGCAGCCGAACAAGGTGCGGCGCACGAAAAAGCCTGATACCGCCGTGATTGCCTCGATTTTTATTGGGATCGGGAACAAACCCTACCTGCGGGGCAGCGGCGCGGGTCTGAGTTGGGAACAGGGTATTGCTATGGAATTTGAAGCAATCGGCAAATGGCGCTGGATCGCTCCGGAAGGACTGAAAGAGGCTGTCGAGCTTCAGGTCTATCGAAACGATGAGGATGCGGATCAAAAGGGTAGGTACACCCTTGAGCCCGGACAGCGGCTGCAGATTTCCCCGGTTTTTCGTTAACGTGGCGTACTCGCTCGCGAGCGCCTGTGATGTTGTCGGCCTGGCGGTATCTCGACGACCGACGCTGACCTCAGAGCGTCCGATAAGCGGACACGCCACGAGGCTTAAAAATTGTCGGCAACCCCCATAAAATAATCACCCCGACCGCCAATGCGACCGCAGCGGGCACACCCAACCCCAGGGGCACGAAGCCAACCAGCAGGGCCACAACCCCGGCGATCAAGGCAAACGGAAGTTGCGTCCGCACATGGTCGAATGGCTCCACGCCCGAGGCGATGGAAGCCACAATAGTCGTATCGGAAAAGGGGCTACAATGGTCCCCGAAAACCGCACCGCTGAAGACCGCTCCAATTGCGGCCACGACCAGTCGGTCGCGTTCGGCATCGGCTCCGCCCTCCGTCAGCCCGAAAATCACCGGTATCGCCAGCGGCATGAGAACACCCATGGTGCCCCAGGACGTTCCGGTGGCAAAGGCGATGAGTGCGCCCAAAAGAAAGATCCCGGCTGGCAGCAAGACCACCGGCAACTGCCCCTCCAATTGCCCGCTCAACCAGCCAGCTGTACCCAGCTGGCTGATGGCCGCCCCCAGCATCCAGGCCGCAACCAGAATAAGCACGGGCCCGGCAATTTCCCGGACACCCGACAGGAAGACCCCGGCTACATCCGCGCTTTTCGCTTGCTTGCCGGATGTCAGATCCTTCTCCCCGAGCATCGCGCCCTTAACCGAACGACCTTTCATGGCATAGATATACGCCAACGCGGCCACCAGCGAAGCCAGCAGACTCGAAACCACCAAAATCTGCGGAACGTAGACCTCCGCCCGAGCATACGCCTCGGCGAATTTTGCCAAACTGAACGGCCATAATTCATCGACGCCCAGCGCATAGCTGAAGAAGGGGATCGACAATGTCAGCACGAAAATCGGAAAGATCGCCAGCGCCCAATGGCTTTCCAGACCTGTCACCAACGTGCCTCGATCCGGTGCTGGTGCTGCCGCACGCTCCATCGGCCTAGACTGCTGCGCCCGTGCTGCCGCCTCCGCCCGCCCCATCGGTCCGGGGTTAAACTCGCGCCGGACACAAACCAAGGCAAGAACCAGCGCGAACCAGCAGTAATAATTCGTCGGCAAGGAACTGAAGAAATAGCCGTAGGCACTGACCGAGTCCTGACCCGCCAGCGCAAAGCCCTCCCGAATCATGGAAAGCTGAAAGGCGATCCATGTGGAAATGAAGGCGAGGCAGGCTACCGCCGAGCCCGTCGTATCGGCGAGGTAGGCCAGTTTCTCGCGTGAGACCCCGCAGCGGTCCGCCGCCGAGCGGAGGAGGCGCCCGATCAGCATGGTGTTGGCCAGGCCATCAAAAAAGACCAGCAGCCCAAAGCCGAAGACCGTGAATTGCATCCGCTTTCGCGGAGCCCGGCCCGCACCCAGAAGCTTTCGAACCAGGGCCTGCAAGCCCCCACCCGCTTCGACCAGCGCCACGAAACCGCCCAATATCAGGGTAAAGAGCATGGCGCTCAACTTCCACGACGACCCGAAAATCGGCCAAAACTGCTGCCCAACCAGCTGCGCGATTGCACCGGTAAACGACCCACCCGAGAGAAGGACCGCCCCACAAGCTGCCCCGCTCAAAAGCCCGACCAGCGCACTCCGGGAAAGCAAGACAACCGCCAACGCCACACTACTCGGCCAAAGCGTGCGCCACGAGCTACCCAACGATTGCAGATAAAAACTAAGCAGAATCGCCAAAAACACCGCCACGACCCATTTATTTCCCGATGTGCCTTTTGTTTTCAATGGTGCTAAAGTGCCCAAATCGGCGGCTTTGTCCAGTCGGCCATTTTGCATAGGGGTATTTCGCCCGGCCTTTGAAAAAGCGCTGGCCTTGTGGGACGTACCTCACTAGCCCCTCGGGAATGCTCCGACTCCTTCTATTCGGCACCTTTGCCATTATGCTCGTAATCGGCTCACTTTACGCCAACGAGTCAGCGGCCCCCCAGCCCTGGCAAATCAGTGTGCAATGGGACAACGACCTGCTGACCGGCACCGATGAGGGCTACACCAATGGTGCCCGTATCGCTTTCGCCCGCGCGCTCTCCGCAGATTCCAGTCAGCATAACCAATTGCAAAACATACTGCGCCGGTTGACCGGGGCGGAATCCGATAGCGCCCTCGATGCCCTGCGCTTTCCCGGTCTAGGTGCCCTGCGCTTTCAATACGGCATCGGCCTGAGTCAGCTTATGTTTACCCCACAGGATCCGGATGCGCCGACCCCGCTCCCGGGCGAGCGACCCTACGCGGCCTGGAGCGGGCTCGAGTTTTCCTTGCAAGCCAGCGCACAAAACTCGGCCAGCACCGCCACCCTCTCCATTGGCACGACGGGGAAACTCAGCTATGGGCAGGATATGCAGGACTGGATTCACAAAAATGTCTCCGATAGCCCGATCTTTCAGGGCTGGGATTCGCAGGCACCGGGAGAACTCACGCTCAACCTGCATTTGGACCACAAACGTCGCATCCGCTTTCTCGATACGACGGACCGTTGGCCCATCCAGGTCGACGGTTTTGCGGAATGGGGTGCCGCTATCGGCAATTTACGCACCGATCTCTACGCGGGCACCCATCTACGGGCCGGGCGGAACCTGCCCGACAACCACCTCACCCCGCGCGTGCAACTGGGCAGCTTCACTGAGACCCTCTTTCGTCACGAAACTGCCAATATCAGCGCATTTTCGTTTTACGGTTTCGCCGGGGTGCGCGGCTATGGCGTCCTGCACGACATCACCCTGGACGGTCCGCTCTTCCGGGATTGGGATGAATCGGTCGACGCCGAGCCCTGGGTCGGCGAGCTGAGCTTCGGCTTGGCCAGTCGCTACGACTCGCTGGAGATCAGCCTGAGCCACACAATCCGCACCGATGAGTTCGACGGGCAGCGCAACCGTTCGCGCTACGGATCGGTCCTGTTTCGATTCAGTCGGAAATTTTAGAAAAACAGCGCCTCGGCGATCGTCTGCTCCGGCCCGAGCGGTTTAACGCGGGTGGTGATACGCTCCTCCTGCTTGCCCAGTGACGCTTCGATCTCACCGAGCGACCCTTCGGCGAACTTACGCCACTTGAAATAACGCCCATCCGAGTAGGTGAACTCCAGCAACAGGGAACAGTCCGTATCATCCGCCTCGCAGGGGTCGATGGAGAAATTGGCCCGGAGCGCCGAACAATCTTCGCAGCGTTCGCAGTCGCTCAGGCAACTGCGTATCCACTCCATCAACCGCAGCGCCTCCCCCGACATAGTGGGACAGTGCCGAACCTGGACCGACTCCAGATTCGCGCACAGGCTGCTTATATCGTAGCCGCTGAGAAACTGCCCGATCGCCTGCCGCACCGGCAGCAAGCGGGCCATGGCCAAATCGCCCAACAAACCGGGTTCCGGCCAATTCAAATGGCTGAGATCCTCCGCCTCGTAGCTACTGTCGTAGATCGAGCGCCGCACGCCGACCAGCAACGTATCGAAATACTTTTCGATGCGCTCGCCCGGCACCCCGCAAAACCAGTGGTAGCTAGGCAGATCCGGCTCCAGCCAAATCGACACTTGATTGGCCAAAAAACCACTGTTCTCGGGCTCGTAGCCGAGGAGCAGCGCTTCGCAGCAGCACATTTCCCGATGGGATTCCCCGATGTAGCACTGGCTGAACAATTTGGCCCGCATCGCGCCGTTCTCAATCTCGCGAGTCGGGCAGAGCACGATGATACGGCTGGGATAGCGCTGAGCAAATTTGAGCAGGGCATCGAACCGCTCCTGGGCTTCTTCCGCGGTGACATCCCAACCGAAGTGCAGGACCACATTCATCTGCGAGGCACGGAATGCGGAAGGGGAGCCCGCATCGTCACTCTCCCACATGTGGTCGAGCCGATTCGTCACTTCGCCCACCGGCAGTTCGATCCCGGGCAGTTCGTTGATTATATCTTTCATCGGTAGAAACTCTCCTTTCGCACCTGCGCGATCAGCCCGAGCGGCGCCACTGGTGTTTTCGCTCCCAAAGCAGGCGTTCACTCGCCAGTGGGCCCCACGAACCCGCGGCGTATTCCTGCAAGCCGTGCTCGCCACATGCCTCCCAGTGCTTCAGGACCGGCGTCACGAGCTTCCAGGAAGCCTCTGTCTCATCCCCGCGAATGAAGAGCGTGCTGTCGCCCACCATGGCGTCGAGGATCAGTCGCTCGTACGCCTCGGGCGTATTGGAGCCGAAGGTCGTCGAATAACGGAAGTGCATTTTGACGGGCTGCGTCCGTGTCTCCAGGCCGGGGATTTTGGAATTCATGACAATGGTCACGCCCTCATCCGGCTGAATGCTGATGACCATGGTGTTGGCCGCTACGTTGAACTTATCGCCCTCCGAGAAGAGAATGCCCGGCGGTCGTTTAAACTGGATCGCGATCTCACTGGCCCGGCGCGCCATCCGCTTACCGGAGCGAATGTAGAAGGGCACGCCCTGCCAGCGCCAATTGTTGATCGCCAACCGCATCGCGGCGTAGGTCTCGGTCGTCGAGTCCGCGGGGATGCCCTCTTCTTCCAGGTAGCCCTTCGCCGGTTCACCCTTGACCAGGCCATTTGTGTAGCGGGCGCGAACGACATCGCCTCCCTCTGCTTTCAGCTCCAGCGGTTGGATCGCCTTGATCACTTTCACCTTTTCATCGCGGATCGACTCAGGGTCGAGCGACACGGGCGGCTCCATGGCCGTCAGCGCAACCAGCTGCATGGTGTGGTTTTGAATCATGTCGCGCAACGCACCGCTCGAATCGTAGTAGCCGCCACGCGAGCCCACGCCGAGGCTCTCCGCCACGGTGATTTGCACGCAGTCGATATACTCCCGGTTCCAGAGCGGCTCGAAGATCGAGTTGCCAAAACGCTGCACCAGCAGATCCTGCACCGTTTCCTTGCCGAGGTAGTGATCGATCCGATACACCTGCTGCTCTTCAAAGACCCCGTTGATTGCGTTGTTCAGCTCGCGGGCCGATTCCAGATCGTGGCCAAAGGGTTTTTCGATGACCACCTTCGATGCCAGCTTGGTGTGCACATGGGCCTGCGCCATGCCGCTGCTCCCGAGATTCTTAATGATAGGCTCAAAGACACTCGGCGGCGTGGATATATAAAACATACGCTGCATATCGCGCCCCAGATCCGCTTCGATCTGGTTGATCCGTTCGGCGAGGGAATCGAAGGCCGCCCCATCATCATAGCCACCGGCGTGGTAGGTGATGTTTTGCCGCACCCGTTCCCAGATCTCCTTGTTCAGTGGGCGACGGGAAAATTCCCCGATCGCTTCATCCATCATCTCGCGAAAGGCCTCGTCCTCGATCGGTTTGCGTCCATAGCCGATAAGGTGAAATTCGCCCGGCAGGAGGTTGTCGATGCCCAGATTGAAAATCGCGGGGACGAGCTTACGGGCCGTCAAATCACCCGAGGCACCAAAAATCACGACCACAGTGGGTGGCGCCCCCCGGTGTTTGCTCAAGCCTTTCAAAAAAGGATGTCTGTCTTCGTTGGATTCTGGACTCATGATTGGCAGGTGTAGTGTTTGGAAAAAAGCGGCACGTTCCCGTAGTGGTGCACCGTCCCCTCGCCCGACGGGGCGATGGCTATGTCGATGACATCAAAACGGACGTGTTTTGGGCGGTTTTGCAATTGATTAATGTAGGCCTTACACGCCCGTTGCAAAACCTTCTTCTTTCGGCGGTCCACCGAATGGAAGCCCGAGACAAGCGCATCGGCCGCCCGCGCCCGCACTTCCACAAAAATCAAAACCGGACCCTCCCAGCAAATAATATCGAGTTCATACCGCTTGTGCCGCCAATTCCGGGCGACGATCCGGTAGCCCAACTCCCGCTCGCAGTGCGCGACCGCCAGGTCCTCCCCATACCGCCCCCGCTCTGCCCGCGAACTCCCCGGAGCCAATTTTTCCGGCCAACGGGAAAATATTTTTCGAAGCGAATTAAAAAGTTTCATTCTTTTCGATGGAGGAAAGCTCGATTCAACCGGAAGCAGATGAACATTCAACGTTCAACATTCAACATCCAACATTCAACGCCCAACGCTAAACGAAAGAATCCCAGCAGCCTCCCTCTCCCTCCTCTCTACCCTCCGCGCTCCGAGGTCCTGCATAGCCGAAGGCGACGCATGGATCTGCGATCTCTGCGGTTCACCCCACGCATACTCTGGCGAAAGGTGGCGTGTCCGCTCGCCGGACGCCCGGACGTCGTTAAAGCCACGACTGCGCGGCCCACAGCGGCGTGGTTTGCAACCGCGAATGGACGCGAATGCACGCGAATCTCGCTGAAAATTGGAAAATCATCCGACTCATAAGCGGATAATTAGCGACGGAAGTCTGCCCAGAAAAGTGGAGTTCGGGGAGCCAGACAGCTGCGGTCCACAACCGCCTCGGATTTGGAACAAAATGATTTGGGACAGGATGATTCCTCACTGACGACGACCTGAAGGAGCCAAATCATTGCTTCGCCATCTCCGTAAGAACTCCGTCTGTCCTCAGTCCGACTGAACCATTGAACGTTGAGCGTTAAGCGTTTCATGTTGAACGGTGCACCGCAGCATTCGAAGCGGTTCCAACCGGAAAAATAAACATCCAACGTTAAACGATAGAATCCTCGCAGCATCCCTCTCCCCGCGATCTATACGGGTCACCCCCGCACGCGCGGGCGGCAGCGAGTTTTTTTACACTGCATCCATTCATTCTTACAAATTGACATTTGAATTATCAAATTGTAAGATTCCAATTATGATAGATCGCGTCATCGAGTCCACCGTTCACCAAATGGCGACACAGTTCAAGGCAGTCGCAATCACCGGGCCGCGTCAATCGGGGAAGACAACCCTTTGTCAGAAGGTATTCCCCGAAAAGCCCTACGTATCCCTGGAAGCGCCGGACGCGCGTTCCCGGGCGATCCGCGATCCGCGACAATTCCTTTCGCGTTTCCCCGAAGGTTGCATTCTCGACGAAGTGCAGCGGGCCCCCGAATTGTTTTCCTACCTGCAAGGTCGGCTCGACGCATCCAGCGCAGCGGGACAATTCATCCTCACCGGCTCGCAGCAATTTGGGATGATGGCGCAGATCTCCCAAACGCTGGCTGGACGAATCGGGTTGCTCAAGTTGCTGCCCTTCTGCTTTGCAGAACTCCCGCCGAACAAAACACAAAACTTAAACGAAGTTCTCTGGCAGGGGGCCTACCCACCTATTTTTGACCAAAAGATCGATCCGGCCTTCTGGTATGATGCCTATATCACAACCTACGTGGAACGGGACGTCCGGCAAATTCTACAGGTTCAGGACACGCATCGCTTTCAACGTTTTCTTGGACTCTGCGCAGGCTCCGTCGGGCAGCTTTTTAACGCGAACCGCATTGGGGGTGACTGCGGCCTGAATCATGGTACCGTCGGCAAGTGGCTCTCCGTTCTGGAAGCTTCCTACGTAGCTTTCCGACTCCAGCCGCACCACCGGAATTTCCGCAAACGTGTGGTCAAAACCCCAAAAATCTACTTTTACGACGTCGGCCTGGCGATCCGTTTGCTCGGCATTGAAACACCGCAACAGTTGGACACGCACCCGCTGCGGGGTGCCCTTTTCGAGAATTGGGTCATCGTCGAGCAACTCAAGGCCCGTTGGAATCGAGGTCAGCGGAATAATCTTTTCTTTTGGCGGACGAACACCGGGCATGAGGTCGACCTACTGATGGATCGCGCCGGACAGCTGACCCCGGTCGAAATCAAATCGGGCCAAACCTTTGCCCGTGATTGGCTGCATGGTCTCGAGAAATGGCTGGCCCTCTCGGGAGGCGAAAACGTTACACCCACCCTCATCTACGGAGGCGACGACGCTTGGCACGAGGGGCCGATTCGCATACTCCCCTGGCGTGCCATGGACACACTTGCCGATCTGAAATATTGAAAGAAAGAATCGCAGCAGCATCGCTCTCCCCTCCGCGCACCGAGGTCCTGCATAGCCGAAGGCGACGCATGGATCCGCGCTACTCGGCGGGTCACCCCACGCATACTCTGGCGGCAGGTGGCGTGTCCGCTCGTTGTTAATCATGAGCTCGTCGAATGGCCGGACGCCCGGACGTTGTTAAAACCCCGCATGCGCGGGATACAACGGCGTGGTTTGCAACCGCGAATGGACGCGAATGCACGCGAATCGGGGGGAAATGGGAAAATCATCTAACCCATAAGCGGATCATTAGCGACGGAGATCTGCGACTCGACTGAGCTCGCCGAAGTCCGGAAATACCGAAGTAACGATTTTTAAAGCCCCAATTTTCTGCCTCAAATGATTCTGCCTCGAATCATTGCTTCGCCATCTCCGTAAGAACTTCGCCTCTCCCAAATCATTGCTTCGCCATCTCCGTCAGAACTCCGTCTGTCCTAAATCATTCTGCCCTAATAAACGGACAAGGTTAAACGCAAGAATCGCAGCATTGCTCTCTACTTTCCGTGCGCTCGACGCTTTCTTCGGTTCACCCACGCATAAGCGGACACCACCGGCCAATTTCCAACAAAACCGGGTTTAAATTTACACATTTTCTTCCGATTTACGAATTTGGCAAAATTCTAGCTGATCTCAACTCGCAAACTAACCAAAAAACGAAATTTCCGCTCGTTTAACACAATCGTAACTGTCCCGCAGTTGCACTGTCACTTTCCTCTAGTTTATTTCATATAGCTCCGACGTAATACATCGGACTTCGAGCAAAAAACACACAACCTAACTTAAATATAATATTATGAAAAACACAAAAAAAACACTACTCGCTCTGGTCGCTGGACTGGGGCTCGCCGGGGCTGCTAATGCATCCGTTTGGATCAACGAATTCCACTACGACAATTCCGGAGCAGATGTTGGCGAATTTGTTGAAGTCTTCGTTTCCTCCACATTTGGCGGTAGTTTAAGTGATATCGATCTTCTCCTGTATAATGGATCAGACAACGAGCTCTATGGTAGTAATGATACTTTCAATCTTGATACAGACTTTACCCTTGGAGACTCAATTGCAGGGGGTAGCTTCTACACGGTTTCTCCATCTTCGATTCAAAACGGAGCCCCTGATGGACTTGTTCTTTGGGACAATTCTGGCACTGGATCACTCTTAGATGGTTTCTCATATGAAGGTAACATGGGACCACTAGGTGACGGAGCGGCCTCAGGTATTTCGCTCACAGACATCGGTATTACCCAAAGTTCGTCGACTGCTGCAGGATCTTCCCTTTACAGAACGGGATCCGGCACAGCGCCCAGCGATTTCACATGGGCTGCAGGTGATGGTGTAAACACAGCGGGTTCATTAAATACGGGACAAGCCGTCCCCGAGCCTAGCGCTTACGCATTGCTCGCTGGCATGCTGGGGCTTGGCTACGTGATGGTTCGCCGTCGCCGCGCCTAGGTTTCCTCCGCGTTTGTTTTCAAACCGCCGTGCCTTCGCAGGCGCGGCGGTTTTTTTATTTCGTAGGGGCTTCATTTATGAAGACCGCGTCGGGTGGTTCCGACAGTTGGATAAATTATCAGGCTGGATCGCCCTGTGCTCGGCGGGCTTCATAAATGAAGCCCCTACGCTACCCCCACATCACCCCCTCGGATTTTATGGCGTGCCCGCAAAA
>JAAAPI010000396.1 GCA_009908325.1 Verrucomicrobiota bacterium | reverse complement strand
GTCCCTACCTATCCGTACACCTGCCGTTCGCTGCATTGTGTACGAACTGGTAAGATGCGAGACAAAGTGCGATTTCGCTGAAGTTGAATGCGGGTTTGCTTTGCTGGGCTTTCGGCCCACTGCTGAAATATTGGCGAGAAAGCTGACGGTTGAGCCATCTCGACCTCGCGCTCGACGCCCGCATGTCGCAACGCCATCTCAGCTTTCTCGAAACCGGGCGCTCGCGGCCCAGCCGATACGCGATATGGCAGTTCTTCTAGGCGCTTGAAATGCCAGCCGCGGAGCCCGACATCATGCTGATGTCGGCGGGTTTTGCGCCTCAATCTGCCAATGCCAGCTGAAGTGCAGATGTCAGAGATGCAGTGGACGTATCCATCGACCATGTCCTGAATGGCCATGACCCATTTTCTGCCGTCTCGGTCGATCGCATTTGGAACTCACAACGGGCCAATGACAGCGCAGAGAAATTCTCCGCGATCGCTTGCGGCACCGGGCAACCCAATCTGTTGCGCGATCTGCTTTCACCCTGTCCGCTGCGGCAAAATATCCGCAATTGGCCTGAGGTCACGCGCGCGCTGTTCCGCTTGCGTGATCTGGAGGATGCGCGCTGGCCCAATGATGATGAGGGAAGGCCCTACTGGGTGAGTTGTCAGACCTGCCATGCGTTGCTGCTGCCATCGCAGATTGTCCGAAAGAGCATCACGCACTGGTCCTTTCCATCGAGTTGCTTGTCGATGGTGTCGAACTGAGGTTGTCTATCGCTGCTCGCCACAGTGGCAATGAGCATGGATATGACGCTGGACGAACTGCGGATTGAAACCCTACTCCCGGCCGATGCGCAAACCCGTCGATGGTTCATGAGCATGGAGCGCTGAGAAGCCTCGCGTCCAGACCTGCGGGCAGTTTGGGCGGGTGACAGGTCACCGCTTGGGATGATGCAACAGCCCCGCCGCCAGCCTTCGGTCAGCCCACCATCTCGGCCTTCTCGCCTAAAACATACGGGGAAAAGCCTGTACCAATCTAGGAGCACCGCACTTTGGCCGGCGATGCCAAGGGTCGCCCCGCGTTATCCCAATCCGACCATCCCGGGAAGGTAAGTCCATTCTCTTCGCTCAAACCCAGAAGTCTTTCTTCCCAGTCATCGAGCGCATTGGTCAATCGGCGCTCGACCGTGTGCTGATCCTCATAGGAATACCCGTATCCCTGAACGCCATACGTCCAGAACGGCTTCAAAACCTCGAAACCAAGGTAGTGAAGCGAATAGTGCAATGGCCATAGCATGGTTGTAGGATCCCCGCCCCGAGCACCCGCACCGAAAGCGTCCTCAGGCGCGCCAGTCGTCACGGACAGCAGAGCTTTCCTGCCGGTGAAGTAACCTTTGTCATAGCGCATGCGGCTCGTATACACGCCCCCGCTTGGAAAGGTTCGATCGAACCAGCCTTTCAACATCGCGGGCGGCCCATGCCACCAGAGAGGAAACTGCAGGATCACCAGATCGGCATTCCGAAGATTGTTGATTTCGGCTTTGACATCTTCGGGTGTCGTTCCGTTTTGCCAAGCTTGTCTTTGCTCATCCAAAGGCGCAAAGGCCTCGGGATTCTTTCGAGCCGCGTAATGCTTATCGCGTTCGACTGGATCGAACCCCGATGCATATAAATCGTTGAAGGTGCAGGTCTTCCCAGTCGAGTGGAAATGGCTCAAAGCCCGTTTGGCCATGCTGCCGTTAAATGAAGTTGGCTCCGGATGGGCGAGAATGATGTGGGCACTCATTTCCTACTCCAAGGCTATCGGTCAAAGTATTCTGTGTCAGGTGATGCCCACGCGGACGCGTTGAGCCCCATGAGATTTGGTTTGTCTGCCGCGGCTTCCACAAAGGCGTCAACGTGCAGACGAAGGGCATCAATTGTCGGGTAGCCAGGGTCCAGACCGTCAAAAACGAGACCAAGGTCCGTTCCGGCCAGCAAGATCGCATCGGCCTGCTGAGCCCGCATCATCTGTGCCCCAGCTGCGATTAAAAGGTCGGCCTGATGGGTCGTGCAGGCGCCTTTCGTTGCGATCTCCATATACGTTCGGCCGACTCCTTCCGGGTCTTCGTCCGGAACCACGGTTTTTACCTCATGCAAAAGCCCAAACAGACGGGATTTCAAAACCGAAGGACTGCCCAGCAACCCAAGTCGGGCGATCCCTTTTTGCGCGCAATAGGTATCGATTGCGTCTGTTGCACTCAGGATCGGTAGTGACGACACAGCTTGCAACATGGGGATACAGAAATGCCCGGTTAAGGCCGTGATCCCGATGATGTCGCAGCCAGCACCCTTCAAGGACTTGATATGCGCCGCGAAGACGTCGGTCTGCGCATCGATGTCCATACGGTCCGCATTTTCCGTCAAGGTGGTGATATCGGCATGCTGGATCGTCAACTGCAACGGCACATCGGCTTGCCCGAATACATCGACCAAACGCTGGTAATAGGCCACCGTGGCGGCTGGGCCGATCCCACCGATCAGTCCGATATGCATATGACAAACCCTCTATTCACGTCGGGATCCCATCAAAGCTGCCGAAAGCGATCGCGGTAGGTCGACGGGGGCACACCCACGATACGGCGAAATGCGCTACGAAAGGTTTCGGGCGACGTGTAGCCCACAGCTTGCCCTACCTCAGACAACGGC
>JAAAPI010000138.1 GCA_009908325.1 Verrucomicrobiota bacterium | reverse complement strand
CAGCGCGGAGATGGTCCCGCGAAGCGGGGTCCCGAAGGGACGACTGAGCGGGTGCCCTCTGGGCAGCGAAGGAGCAATGGCCGATTGTGCGTCCCTGGAAAGGACGTGTGCTGGAAACGGCACCGAGGGTTCGATTGAATAATCTGGAAATTATTGGTTGACCGATTGCACCCCGATTCGTTCTCTCACGAAATTGCGCGAGGAGAGGTGACAGAGCGGCCGATTGTGCGTCCCTGGAAAGGACGTGTGCTGGAAACGGCACCGAGGGTTCGAATCCCTCCCTCTCCGCCATTTCAAGACGCAGTCGCCGAAAGGGCGGCAAGCGGGAGGAGGTTCGAACCCGAGCAGAGGGTTTGTGGAGCGCAGCGGAACGGGCATCCGCAGGATGATCGCGAAGCGATGCCGCAGGCACCAATCCCTCCCTCCGTGTGCCGCCGTAGCCCCTTAGGGCAAAGGCGCATCCGCCATTTCAAGACGCAGTCGCCGAAAGAGCGGCAAGCAGGAGGAGGTTCGAACCCGAGCAGAGGGTTTGTGGAGCGTAGCGGAACGGGCATCCGCAGGATGATCGCAAAGCGATGCCGCAGGCACCAAAAATCCGACAAGGTGGAATACGGCTTTGAAAACGGCGAGACGCTCGATGTGCCCGACGACTGGAACTCCCAGAGTGATCGGCTCTTTTTCTACGAAGAAAGATCCGAGTTATCAACGGCACATTCTTAAATTCCGCGCATGTTTTATACGGTGAGCACGGCGGCGGCCGCTTCGATGCCGGACAGCGCAGCGCCCTCAATTCGCTGCCCACCGAAGGAATCACCGGCCAGCGTGAGCTGTAGTCCCGCGTTTTGAAAATACGGTTCGGGCCAGGGATTGACCGGCTTGGTGAAGCCCCAGCGATGGCAGTTGTATTCCACAACATTGCTTTCTAAAAAGGGCTTGGCGGCTTCGAGCATGCGTGGGCCACGAACGTCGTTGTCGCTGTCCCAATGTTCGTCCGCAAAATCGGGATTCGCGTGGAGCGTGACCGCCGGGACATCGGCGGAAATACCTTTCAGTTGGTTGTCCGCGATCCAGGTGAGCACCCCTTCGGCCACTTTCATGCCACCGGGTTGCGGCAGGCCGCTGGGTCCGTCGAGTATAGCCAAAGTCGCCAGACCCCGCTCGTAGCGCACTGCAAGCAAAGCGTCGGTGGCTCCGTTCGCATAGCGCATTCCGCTCGTATCCAGAAGATTCAGTGCTTGGGGAAGTGGTGCCGTGATCACCAAGTGCTTCGCCAGGAAGGTATCGCCGGCCTGGGTGCGCGCGATCCAGAGATCCGTGTCACGGGAGAGGCCTGTAACGTGTTGCGAGTTGTGGACCTCAAGATCGCGCGCCAAATGCTTGGGTGCATCGGTCATACCGTTGAGCCCCCGGTAACGCGGATAACCGGCAGGGTTCGTGTCTTCGGGAAGGTGCCTGAACCACTCCTTGACCACACCGGCCTCCAGCCATGCATCCACATATCTTTGAAAGCGCGCATCTCGCACCGTGAAGTATTGAGCTCCGTGGTCCAGGCGACCACCCGCCATACGCCGTGTCGCCATGCGCCCTCCGAGTCCACGCCCCTTGTCCAAAAGGCGAACGGAGCGCCCCGCATGACGCAGCTCAGTAGCGCAGAGGAGGCCGGAAATACCGGCTCCGATGATAAGGATGTCTGTTGGTTGCATGGTTTCGAGTTGCGGGATTCGGGATATGGGATGCGGGTTACTGGATATGGGATGTGGGATGGAACCGCGTGGGCTTTGCCTTTTACGCGGCGGGTTGCGGGATTTGGGTTGCGGGACACAGTCTGACGAAGGTCGGAGAGCAAAGACGGACGCCAGCCGTTTTACAGGCTCGCTTGGAGGGCTTTTTCGATGGTTGCGTGCTGCCACTGGAAGTTGTGCTCGATCAGCTGGCCGGGTAGAACGGCCAGGTTACTGAGCACGGTTTCCTTACCCATATCGCCAAAGAGTGCTTTAACGACTTGAGTCGGCAATGGGAAAATCGTCGGACGACCCAAAACCTTACCGAGCGTCTTGGTGAAGTCGGCATTGGAGACCGCTTCCGGGGCCACCGCGTTGACGGGCCCCGTTAAGGCATCGTTTTCCACTGCAAATACGTAAGCTTGAACCAAATCCTCCAAGCTGATCCAGCTCATCATTTGTTGACCGTCTCCGATCCGGCCGCCCACGCCCAGCTTGAAAGGAGTCAGCATCTTCGCAAGCGCCCCACCCTTCGCACTGAGCACGATACCGGTCCGCATGTAGGCACAGCGCACACCAGTCGCTTCGAGCGGCTGTGCCGCACCCTCCCACTCCCGTGCCACTTCGGCGAGGAAACCTTGCCCGGTCTCACTGCTCTCATCGACCACATCGTCCCGGTCGATCCCATAAAAACTAATGCCGGAGGCCCCGATGTAGATGGGCTTTTCGGATTGCTCGAGAGCGGCATCGACCAACAGCCGAGTGCTGTCGACCCGACTCTTCATGATGCGCACTTTGACCGACTCCGTCCAGCGCTGCGCAATACTCTCGCCGGCGAGGTGGACGATGGCGTCGACCCCATCAACCGCACTCGTGTCCATCGTGTCGGCGGCCACATCCCACTTAAAATCACCGCGGTCACTACGGGAGAGCGTCCGCACCGTGTGCCCCCGGGCACGCAGGGCCGCGCAAAGCGGCGTGCCAATCAGACCGGATGCACCGGTGACGAGAATAGTTTTTGTATCGCTCATGTAGAAAGTGGATGCGGGTGGATTAATCGCTCAATTTTCTGACACAACAAAAGTCGAAACAAACGATTTTCGCAAGTCGACCCACCGAGTTAGATTATCTCTTGATATCTTGAATGCGCCGCAAGTAAATCCGCTTTCATATCCGCGCAGAAATAGAAAAATCCAAAAGAATCGATTTGCATCCACATGATAAACAATATTTAAAGCACTATTCATATCCGCTTTCAGATCCGCGCGGATTTTCTATTTATGGACATTTATACCCGGATTTCGGCGATGGCAATGGCCGGGTGATGCGTCTTTACAGCAAATGCAGCCGTTGCTCATCTCGACCAGCTTCTCCTCCTGTCGGCTGAGCGCCGCCCCGCCCTCTTCGACCAGCCGGGCATCGATATTGACCTCGCTCATGTTCATTTTTTCAAAACCATAGTCCTGCCCGTCGGTGCCTTAATTGCATTTATTTTGCATTAAAGAATTCAGTTTTCAGCGATTTTTATATGTCAACAAGCGTTGCGAATGCCCGAGGTTCCGGACTGCTCGCTTACCCATTCCGCAACGCCAAAACCCCTCATTACGGTCGAAGTATTTTGAAGGGTCTTAAATGCGTGTGGGGTTCGGCGCGTCGCCATATACCGCCTTCGGGTCGAAGGACTTTTCCGATTCGGTAAAGGTCAGCTTCGCGGGGCCCTCACCCCCAGCGCCGAGCCTCACTTCGCGATAGAAGCAGGAGCGGTAGCCAACGTGACACGAGGCCTCCGCCCCACCGCTGGTGGGTTCGGTCAGCTCGACTTCGATGATCACGCAGTCCTGATCGTCATCGACCAACATGCGCCGAACCTTTTGGAACATGCCGGAGCTTTCGCCTTTTTTCCAGAGCTTCTCCCGCGAGCGTGACCAGTAGTGCGCGAGGCCGGTCTCAATGGTCAGCTGGAGTGCCTCCGGATTCATAAAGGCAAACATCAACACCTCCCGCGTCTGCGCGTGCATGGTGATGCAGGGGATGACGCCCTGGGCATCAAATTTCGGGGCGAGCCGATCGCCCTCCTCGACTTGTTCGACACGCTCACGCTTGGCGAAGAGGGAGTGGGTATTTTCAGGTTTCATTTGCATAGTTCTGTAGCCGCAAGCTTAATACCCAGTGGAAGCGCTGCCTGTCGGTGCTCTTCGATCAAAGCAGCCAGCCGCTTGACGATACGCAAGGCTTCGGCCTTCTGCTCGTCAGCCGTTTCCGGCGAATTTATATTCTCTGATGGATTCATGGTTCGATTGAGTGCAATTGATGTCGGGCTGTGGTCAAAGTCTGTTTTTTGTGGCGTGTGCGCTTGCCGCATGCTCGAGTTGTCGAGCATCCGCAGCCGTCTCAAAGCGGTAAAAGTTGGTAATCGCTCTGTTCATCTTTTGTCGCCCAACCGGCGGCATGGAGTTGCTCACGCAGGGCATCGGCAGTCGCCCAGTCACGCTGTTGCTTCGCCTGCCAGCGCTCGGCGGCGAGTTTTTGCACTGGCTCGGGCACGCTTTCGCTCGTGGCAGCGGGTAATTCCAAGCCCAGAGCATCGAGCACCGCCGCCAGGCCCTCCCGCGCGGCCTTGATCGCCAGCGGGTCCAGTGCCCCGGCATCGAGTTTTTGATTGAGGGTCTTGACGGTGGCAAAGAGTCGCCCCAGAGCCTCGGGGGTATTGAGATCTTCGAGCAGGGCCCCGATCACCGGGCGGAAGGGGGCGAAGTCGCGTTCTTTTGGGGCACCGACCAACTCGCTCGGGCCGCCCAGCCGTTTCTGCAATTCCCGCAAGCGGGCGAGCGCCTTGCGGGCGGCCCCGAGACTCTCCCAGGTGAAGTTAAGCTGCTGGCGGTAACCGCCCGAGAGGAGCACATAGCGCAGCTCCTCGGGCCTGTGGCCCTGATCGCGCACGTCATCGAGCGTGTAGAGATTGCCCAGCGATTTGCTCATTTTTCCGCCGTGGACCAACAAATGGGCAATGTGGAACCAGTGCCGGACGAAGGGCCGGCCTGTGGCAGCTTCGCTCTGGGCGATTTCATTTTCGTGGTGCGGAAAGATGAGGTCCACGCCGCCGGAATGCAGGTCGAAACTCTCGCCAAGATGGCGCATCGACATGGCACTGCACTCGACATGCCAACCGGGCCGACCCTCGCCGAAGGGGCTCGGCCAGTAGTTCGGCCCGTCCTCGGGGCGGCGGGCCTTCCAGAGCACGAAGTCGGCAGCGCTGTCGCGCTCGTATTCGTCCGAGTCCTCGCGGTCGACCGCGCCCGTCGTGATGCTGCGCTCCTTGAGGCGCGACAGTGCTCCGTAAGCGGGGAAGCTTGCGACCTTGAAATAAACCGATCCGTCTTCGCTGCGGTAGGCATGGCCCTTGGCGATGAGCTTTTCGATCAGAGCAATCTGCTCCGGGAGGTGCGCCACCGCACTGGGCTCAATGTGCGGCGAACGAAGATTGAGCGCCGCGCAGTCGGCATGGAAGCGCGCCGTCCAGTGCGCGGTGACCTCGGTCAGCGGCAGATCGAGTTCGACAGACTGGCGGATCGTTTTGTCGTCCACATCGGTTATATTGCGCACGTGCATGCACGGCTGGCCAATGACTTCGAGCACCCGCCGAAACACATCCTGCATCACAAAAGTGCGGAAGTTCCCGATGTGGGCCGGGCCATAGACCGTCGGTCCGCAGCAATAGAAACGCAGCTTCCGCCCGTTGATCGGCACGACGGGCTCCACCTCGCGGGTAAGCGTGTTGTAGAGTGTAAGGCGCATGGACTAGCTTCTCCGCTATTCATATTCATCTTCGAGTCCGACGGCTGCGGGTTCGGCTTCGTAGTGAGCCCACGACGGGAAAGGGTCGGAGAAGCTGTCCCAGGCATCCAAGCCCTCAGCCATCTCGGCGTCGGTGAGCAGGCAGGCATCGAAACAGTCGCGCAGAAAGGGCTCGTCCATTTTTTCGACATAGCCGATCACCACGATCTCCTGGCGGCGGTCGCCGTAGGGCTCCTTCCAGTTCGACATGGCGATGGTGATACTCTCCTCGTCGTCGGGCCATTGCTCCCGGGGCACTGCGGCAAACCACTTGCCGGCCGCCTGGATATCGGATTGCCCGCCGGCCCGCGACCAGAGACCGACGTAGGGCATGCGGGTGGCCAGCCAGAAAAAGCCCTTCGAGCGGATCACGCCCGGCCAGTCCTGGGCGGCCCAGCGCTTGAAACGCTCTGGGTGGAAGGGGCGCCGGGCCCGGTAGACGAAGTTGGTGATACCATACTCCTCGGTCTCGGGCACGGGCTCGCCCTCGATAATTTTCAGCCAGTCGGGCGCCTGCTCGGCGTTTTCGATATCGAAGAGGCCGGTGTTGAGGATTTCCTCCGGGTCCACTTTACTATGCGAGGTCTCGATCAGCTTGGCCTGTCCGTTGAGGGCCTTGATGCCGGAGCGGATGTCGCGGAGCGAGGCCTCATCGACACAGTCGATCTTGTTCAGGATGATGACATCGGCGAACTCGATTTGATCAATGAGCAGATCGACGATGGTCCGCTCGTCGTCCTCGCCCACGGCCTGGCCCCGATCGGCCAGCTTGTCGGGCGAACCGAAGTCGCGCTCGAAGTTGGCCGCGTCCACCACGGTCACCATGGTGTCGAGCCGCGCCAGATCATCGAGGCAGAAGCCCGCTTCGTCGCGGAAGAAGAAGGTCTCGGCCACCGGCAGCGGCTCGGAGACGCCGGTCGATTCGATCAGCAGGTAGTCGAAGCGGCCCTCATAGGCCAAGCGCCGCACTTCCATCAGCAAGTCGTCGCGCAGGGTGCAGCAGATGCAGCCGTTGCTCATCTCGACCAGCTTCTCCTCCTGCCGGCTGAGCGCTGCCCCGCCTTCTTCGACCAGCCGGGCATCGATATTGACCTCGCTCATGTCGTTGACAATGAGCGCGACCCGCAGGCCCGCGCGGTTGTTCAGGATATGGTTGAGCAGCGTCGTCTTGCCGGAGCCAAGAAAACCGGAAAGCACGGTGACGGGTAATTTTTTGTTGGGTGGTTTTTGCATGGTTTTTGATATTCAGAACCCCAAAAGCGCGCCCGACCAAGCGATGCAGAGGGCAAATCCGGCGGCGAATGCGACCTGCCGACCGAGCATCCGAAAGGCAATTTTCCAACGCATCTCGCGCGGCCAGGCCTTAAAACTGGCCCCGACGACTGAGCGCTCTAAAATAAGAAAATTCCCAATGCCCGCCTTCTGCAAAGCCAAGGCACAGCCCAGACCCGCAGGCCCGGCACCGACGATAACCCCATCAACTGTTTTTGCTTCCATTCCAGCAAACAAGCTACTTCTTCTATTTATTGCAAGTTATTTGCAATATAATCTTTTTTCTGTATTCCTCTCTCCATGAGCCGTTCATTTTTATTTTGGAAACCAAAACGCCCGATCAAAGAATCGGCGCGCATACCGGTCACGGTCGTGAGTGGCTTTCTTGGTGCGGGCAAGACGACGCTGCTCAACCACATTCTCAGCGGCTCTGGTGACGCCCGCATTGGACTGCTCATCAATGATTTGGGAGAGGTAAACATCGACGCCGCTCTGGTGGGTGCTTCGCTCAAGGATTTCAAACAAGAAAGCAGCGCTCTGGCCGAGTTGAGTAGCGGTTGTATCTGTTGCTCCATCCAAACCGAGCTGATGGATGCGCTGCTCCAGCTGTATCGCGCGAATGATCTCACGCACATTATCATTGAAGCAACCGGGGTGGCGGAACCCAAATCCATTGTCCAGAGCCTGAAGGCCCCGAATGTCCGGGGCGTCTGCGGCACGGATTTCCTGCGCATCGCCAACCTCGTCACCGTGGTCGATGCGGCCAATCTCGAAAACTACCTGGGCCTGAGTCAGACGGATGCGAAGCAGCGCAGCCACTTGCTGGAGGGTGATGCCCGCCGCCCACTTGATGAACTTTTGGCGGAACAGATTGAGTGCGCCGATTTGCTTGTCATCAATAAAGTGGACACGGTCGAAGCGGCGGAACTGGAGCGGCTGCGGGCGATTCTGCGCGAGATCAACCTGCACGCGGAGATAGCGACCGCTCAATTTGGGCGGCTCGATCCGGCTTCGATTCTCCAGCAAGCGCGCTACGCGCCCGAAGCGACCATGAATGCCGCCCGCTGGCAGGATATGATTTTCCGGGCGCCTGCCGGGATTGACGCGGGGAGCGCTCAACCAGGCGGCGCATCGACCAGGCAAAACACCGTGTCACCCGCGCCTGTCATGACGGCGCAGACCGACCCGCACCATCACAGCGATTACGGGCTGGTCTCCATGCTCTACAAACGCCGCCGGCCTTTCGACGAGGCCAAGCTTCTGCGTGCGCTTCGCAGCGGCCTGCCCGGCGTCATCCGCGCCAAAGGCTTTTATTGGACGAACCGCTCGCCGGATCGCGTCGGCCTGCTCGCCATCGCCGGGCGGACGCTACGCGCTGACTACCTATGCCCCTGGTGGCAAGTCGTCCTGGAACAAGGCGAAGGCACCTTCGAGGAGGTTCCCGAAAAAATAAAACGCGATTGGCACCCCGAGCTCGGGGATCGTCGACAGGAACTGGTCCTGATCGGCGTCGGCATCAAAGCGAAGGAGATCGAGGCCCGGCTTGACGCTTGTTTGATGGACCACTAGTCTAGCGGCGGGTATTTTGATAGTTTGCGTTGTACAGTACGCCGTTCGATACCGAGGCGGCGGGCAGTTTCGCTGATGTTTCCATCTGTATCGGCCAATACGCGCTGCAAATATTCCCACTCAATTCGTTTCAGACTGGGCACGGTGCTTTCGTCGACCGCCGCCCTTCCTTCTTTCGGATCGTTCTGGCCCCATAAGGCCTGCTCGATTTCCACCGCATCCGTTGGCTTCGTTAGGTAGTCGAGCGCTCCGCGCCGCAGCGCATCTTTGGCCGTGGCGATGCTCCCGTAGCCTGTGAGGATAACAATGCGCAAGGCCGGTTCCCGCTCGCGGAGTTTGCTCACAACTTCGATCCCGTTTTCGCCTTCCAGACGAAGATCGACCACGGCACTATCAAAATGCCGCGCCTGGAGGGCACTCAAGGCCGAGTTTCCATCGCGAAACCAGCTCGCCATATGGCCTCGGCGCTCAAAAGATCGGGTAAGACGGCGGCCGAATGCTTCGTCGTCGTCGATGATAAGCAGTGAGTGGCTAGAAGAATTTTTCATGAAGCTTTCGGCAGGCTTAAAGTGGCCCCGGTCCCGCTACCGGGTTTCGACGTTAAATCGAGGGAGCCATCGAAGCGTTGGCAAAACACATCGACCAAGTAAAGCCCCAGCCCGAGGCCCTGATCCGGAGACTTGGTTGTGAAGAAAGGTTGTTTCGCTTTTTCAAGAACCTCAGCGTCCATGCCGGAGCCGGTGTCGCGGACATGAATAGAGACCGCCTCTGCCCCGCCCTCCCAAATCAGGTCGACGATCTGCCTGTCGGCTGAAGCGTCCAGGCTGTTACGAATCAGAATAGCTACAGACATGACGAGTTCGCGCAGCGAGGCCCGCACCGCTCCCGCGCCTGTCGGCTCGTAGCGCAGGCGGGTGCGCTCATCACTATTCAGGAATGAGTTGAGCTGATCGTAGAAAAGCGCCGCCGAAACCACTTGTATGTCTGCTTCCTCCAAGCCGCTAGCCCTACCGGAGAGCCAATGGAGGCTTTTTTGACAGCTCGCTACGGCTTCGCGAATCAGTCGGGCGTCTTCCCGGATATCACCGGCACTAGCGGAAGCACAGCCGAACAACTCCAAATCGCGACCGATCACGGCAATCGTACCCAGCGGGGTGGCCACCTCGTGGGCTACAGTGGCCGCGACCGCGCTGAGTTCGACAACTTTGCCCTGCTCGGCCATACGCGTGCGCAGGGCTTCAACTTCGCGGCGACGGGCCGCAAGAGCCCGTGTCAGCGAACTGACGAAATAGACCACACCGGCGCCGCCGACTGCCAGCCCCAGCACCATTCCCCTGAGATGAAAGTCCATATCGTGGCAGAGTGCTTCCCCTGCGTGGCTCATCAAGCGATGCGGGGAGCCAAACAATAGAATGAAGGCGACGACGGTAAGCGCCACGAGGAACCAGGCGGCCGACGGACGGAGCAACATGACCGCCAGCACAATCAGGAGCAGATAAAGCATCGTGAAGGGATTATGCGCGCCGCCCGTAAAAAAGAGTACAACGGTCAGGAGCACAAGGTCGAGCACGAGCAGCGCCATAATCGCCACTTCCCGCCTCCGACCGGAGCCGAGGAAGCGGGCCCCCGGATGGATCACGGCGTTGCTCGCAAGCAGGATCGCGAGCACGAAAGCGATCACACCCCAAGGCAACTGCACGTGGACGAAGCTGTGAGCCGCCAGGCTACCGGCGAAGAGTCCGGCGGCCTGCACCCAGCGTAAGCGCCAGAGCCAGCGGTGGCCCTGCCTTTCGTTGATTTCTATGGAATAATCGCTCGCTAACACAATTTTGACCAAGGTAGAGAGACCGCCTCGAATAGCCAGCCCGAAGCAATCCCTCAGAACTCAAAACCAACACGGGCGAAGAGAAATCGACCTGGCTCGTTCACCACCACCCCGGATCGAAAGGGATCCCGGACAAAGGAGTTGGCCGTAGCGTAGTTGCGGTCGAAAACATTATCCACGCCCACACTCAGGCTAAATGTGCCGTTGAATTGATAGCTCGCCGAAAGATTGAGCACGGCCCAGCCATCGATTTTTTGTTCGCCGATATCAGAGTCAACCCGGTCGAGATCGGCTTGAAAAAGCCCGACCGCTTGGGCCGAGAATTTTTCGTAGCTGAAAAGCGCGGCCAGTCGGCCCCGCAGGGGCGGAATTTCGCCCAGCACATCGTTCGTTCCATTGCGGGGACGACTCTTTTTTTCTCCGTGCTGGTAGGCCAGACCGGCCTCAAAGCGGAGCGTTTCGCTGGCATTCCATCCCCCGCTCACCGAGGCACCATAGATGCGGGCGTCGATGTTTTCATAAGTAGTGGCACCGCCGGGGAGTGTTGGCGGGTTAGCATTTATGCTGGCGAGATAGATATAGTCGCTAAGCCAGGCGTGGAAGAGACTAATTTCGGCATCGAAGGCCTCCTCCTGCCAACGTAGCCCGCCTTGCAACTCCAAATTCTCAACCGGATCGAGGTCGGGATTGCCCACCCAATCCGAGTTCATCATGGGTCGGTTCAAATTCATGTAGCGCTCTTGCGGATCGGGCACCCGCGAAGCAAAGCCAAGCCCCGCGTAGGCGGTCAGCGCATCGCTCAGCTCGCGGCTGGCCAAGGCGTAAGCGCTGGGCAGCAGATCGGTTTGTTCGTTGGCGTCGGTGCCTACAGCGCTCCGCAGAAAACTTATATCCTCGTGTGCTTTGGTGTTTCTCACATCAAATCGCAGACCGGTCTCGATCATCCATTCACCACGCTGCTGTTCATACACAACCCAAGCGCCCCCACCATCCGTCACCGTGTCGGGCAGCATGTTATTGCGCTGCATACCGATGATGTTGTTGGCATCCCACTCCCGGCGTTGCAGGTCGACCCCATAACGCAGCAGGGAGTCGCTTGAAAAATCTTTACCGAAGTCGAGCCGACCACCCAGGTAGCGGCTCTGCGCCTCGGTCCGCATGAAATAGCCGCGGCTGACAAAAGCGTCGCCCATGTTGTTCAAGCTCGTACGGAAAGCGTCGCGCATATCATGATCCACCTGGCTGTAGGCGAAGCTTGCCTCCACGCTATCGGCGATCACCCAATCGACTGATAAGCGGTAGGCAATGGAAGCACGATTCATCGTATCCTCCGGGGCATCCATTCGCAAGCCCGGGTAGAGGACGTCCGAGGCGTCCTGATAGGCGTAGCTCACGGTGAGCGAGGCGGCATTTTTCAAGACGTAGGACCCCTTGACCTCAAAGTTAAGCACTTCGAAGGCATCCTCATTGCGAAACTCCGGGCGGTAGTTCAAGCCCGGTGCCTCGGTGAAGCGCGTACCGGAACCATCTTCGTAAACACCGCCCCGCTGGTAGTAAACACCGCCGAGACCATAAAGGGTATCAGTGAAGCTGACACCGCCGGTTACCCCGGTAGAGAAATAATCGTAGCTGCCCGCATAGCCATAAAAGCGCCCAAAGGTATCGCCAGTCGGCTCGGATGTCCGCACGGCGATCTGTCCACCCACGCTGCTTCCCTGATCCACACTGAAAGGCCCAGTGCGCACGCTGATGGATTCAATCTGCTGCGAGCTCACGTGAAAAGCCGGAGGGTCCATGCGGTTCGGGCAGGCGCAGAAAGTCTTGTTATTGTCCACCGTGAAGGCGACGTTGTCCCGTCCGAAGCCGCGGAGCACAATGTCGCCCGCCAGTGGGCCCTTGCGCGTGAAGGCCGCAGACGGCAATTTGGATGACAGAATCGCTGCCAAATCCACCGGCTTTGCGGAGGCGATGCCGCCGCGGTCCAGAGTCCTCTCAGGCTGCCAGAGATTCGGCGCCACCACGACAAAAGACTCCAGCTGGTAGACGGGCATCGCTTCATTTGAGGCGGCTAGCGGCAAGCTGATCAAGAATGCGAAAATCAAAGCGAGTATTGTAAGAGGCTTGGCAATCATTCAACTGCATATTACTCGCAAAAAATATATCCGTCCATGTGGCAAAATGCCGCAGGCAATGGAAAAAAGTGAGCGCGATTATTGGCGAAGCTGCTGCGCGGCCTCCGCAATTGCGCTGCGTTCTTTATCGTCCAACCGATCCAGATTGCGCACTTGCAGCGACATGCGGTTATTCCCACGCAGTGTATCCTCGTGCCGCATGAGATAATCCCAGTATAAGGTTGTGAAAGGGCAGGCATCCTCCCCCGTCCGCTTTTTGGGATTTTTCGGGCATTGCTTACAGTAGTTGCTCATCTTGTTGATGTAGCTGCCCGTCGCGATGTAGGGCTTTGACGCCATGAGACCGCCGTCGCCATACTGCGACATCCCCAATACATTGGGCAGCTCCACCCACTCGACCGCATCGACATAGACGGCGAGATACCATTCGTGCACTTGCTTTGGATCGACGCCCAGCAGCAAGGCGTAGAGCCCCGTCACCATAAGGCGTTGGATGTGGTGGGCATAGCCCTGCTCAAGGGTTTGCCCGATGGATTGTTTCAGGCACTCCAAGTCCGTGTCGCCGGTCCAATAAAAATCGGGCAGCGGCTCTTCGGCACCCATGGCGTTGCGGTCGATGTATTCCGGCATGTGCATCCAGTAGATGCCGCGCACATACTCCCGCCATCCGAGGATCTGCCGGATGAAGCCCTCCACTGCGGCGATCGGTGCATCGCCATCGCGATAGGCCTGCTCCGCCGCTTCAACGACTTCGCGGGGGTTGAGCAGCTTCAAATTCAGCGAGGAGCTGAGCAAGGAGTGGTAGAGCCAGGGCTCGTCTGTCCACATCGCGTCTTGATAATGGCCGAATACCGGCAGGCGTTCAGCGATAAATTTTTTCAGGTCGCGCAAGGCCTCATCGCGAGTGACCGGCCAGGCAAAGGACTCCAAGGATCCAGGGTGATCACCAAAGCGTTTTTCGACCAGTTGAAGAACCGCTTCTGTCGTGGCGTCGTTTCTGTGGCCCGGTCCGGTATTGGGTGCCTCCGGTCCGGATTTCCCGAAACTCCCGCGATTTTCCTTATCAAAGTTCCAATCGCCCCCGGCCGGTTTTCCGTCCTCCATCAGCACGTTGAAGCGCTTGCGCTGCTCGCGGTAGAAAAATTCCATGCGAAGCGCCTTGCGCCCGCTGGCATGCGCCTCGAAGTCCTCCGGCGTGGTATAGAAATGCGTATCCTCGCGCAGCTCAAGCTCGATACCCGCCTCGTTGCAGACCTTCTTGAGCCCCTGCAAAACCCGCCACTCGCCCGGGCGCACCACGATGACTTTCTCGGCTCGACAGGCCTTCAGATCTTTTGTCAGGCGCGAGGAAAACTTTTCCGTGTCTTTGTTTGAGTCCAGCTCGGTGTAGAGGACTTCGTAGCCTTTTTCGCGCAACGCATCCCGAAAGTGTCGCATGGCCGCCAAAAAAATAGCGATGCGCTGCTTGTGCGACCAGACGTGCTTCGCTTCGTAGTCGACCTCTGCCATCCAGACAGCGTCCTGATCCGGTTCGAAGCCGTCGAAGACAGCCGATTGATGATCGAGCTGATCGCCGAAGATAATGTGTAAATTTCGAATTGATTTCATTTTTAATAAGTGGCGTGCGAGCTTGCTCACGCCCGGTCCGAATGAGAAGCCACTAAGGCGCGAGCAAGCTCGCACGCCACGATTGGTTCCAAGCACGCATTATTTTAGCTCCGCCAATGCGGCCAGCGCTCGCTCGCGCCCTTTTTTGTGATCGATGATTGGCTCGGGATAGGTCTCGCCCAGATCGACTTCCGCATGCTGCAATATCCCATCCGGTGCCTCCCAGGGCTCGTGGATATATTTGTTGGGAAGCTTGGCCAGCTCCGGCACCCATCTGCGCACGTAGTCTCCCTCCGGATCAAACTTATGGCCTTGAGTCATGGGGTTGAAGACGCGGAAGTAAGGGGCCGCATCCGCACCGCAGCCCCCACTCCACTGCCAGCCAAGGGTGTTGCTGGCCAAATCGGCGTCGACCAGCGTGTCCCAGAACCAGCGGGCGCCTTCACGCCAGTCCTGCAGCAGGTGCTTGACCAAAAAGGAGGAAACCACCATGCGCACCCGGTTGTGCATCCAGCCGGTCGCATACAGCTCGCGCATGCCCGCATCGACGATGGGATAGCCGGTCTGCCCTTGCTGCCACCGTTTCAGCGCTTCGGCATCGGGCTCCCAGGGAAAATCGGCGTATTTCTCCTGGAGAGGCGCATCCGGGGTGTGCGGAAAATGATAGAGCACGTTATAAGCAAACTCCCGCCAGTAGACTTCTTTGGCATACACCTGTGGCCCCTGCGCCCGCAGATCGTGACGACTCAGGAGCGTGTGCATGATTTGCCGCGGCCCGATGAGCCCCCAATGAAGATAGGGAGACAGTCCCGAAGTGCCCGTTTCGCCTGGGATGTCGCGCGCTTCACTGTAGTCGCGCACCGACGTTTCAAGAAAATTATCAAGGCGCTTCCGCGCGGCGGCCTCACTCACCTCCCAATAGGGCTGAAACTTCCGATACCATTGTTCTTTGGGCAGCAGGTTCAGCGACTCCAGGGCGGTGGTTTGCGGGTAACTCCCTGGAAAACGAATTTTCGAAAAATCCGGCTCGGCCAGCCCCGGCAAAGGACGATCTTTTACCCGTCGCCAATACGGGGTATACACCTTGTAGGGCTTGCCCCCGCCGGTGCTCACCGTGTGCGGCTCGTGCAGAAGGGAACTGTTATAGCTCTCCACTTCGTATCCATCCTCCCGAAGCGCTTTTTTTATGGATGCATCCAACTCGCGCAGGGGGCCCTCGTAGCGGCGGTTCCAAACCACGCGCCTGGCCCCGGTTTTTTGGAAAATCGTGCGAAGCTCGCTGAGGGAATCACCCGCCCGGAGAACCAAACGTCCGCCATGCTCCTGCAAGGAAGCATCCAGACTTTTCAAAGCCTGATGAAGAAACCACTTGGAGGCGGCACCCGGTGCCCAGTCACCCGCTTCCTGTGGTGCCCAGATAAAGACAGGAATGATCGGATCGCCGGCGGCAATGGCTGCCTCGAGCGCTTTGTTGTCCTCGAGGCGCAGATCTTTGCGAAACCAGAGAATTGTGGGCGAATCAGGCATATAGGACAAAGCGGGACGGCGGGCGGATCATTACAGAATTTTCCAATCGCTCAATAGCTGGATTACCTCCGCTGTAGACTTGCAAGTCTATTCCGAGGCAATACATCATCTGAGAATGGACACGATCACGGCAATAAAAGAGCGGCGCTCTGTGAAACACTACGACCCCGATCATCAAATGACCGAGGCCGAGATTAATGCGCTTCTGGAGCTCGCGCTTCTTTCGCCGACTTCCTTCAATATTCAAAACTGGCGCTTCGTCGTCGTTAGCGATCAGAGCACGCAGGACGCCCTGCGCGCCGTCTCCTGGAATCAGGCTCAGGTCAGCGAGGCTTCCATCACCATTCTCCTTTGCGCCGATCTCAATGCCCACGAAGACGCCGGTCGCTATTGGGTGAATGCGCCCGAGCCCGTGCAGTCCATGCTGGTACCCATGATTGCGCCCTTTTACGAAAACAACCCGCAGTTACAACGCGACGAAGCGATGCGCTCGATCGGTATTGCGGCGCAAACCCTCATGCTGGCCGCCAAGTCCATGGGCTACGACAGCTGC
>JAAAPI010000115.1 GCA_009908325.1 Verrucomicrobiota bacterium | reverse complement strand
GGTTAAAGCAAACGAAGGTCAGCTCTACCGCTACCCACTGACCATTCGCTTTCTGAAGTAAGCATTTTAAATCTTCACACGCTTCCGCGTTGATTCTCACCGTGCTCTTGACCGACAAACACATTGAAAACGCACTCAACGGTCTTGAGATAGCTACCGATGCCACCGCTGCAATTCGCGGCGCCCTCGAATCTCCAAATTTCGGCGGCTTTTTCGATCCTGAATCGGTGGCGTCGGCGGCGAGCCTGCTCCCGCTTGCAGCGGCGTTTTCGCAGCATCCAATCTCCGGGTTCGCGGTGGGTGCCATCGCTACGGGTGCTTCGGGTAAGCTATATCTGGGTGCGAATATGGAATTTCAGGGAATGCCACTCAACGCATCACTGCACGCGGAGCAATCGGCCCTGCTCAACGCCTGGATGCACGAGGAGCACGCAGTCGTGGCGCTTTCTGTTTCGGAGACACCTTGTGGGCACTGCCGCCAGTTTCTTCGTGAGCTTTCCAATTTTACTCGGTTGAAACTCGATGTGGACGGACGGTCCTATGCACCCGGAGACCTTCTGCCGCATGCCTTCGGCCAGGTGCCCGCCGCGGGCCATGGCCTGCTGGATAGTCGGCCCACGGTGCTCGAAGCGGTGCGCCCGGAGCCGGACACCTCCCAACAGCGCGCCATCAACGCGGCCCAGCGCAGCTACGTTCCCTACAGTCGCTCACCGGAAGGCTTTGTCCTGGAGTGCTTGAACGGGCGCACCTTCACCGGGCGGGCGGCTGAGTGCATCGCTTTCAATCCAAGTGTGCCCGGGGTGCTGGTTGCCCTGAATCAGAGAAATCTTTCGGCCAGCCGCCAGATCACCATTACCAGCGCGATTCAGGCAAAGCTGGCCACGGCGATTAACAACCCTCTGACATTTGCGCGGGCCTTGATCCACTCCGTATCCAATGTGGAAGTGCAGACCGTGCAAATGGACGGGGCTGTCAACGTAAACGCCTCACTTGCCCGCTATTCATAGCGCAGGGCATCGATGGGATCCAGCCGCGAGGCACGCAACGCGGGGTAGACACCCGAAGCAAGACCGACCAAACTGCTGAAAAGGAAACCGTAGAGCATGGCGGTGACGGGGAGCAGGCTGATATTTTCTCCTTCCGGAATCAGATCCCGGGCGAGCGAAAGCAGGCCGACACTCGCCGCGAGACCGAATAGGCCCCCGAGGACCGAGATGACAACCGCCTCGGCGAGGAACTGGATAAAGATATCGTGGCTACGCGCCCCGATCGCCTTGCGAACCCCAATCTCGCGGATTCGCTCGCTCACGGAAGCGAGCATGACGTTCATGATGCCGATACCACCGACCAGAAGCGATATCCCTGCAATGCCACCGAGTGAATAGGTGAAGGAATTTTCCAGCTTCTTCAACTCTGCGAGCTGCTCATCCTGCGTGCGTATTTCAAAGTCCTGGATACCGCGGTGGGTTTGGGTGAGCGTGTTCTCGATCTGCTCCATGAGATCCGGAAGCGTCTCCACGTCGACCGCCAGTATCTCAATTCTATCCACATCGTCGTTTCCTTTGTAGCGCGACATCGCCGTCGTGGCTGGCATAAAGTTCAGGCGGTCCTCCCAACTCCAGCGGCGCCTGCTCCCACCAAAAGCACCACCACTATTTTCCACCGGCTCAAACTGGCCGATGATGGTGTAGACATCGCCATCCACCCGGATCCGCTGACCGATGACGTTTTCACCCGTTTCAAACAGACGGGAAACCACGTGTGCCCCCACAACGACGACCGCCGACTTCGAATCAATATCGGAGTCAGCAATAAAACGTCCATATTCCAATTTACGCTGACTGATTCCCATCCAATCCGGTGTGACGCCTCGAAGAAGTGCACCCGTCCGCCGACCGTTCCCGACGAACCGTTCCCAGCGCATATCGACAATGGGCGTAACAAAAGCGGCCAGAGGCGTCACCCGATCAATCGCACCGACATCGCGCCAAGTCATACCCGGCGAAATACCGGCGATGTGCTGTTGCGATTCAGGTGCCTCTCGGGGGTGGACTTCGAGTTTCAGGACGCCCCCGCTGCGCTCGAAGGAGGCACGCATATTACCGAGCATACCCTGCACGATGCCGACCATCGCGACGAGGGCGGCCACCCCGAGGACGATACCGCTCATCGATAGCAGCGTGCGGACCTTGTTCGACCATACCTCGCGGATGCCATTGACCGCACCAGTGTAAATATCTGCGATCGCATTCATGGCGCATCGTCCTCCACTATTTTGCCATCCTGCATGCGGATACGGCGTTTGGCATATTGCGCCACCTCATCGTCGTGGGTGACCAATGCGAGCGTAATGCCCTCCTCTAAGAGGGAACCGAAGAGATCCATAATCCGCGAGCGGTTTTTACTATCGAGGTTGCCCGTCGGCTCGTCGGCGAGGATGAGGCGTGGCCGATTTGTCAAAGCACGGGCGATGGCCACCCGCTGCCGCTCGCCACCGGACAGCTGGCTGGGCCGATGGGTGGAACGGTGCTCCATGCCGACCCGTTCGAGCGCCGCCATACCAAGCTCTTTCTTGTTTTCCATGCGAGTACGTCCGTAGACGAGGGGTAGCAGGACATTCTCCAGCACGCTGAGCTTGGGCAACAGGTTGAAAGATTGAAAAACGAATCCGATGCGCGTCGCCCGCAGCCGCGCCCGGGCGCTCCGGTTGATGCGGGAAACATCCTTGCCTTCGAAAAACATTTCGCCCGAGCTCGGGCTGTCCATGAACCCCAGCGTGTGCATGAGCGTCGATTTACCCGAACCGGACGTGCCAGTCACGGCGATGAACTCCCGATCATAGATCTCCAAATCCAGACCATCCAGTGCGTGCACCAGCTCGCTGCCGACCTGGTAGGTGCGTCGGATCGAGCGAAGCTTGAATACCTGTTCACGACTATCCATCGGAACGACGAAATTCCGGCGGTCGACTCAGCGCGACCGTTTCCCCCGCTTCCAGACCGGATAGAATTTCCACATGCTGCAAGTCGTTGATCCCGACCGTCACTTTCCGCCGCTCCCAACCGTTCGGATTTTGAACATAGACGATACTCTCGCCCTCATGATTAAACACCGCCGAGAGCAGGACCGATATCGCATCTTCAACGGAAGCGATCGGGATCTCCACTGTGGCGCTGATGCCCGGGCGCACCCGGTTGTCGGCGACTTCGAAGATGACCTCCACCGGAAATACCCGCACATCCCCGTCCCGTCGTGCGGACGGGGCGATCACGCTGATTTCTCCCTCCACCTCGAAATCCGGAATCGCATCAAACCGAATAAATGCCGATTGGCCGAGCTCAAGCTTCTCGACATCGACTTCGTTGATACTCGCCTCCATGTAAAGTTCATTGAGCTGGGCGATGGTCAGCAAGTCCGTTCCGTTGGAAACCGAGGTCGCTCCGGAGATGACCTGCCCTTCGACCACATCCATCCGGGTAATCACGCCATCGTGGGGGGCGCGGATAGTGGTTTTTGAAAGGTCCTCCGCCGCATCCTCGAGGCGAGTCTGCGCGATTTCAAGATTCAGTTCGGCCAGACGCAGGTCGGTCTGAGCGTCCAGGTATTCCTGCTCGCCGACAAACTCGCGCTCGTAGAGTTCTTTTAAGCGGGTGTGGTTCCGCTGTGATTTTTCGAGCCGAAGTTTTTCCGCCTCCAGATTTCGCTCCGCCTCACGCAGTCGGGTTTCCAAACTGGTTCGATCCAGCTCCAGCAGGACTTGATCGCGCTCGACTGTCTCCCCTTCGATCACCGGTATCTTAATGATGCGCCCGCTGATCTCTGATTTTACGATTGAACTAAGCAAGGGAAGCACCTCCCCCGAAGCGGGCACAACGGTTCGCAAGTCCCGCACCGCTGCGGTATCGGTCGTGATGCCCCCGCTTCCCGAACCCTCGTTTTCCGGCAAGACCCGTAGTAAACCATAAATTCCGGCACCGAGAAGGATAAGGATAAACAGAGCGATAAATAAGCGTTTCATGAATGGTTAGTTGCCCTCGTCCGGGGTGTTTACGGTGCCAGCCTCCGAGCCTACGCTCCGCGCAAAAGTAGCTTCCGTGTCCCAGGTGAGACCGTTACGCTCAAAAAGGGTGCAGTCGACCCGGCTCAGGCGAACGGTGGCCCGCAGCGTCTCGATGATCGAGCGAAGGTATCTACTCCGCGCCCGGTCCAGATCGCGCTGGGCTTCGAGGACATTCCGAAAGGGAACCACGCCTGAACCGAATCGCGCACGCTCCTGCTCAAATGTTTTTTCGTTCAAGGCCAATGCGGCGCGCGTCACCTCGATCCGCTTCAGACCGGCATTGGCCGAGCGCCAGGCAGTCCGCGCCGCGAGGGCTTTCTCCTGTTTGATGTCGGCCAGCAGCAGCTCTGACTGCTCGAGGTTTCGCGCGGCTTGTCGCTCGCGTGCCCTCGCCTCGCGGAAGCCCCAGGGCAGACGGACCTCCAAACCCACGTTCCAGTCGTACCCATCTGCCCGTAGAGCCCCACGATGCGCCTCGCTGCCCCTCGTATCGCGCCCCAAATAATCGACCCCGGCTGTCAGATCCAGGTCCGGGCGCGTCGCGTCCTCCGCCAGCATGCGGTTGATCCGCTCCACCTCGATTCGGCGTTCCTGTGCTTTGGCATCGTCATCATTCCGCAAAGTATCGAGCACGACCGCGTCCATCGGCCGCAACGCAGCGATCCGCTCGGGAAGGCGATCAACTCCGAAGGAGTCCGTAATCGGCCCCGAAAAATCGACCTTTCCCATAGCCCGCCTCAGAGCATCCTCCGCATCTTCAATGGCGCGATCCGCCTGGATGATCGCCTCCTGTTGATTGAGAATTTCTGCTTCCGCCTGCAGCACTTCGAGCGATGTGACTAAACCGAGGCGTTCCCGTTCCTTGTTCTCTTCCAGCAGATTCCGAGCAAGCTCAAGACTCGAAGCAATGAGATCGCGATCCGCCCGGGCAAACGCCAGATTCCAATAAGAAATCTCGGTTTCGAGCACCAAATCGAGGACGTCCGAGCGCAATTCAAAAAGACTCCGCTGCGCATTCGCCTTCGCCCGTGCCAGCGGTGCTAGGTTTACCGAGGTCCAGGCACCCCTCAGGAGGGGCTGCCTCAGAGACAAGCCCACGTCCGAGGCATAGTCCGGGTTTCGCGCTGCATTATTATTCGACGAGCTGCGGTTAATGGAGGAATCCACTGTCACCGTGGCCCCCGTGGATAGACGCTTCTCCACTCCGGCCCGCGCCCGTCGGTTTTCGCTTTGCGGTGTGGTCGCGTTGTCCAGCGCACTGCTCGCAGCGGCTGATTGACGCTCGGAAAGCGAGGTATTCCCAAACAAGGAGGGATCAAACCGGGCTTCCTCAATTTCGACTGAATCGAGGGCGTTGGCCGGTTCGAGACTGGAAATACGTAACCCAAGATTATTTTCCAAAGCAGCGGCAATCGCAGCGTCCAGCGACAAATCGCCCGACTCGGCGGCCAGCAAAGAGCCACCGAAAAACAAGGCAAGAATCGGGATATAGGAGCGGAGTCGCATGAATGAGTGGGACGACAAAGCCAGAAGGTCCGACAAATTCAAACAAATGTTCCAACTTTCGCTGGAGACAGTTGTGGCAACCAGCGACGAACTTTAATAGAGCCCAATTATAGGTGCGGAACAGGCTGAGACAACACCGACCGCCACAGGCCGACTAATCCCCGAACCCGTCTGGATTGGCCTTGTGCCAGCGCCAGGCGGTGGCGATAATCTCTCTGACTTCGGTGAATTTGATCTCCCAGCCCAGCTCCGCTTGCGCCTTGCTGGAATCCGCATACAGAGCGGGCGGATCCCCCGGGCGGCGGGCGTCTTCCACCACCGGGACTTTTAAGCCGGTCACCGCCTCGACCGCTTCGATAATTTCCCGCACGGAGTTGGGCCGCCCCGTGCCGAGATTGTAAAAAAGGCCGACTCCAGGTGCCTCCAGCTTCTCAAAAGCCGCGATATGTGCCCGGGCGAGGTCATCCACATGCACGTAGTCCCGCAGACAGGTGCCATCCGGCGTGTCATAGTCGGTGCCGAAGATTTTAATGTTTTCCCTCCGTCCCGTAGCGGCGTCGATGACGAGGGGGATCAAATGCGTCTCGGGGTCGTGGTCTTCGCCGATGCTGCCATCCTCCGCCGCACCAGCCGCATTGAAATAGCGGAATGCGGCAAAGCTCAACCCGTAGGCCTGGGCAAAGGCTTTGAGGCAGTTCTCCACATCCAACTTCGTTTGACCGTAGGGATTAATCGGCGCCTGCGGAAGCGACTCAACGATGGGCAACCGCTCCGGCTCTCCAAAGGTCGCGCAAGTCGAGGAAAAAACGAATTTATTCACCCCGTTATCCAGCATGGCCTCGAGCAGTCGCAGCGTGGCGACAAAGTTGTTCTCGTAATATTTCCGGGGCTTGGTGACCGATTCGCCGACATAGGCGAAAGCGGCAAAGTGCATGACCAGCTCAATCGACTCCTCCCGCAGGATCCGGCCGACCGCCTCCGGATCACCCAAGTCTGCTTCATAAAACGGAATCTCCGGGCCAACCGCGCCCCGGTGCCCAAAAACCAAATTGTCCAAAACAACCGGTCGGTGCCCCGCTGCCACCAGCTGCCGCACGCAGTGACTACCGATATATCCCGCTCCACCAACAACTAATACATTCATGGTCCCGTAAAATAGCGATTGGTGACCGTTTTACCAACCTAAAAAATCTTGGTGATAAAATAAAATTCACTTGCGGGGTTTACCAAGCATTGAAGCACCCCACCGCGCGGGCTGACCTATCACGCAATCCTCCAGCCACGTCCGCACCTGAAGGAGCGGACCTACGTAAGCCGCTTCCTTCAGGTAGCGGCACCCCACCGCGCGGACTGACCATGCCCCGGGCCTCCAGCCCCGACCCGAATCTTCACTCCAGAGTTGCCCCAAAGCATGACGCTTTACACTATTGACAGTTCGACTCCGAAACGTGGTATCCCTTCACGCTTTAAACATGCAGCATTCACGCATCGTCATCACAGGCATCGGCCTGACTTCGCCCAACGGCAACACCCTGGTAGAATATCGGAAGAATCTTCTGGAGGGTGTCGCGCGCATCCAGTTGATCGACATGCGCTACATGGGGCAAGTACCTGCCGGCGTTTGCAATTTTGATACGAAGCAATATCAGACACGCAAAGAGCTGCGCGTCGGCACCCGTGCGGGCAGCATCGGCGTTTTTTCGGCGCGCGAAGCCATTGCCAGCAGCGGCATCGACTTCGAGAATTTCGACAAAAGCCGGATTGGGGTCTATGTCGGCACGACCGAGCACGGAAACGTCGAAACCGAAAACGAGGTATATAACATCTCCAAATTCGACTACGATACAAAGTATTGGACCCACCACCACAACCCGCGCACCGTGGCCAACAACCCGGCGGGTGAAATCACCATCAACACCGGCATCACCGGGCCGCACTACACGATCGGTGCCGCCTGCGCCGCCGGGAATGCGGGCCTGATCCAGGCCCTGCAAATGCTCCGCCTCGGTGAAGTGGACCTCGCTCTGGCCGGTGGAGTGAGCGAAAGCATCCAGTCCTTCGGGATCTTTGCCGGGTTCAAGAGCCAGGGCGCCCTCGGTCACCACGATTCAGACGTCAACAAGACGAGCCGTCCCTTCGATAAGGGCCGCAATGGTATCGTCGTCTCGGAAGGCGGCTGCATGTATACGCTGGAGCGCCTCGAAGACGCACAGGCTCGTGGGGCCAACATCCTCGGTGAAATCATCGGCTACCGGATCAATTCCGACGCCTCCGACTATGTCCTGCCCAACCCCGAGCGCCAGGCCGAGTGCATGCGGCAAGCCCTCACCGTCGCGGGGATTGAGGCGGGTGACGTTGATATCGTCAACACCCACGCCACCTCCACGCCCATGGGCGACATCCAGGAAATAAAGGCAATCCGGGAAGTTTTCGGCGGCTGCCCGAAAACCTACATCAACAACACAAAAAGCTACATCGGCCACTGCATGGGAGCCGCCGGTGCACTCGAGCTGGCTGGCAACCTCCCCTCCTTTCAGGATAACACCGTCCACCCGACAATTAACATCGAAGAACTCGATCCCGAATGCGATCTGCCAAACCTCGTCATAAACAAGCCCCGCGAGGTTGACGCCGTCAAAGTTATCCTCAACAACTCATTCGGTATGCTCGGCGTTAATTCCGCCCTCATCATCAAAAAATTCGAAGACTAAAACGCCCGCATCCGTCTCCGCTCTACAAGCTTCGCCGAACTTTGTCCCAGATCCCAGATCTCGCATCCCATATCCCGCATCCCATATATCCCGCATCCCACATCTCCAATCTCGCATCTCGAAAAACCATGACCGAAGACCAAGTAAAACAAATCGTTATCGACATTATCAACGAAATCGCGCCCGACGAGGACACGAGCGACCTCAAGCCCGAGGTGAATCTGCGCGACCAAATGGATTTGGACTCCATGGACTTCCTCGACATCGTCATGGAGCTCCGCAAACAGCACGGCATCGAAGTCCCCGAAGAGGACTACCCGAAATTGGCATCGTTGGATAGCTGCGCGGAATATTTGACGCCAAAGTTCAACGCCAAGTAGCTTGGCAAATGAAGATCCCTGAGCGTCCAAGCTGGGATTTACTGGCGGCCTCGCCGCTCTTTTTCGGGGCAGCCTTCGTTCCCTGGGCTCAAGGGGGAAACCATAGCTCGGCGGCCGCGTTAATCGCTTTGACCATCGGCCTCGGTGTGAGCGTTTGGTTGGTCGGCCTTGTTTTTAACAGAAGATTACCGCAAATACCCCTTTGGTGGTACCCCTGTTTCGCCGCGATCATGGTGTCCGGCTTCATCGGTCTCGGAGGCGGCACACTCCCTGACAACCCTTTCATTCTAGAGCACCAGATCGCCGTGGCGGAACGCTGGCCCGGGGCCTGGATCGCCGAATCAGGACGGTCTTGGTTGATCGCATGTGCACTCTGCCTCCTGGGATTCGCAGCTGGCACGGATATTCTCCGTCGGCATCGCAACTGGATGCGACTAGTTGCCATTCTCCTGCTTATCGGGGTTGGCGGCATGGCCATTGCCGGCCTGCTGGCGGGTGGTGCCGTGGGTTGGATGTTTCAAGATAGCACCGAATTGCCCGGGCAACCCTTTGGTGGTTTTTTTCACTACAGCTTCGCTGGTGCCTATCTGAATCTCGTCTGGCCAATGGGGTTTGCTCTGGCGGTTGCGCCCGGTCGGGGCGGTTACCGCACAGCAGGCATGGTCGGACGCGGACTTGCCGCCTCGCTGTCGACTCTGGCTTTTCTGGCGGTCTGGACGCTCCCGACAGTGGCCGCGCGAGGGCTTTCTCTGGCATTGTTGGGAACTCTGCTGTTGGCTTGGGCGGAATCGAAACAGCGGGGTTTTTGCGGGTTTTGGACGCGCACCTGCCAGCACTACGGAAAAAGACAGGCATCTGCCGGACTGATTGCTGCGGGCTCCCTGCTTGTCGTATTTTTTGGATTCACCGTCCTGCAACCGACCTTGCGAGACTGGGGCGGCGTATCCGCTTCGGGACCCGTTGCAGGTCCAAAGGCCCCGTTCGTCGACCGGGGCGATCTCATGCTACCTTCGAAAGACCCGCGGGCCAATTCACCGGAGTTTACGCGGCGTCTGGCGTGGGCGACCGGTGCTTCCATGCTGCCCGACGCAGGTCTTTTTGGGGCTGGACCGCGTGCGTGGAAAGCGATCTATCCCGCCTATACCGAAGATCTTGCTTTGCTGAGCTTCTACCTCCACATCCAGTTTGCGTACAACGATTTCCTCCACAATCTCGTCGAGTGGGGCTGGATCGGCGGCGGTGGATGGATCGCACTCTGGCTTTTTATCCTTTGGACGGGGGCGCTCGCCTTTTGGAGGCGTCTGGACGACCGTGGTTCATGGACGCGGCGCGATTGGATCGCGTTCACAGCCTGGCTGGGCGTCGGCTCTTGCGTTGTCCACGCGCAGGTTGATTTTCCGTTGCAAAGCGCGGGCGTTTTGGCGACTGCCATGGTAGGCGGTGCTTTGATCCTGGCCGACCCGACACACATCAAGCGATCAAACCCTTGAGCGGATACCCCCCTTGAAAAATTGACAGCATAGAGACGGGCCGCTCGAACGACAAATGATCACCGGTTGCTGTATCAGGCATGTATCTCTTTTTAGAGTTTTGCGTATATTTTTTTCAATGTCTCAACTTGGCGCATCTTTTGCTGTATCGAAACCATTAGGAACTCCAGATCCTATCTGACGTCAGCTTCATGCGACTACCGTTAAAAAAAGATTAAAAAAAACAGAAAAACTCAAAAAAAAACCTTGACGCCCGATAGGCAGTCAGCTTTAACATCATTACAGCTTTATTTATCTTTACAGTAGACACCACTCAAAACTCATATCCAACACCTAACTTAAACTAAAAAATGATGAAAAAGTCTCTATTCACACTCGCAGCCGTCGCTGCTTCTTCCTCAACCGCCATGGCGGTCATAGAAATAACGGTCGACAACGTCATAACAGCCGTGGGTGATACAAGCACCGCAAGCAATGTTGCGCCTGTTGGCGGTGCCACCGCCGACTACCAGCTCGACCTCTTCGATACAGTTACATCCAGTTCGTCGACTGGCTACCTGCGGGTAGAACTCAACAGTTTTTCCACAACGCTCACCAACCATCGAATTGATGATGGGCAGGGTAATCCCGACAACGTTGGAATCTCGGTTGGCGGCGACAGCCCTTATGAAGCGTCCTACACATTCAGCTTTTTTGATGATAACACTTTCACCAACCCTCTACTGCTCGACAGTTTCGTTGTGCAAATTGCCGATATCGATCTTGTTGAGAAGGTAACGGTGAGTCAGACTGATTTTGATAGTGTCGCTTTTCTTTCACCAACCGACCTGTCCTTAGACTCTTCAGGCGGCCAGTTTGCGGTGACCAATGCGGTGGGCGAGAATGTGACCAAAACCAACCCGGTCGCCGTCGCTAACTTTAACAGCATTGCAAACATTTCGGCGTTCGGCGTTACACTTGAAGGCACCGACTCTGGTTCGCCACGGGAGTTTCAGTTTGACTTCACTGGTTCCATCGTTCCGGAGCCCTCAGCTTATGCATTGCTCGTTGGCTTATCCGTGTTAGGCTTCATTGTTACCCGCCGTCGCACTAAGTAATTCGGTAATCTAAAAACTTTTCGAAAAGCCACAGCAATTTCGCTGTGGCTTTTTTGTGCCCAGAGCCCTAATGCGTCAAAAATTAGTCCATGTCGGAAAACGCAAGAACGATAATGTTCAAAATCTCTTCAAAATCCCCTGATTTGAAGGCAAAAACCAAAGAAATGCTTACCGACTGTCAGCGACGATTGTCTCTCATGACCCACGCCAAGGCATCTGAAATAAACGTGCCCCCTACCCTGACTCGTGTGCCCGAAGTTAATCGCATGAAGAAGAAGTGGCTTCAAGAGTTTCCGATACAATACCGCGCCACCAATATTAAGTTCATCCACATCGGCGAATGCGCCGGAACCTCGCTAATGAAACACTTTATCGATGCCGGCATCGATATCGACGAGTATCATTTGTCGCGGCCGACAATTCAAGAGCGAGTGTATTATTTCCTGTGGATTAGAAATCCGCTCAACCGTTTTGTGTCGGCTTTTAATCACGCGAAAACCATCCTCGCATTCGACTACTCCGGTCTCGATCCGGATGGCTTGAACTTAAGTAACTGTCCGGCACCGGAAAGGATACGCAATCGGATGCTGAAGGGATACACCTTTGGACCCGCCTACGATGCACTAATCTTCAAATTCTCCTCGGCAAACGAGCTTGCTGAATCGCTGTCAAGTTCGGATCGGTCGCGGGCATTCGAAGCCCGCCAGCTCATGAAGCGACCCGAGGAGCATATTTACAAGGGTATCGGCTGGTATCTCGACAATGGTCGCTGGGTCAGGGTTTTCCATCGGCGAATCATTATGGTCGGGTGTGTCGAAAAGATGGATTCGGATTTCGCCAGACTGCTCGACACGCTAGGCTGGCCCGAATTGCCCTCCTTCACACCATCTCGCGAACGGACCGGGGCACCGTTACTTCCCGACACACTTTCGCAAAAGGCCCGTAGAAACCTGCGGCAGTTTTATAGCCCGACCGACTATGCGGCGATCTCGGCTTTGTATCGCCATGGATTGATCGATGACGATGTTTTCGAAGCGTATAATGGCAACACTTGACCGAATGATAAAATCTCGCGGCAACCGATTGCACCGTAGGACTATCTTCCACAGAAAGTTTGAACTCAAACATCGGTTGACCACGCTTTCTCCTGCCAATCAAACATGATGAAGAAACCCATCAAGCCGGTCAATTGTAAAGTCATATGGGCCATGTGGCTCCAGGGAGTTTTGAACGCTCCCTATATCGTCCAAAGGTGCCTAAAGTCGTGGGAGGAAAAAAATCTATCTTGGCAGCTCATTGTACTCGATGAGAAGAATGTCTCAGAATATCTCGATTTAAACGATATTACAAAAAAGAACAGCGACCTCATTTCTAAACAAGCCTTCTCCGACATCGTCCGGATCAACCTTTTGAATAAGTATGGGGGGGTATGGGTCGACGCGACCTGCTTATGCCTTAAACCACTGGATGATTGGATTTATAGCTACTTACAAGACGGGTTCTTCGCATTTGACCGACCCGGAATTGATCGCCCAATCGCTAGCTGGTTCCTTGCGTCCGCCAGCGATTGCTACCTGACAAATAAATACTGCGAGGAAGTTAACCACTACTGGACCGCTCGTCGATTTTCCAACCAAGACAACGCCATCGGTCGTTGGATTAACTCAAAAATACAAAGTCGAATGCAGCACATCCCCTGCGATTCACAAGAATTTACCCTGTTATTTAATCTCACGAAATGGGCACGGTTCTGCCCATACTATTGGTTTCATTATCTATTCTCCCAAATTTTAAATACCGACAAAGCCTGCTATGAAGCCTGGAACCGAACCATGAAACTAAGCGCCGATATACCGCACAAGGCACAACGCATTGGGCTTTCCAATCTCATGGATGACTCAATAAAAGAACAGTTAGACATATTAGCCGCGCCCTTATATAAATTAACATGGAGAATTCAAGACGCTGCATACGACAGAGGAACCGTATTGAACTATATTTTGAATAAGCAAAATTAACTTTTGATGGGTTCATCGCCACGAAAGGGCCAGCCAATCGAACAGCGATTTAATCGTTCTGCCCCCCACCTTTCACTTGCCCAAGTCCAGATAAAATTTTTACTACCCATCCAATTAACCGCTCGCATCCGGCACATTTTATTCCATTCCACCTGCGAACGGCAAATTAACTTCCACCGCCTGCAGAATTGACGGGAATCAGGCAAGACACGCCATCTATTTGCGAGAGTCTTAAAAACTTCAAAGCCCGCCCGCGCAGTTTTAAGTCCTTCCGCCCCCGCAGGGCAGGCACCTCTCATTAAAGCAACGAATGCCTCGACCGCACTTTCGTCATCCCGAGCGACCGCCTCTGCCACTTTACGGGCATAGGCGATACGCACCTTATCTATCATTACCCCCTGTTCTTCCCCATTTAGTGCGTTGACTGTTCCTTCATGCCGACGGTAGCGAATCAGCATCTCACGTTGATTCGCTACGCGCCCATGATCTAACAATCGGCTCCACAACTCATAATCCTGACAAGTGCGAAACCCTGCGTCGTAACGTCCCCCAGCTTTAATTAATGCTTCTCGACGGAAACAAGCAGCAGGGTGACCAAAGGGATTTGCAAAGAGAAAATCGAAACGAATCCCTCCGTCCTCAGAGGGAAAACAAAATGTACCAGTTCGACGGTTATCCGCGTCTATCAGCACCATGTCTGAGGAAAACAGAGAAACGTCCGGGTTCTGCTCAATAAATGACCGTTGCACCGCCACTCGATCCGGGACGCAGATATCGTCGGCATCCATCCGCATAATCCAATCAGAATCGCACTGCGCCAAGCCTACATTCAAAGATTTCGTAAGCCCGAGATTGTCCTCATTTCGAAGACGCAGTATATCGAACCGATTTTCCGCAAAAAGAATATCAGCCGTTTGGTCCGTCGAACAATCATCGACTACCACAAGTCGGAAATCTTTACAGGTCTGTTCGGCCAGGCTGTCCAATGCCTCTCGAAGGTATCTATCACCGTTGTGGACGGCCATAAGCATCGAGACTGTGAAGCTTGGTTTCATAATGGAAGGCTGACAACGGAGATCCTCGAAACACCTGGGCTACAATAAATCATTCCTATGCATCGATTGATTAAGATCATTCAGTTTGGGCTAAGCATTAATTTTTATCGAGTTGTTCTCTATCTCCGCGACACACGTCTCGTAGGCGACATGGCAAATCTCCGGCACAGAATGGCTTTCTGTATCGTATTTTGGCTTAAAAATACACCCACGTTTTATACTTTCCGACGAGTCGCCAGAGAACGGTCGACCTGTGTCCTTGAATTGTTGATACTGATCACTCAAAGGAATGCTTAAATTGAGGTTCGTCGAAATATTCTTTAGAGTCGGCCCTATATTGTCGAGTAAGGAATCAGAGTCGACATAGAGAGCGCGTTTCTTCATCTCTACGCTATACTCAACCAGCTTTTCCAAGCGCTGAACGTAGGAATCCGCAAAAATATCAATATTGGCATACGCATCGATTTTCCGAAGACGTGCCAGTCGAATCATGCTTTGATAAGTCCCGACTGGCTCTCGTACCAGTAGTATCGCCCGAGTATTCTCCCGTTCAAGTATCTTTGGTGATATCTCAAATTTGTTATGGACGATTTTATCCATAAAATAATTTGTCTCGTTTGTAAGTTTGTATTCTTCTGAGTTGACCATCAATCGCATCCTCAAAAAAAGAAGTGATCGATTATTTGGATACGAACGATTCTCTTCCTTGTAACCACAAATTTCCTGATTGCTCCCGAGTATGTGGGAAAGCAAAGAAGAACGAGCCCGCATATGGCTGAGCAAAAATAGATACTTCCCTCTATAAAAAACCATACGTGGCCATTTGGCAGCAGCCAGTGCCCTTCTCGCATTAAGTTTGAGGCTGTCTTTCATTTGTAGATGTTCGCACAATTTTAGATTTTCAGGATAGGCAGTAGAATTAAGCTACTGAATGTTGAATAACAGGGATTTAGTACCGGTGCTAGCATGCCAGGAACAGCATTTTTCAGCAATTAAAATCCAGCCTGCGTTATGATCAGCCTCTTTGGAGAAGTAACCGCAATTCCGCTTCTATACGCTCTAGCACGAAGACACACTTAAAGCGCTCAACAAAAGCGTGGCCACGAGCCGCTACAGCCTGCAATCCTTCACGGTCACTCCTTCCGTGATTGATTTTTCTGGCAAAGGCCTCAGTGTCATCGGGTGGAACCAGCCAACCACAGCCTTCCTCTCGACAAAGGGTGGCGACCGCGCTTGAATCGTCGGCAACGGCAAGAATCGGCCGTTGGAAGGCCAAAATGTTGAGCAGTTTAGAGGGTAAAAAAGCCGCACCGGAGTTCGCTTGCTGCGTGACCAGGCAAAGGTTGGAGTCGACTAAAAGTGAGTGGTAAACAGAAAACGGCTGCAGCGGAAGCACTGTCACATTTGTGAGATTGCGCTCCGTGATTGCCTCCTTCAGCGTGCGCCGCATGACCCCATCTCCGCAGATAACAAACCGCACCGTCGACTCATGCCGTAAGTAAGCAGCCGCCTCGATGATTTGCCCAAGACCTTGCTTGACTCCGAGGTTTCCGGAATAACTGACCAGAAACGCGTCGGGCGGGATTCCATGAGCTTTGCGGAAGCTTCCCTCCAGCGGGATCTGGGCGGGATCGGGAAATTCCACCGGATTCGGAAAGAAAAGGGTCTTCGCATCTTCCACGCCTTTTCTGCGAAATACGTCGATCATGCCGGGGCTGATCCCGGATACCCGGCTTGCTTTGCCATAGGCAAGCGCCTCCAACCGGTAAAGTAGCTTTATCAGAAGTCCGGGACGCAGCATGCCGAGCCCCACGGCGGCGTCGGGTTGCAGATCCTGCACGTGAAACACAGTCGGCACGCCACGCAGATAGCGATAAACCGACGCGGGCACGCCAAGTGGCAGTGGCGGCGAAACGACAAACAGTACATCCGCCTTTCGCAGGGTAAAAAGCCGAAGCATGGCAGCAGCGATGAAGGATGCCTCGTGCACCATTCGCTTCAAAGCGGTGACCGTCTTCGGCACGTAGTGCCAAACCCGATGGACGGTAACGCCATTCATTACATCACGACGGTAGAGTTTCCCCGCGTCCTCTGGTAATTTTTCCCACGCCGGGTAATAAGGGAAACTGGTGACAACCTCCACGTCCCACCCGTTTTCCGCGAGCCACTCCGCGAGCATGGCGTTGTAGGGAGCGATACCAGTGACCTCGGGTGGATAGTTGATCCCGAGCAATATAAGACGAGGTTGAGAATTGGAACGATCACTCACGTTCATCCGTCACGGCCTTCCTCCATCTTAATTTCCTGAATACGCCCGTACACCTGAGCAAAGTATCCCGCCTTTAAAATCGCCCAAGCCAGACCACGATACCCATCACGGAAGCCCAGCATAAGGAAATAACAGCCAAAGAAAAAAGCCAAAGCGAGAAAGGGTGTGTCCATTAATTTGTATTTGATTTTTTGAGGGAGGGTCCAGGCAGCGGAATCCGCCCCCACCTTCCGGGCGATGTAGCGCCGGGCCTCCCAGTCGGCATACTCCGCGTGTTTAGCCGCCCATTGGTCCAGACCCCGCGTCTCGCGATGGTCAATTTTTGCGCGAATCACTCCGACTGGGCCATCAAGGACCGGATGCTCGTGAATCTCCATATCGAGCTGGCTCCAACGCGCCTCATCAATCCGCTCGTACTCGCCCGACCCAACGCGAAAAAGGGCAAGTTTCCGCAATGGGTAGCCTCCGCGCAGAGGTCGCCCGAGGAAATAGATCGAGTAGCTGATCCAGAAGCCGACTCGATTGCCGGGGTTGGCCAATACGTGTGCCAGTTCCCGCTTAAAATCCGGCGTCAGCCATTCGTCCGCATCCAGAAACAAGACCCATTTTGTGTCCGGGCGATGGTTGCGAAGAAACCAATTTCGCTTCTTGGGAAACTTCCCATCCCATTCAAAGGAAAGGCACCGGGCACCCCAGTCCGAGGCAATGCGAGCCGTCCCGTCCGTGCTCCCGGAATCGATGACCACGACCGCCCGCGCAAAATTTTGCCCGATGGCCTCAAGGCAAGCGGGCAAATTGGCAGCTTCGTTTTTGACTGGAATTGCGATGGTTAAATCTAACATACAAAATTCCCTGCTTGGATAGGTGTTAGCGTTTTCGCGGTCGCAGCACCCGCGCCGGGAATCCGGAGCAAACCGTCCACTCCGGGAGGTCCTCGACCACCACCGAACGCGCTCCGATGACACAGCCCTCTTTGACTGTTACACCAGGATGGACAAACGCTTCAGCAGCGATCCAAGCATTGTCCTCAACCACAATCGGCTTCGTCACCAAAGGGAACCCCGGTTCTTCAAAGTCGTGCGTTCCCGCGCACAGATGGACACCTTGTGAAATAACGACCCGCCTCCCCAAGGTAATCCGGCCCTGAGAATACAGGATCGCCCCGCGTCCAATCCCGGAACCATCGCCTATCTTCAGATTCCAGGGTGCCCAAATTTGAGCGGAAGCATAAACATGGACGCCTGCCCCAACCTCCGCGCCAAAAATTCGTAAGACGAGCGAGCGCCAACGATGGAGTGGCGGGGGTGTCCATCGGCAGAGGCAGAACCAGACAACCTTCCACAAGACGCGGGCAACGCGGTTACCCAAGCCGAAAGAAGGCCCTTCGCGGGTGTTGCTGTTGACGCTTTTTGATGCCATCTACTGATTACAGGGTTCGTTTACTGTCTTCGCCGAGCAAGTGCCCAGCGAGCCGGTGCGACGCCTGCCCGGCCTCAAATACCTCCAAAAAGGTGGCCCGCGCCTGAACTCGGGCATCGTTCCGCGCTTCGGGCGCAAGCTCGAGCCAATCTTTCAAACACTCGGCAACGGATGCAACCGAATCCGAAGCGGCCCACCCAGCGCGCCGGTCGATAATCTCCCGCCAGATATTCACTTTATCGGAGATAAGGACCGGGGTCCCACAAGCGAGCGCCTCCGCCACGGCGATTCCGAAATTTTCCTGATGGGAAAAGAGAACAAACGCGGCAGCCCCGCGCAAGGCAGCCCACTTCGCATCGCCGGAAAGCATCCCCGGGAAGCGACAGGCTCCCGGCGGAAGCAACGCCTCGGCTTGCTTGCGCAAAGCGCGCCCATAGCCGGAATCTTCTCCCGGTCCGGCGATTATCAGGAGCGGGACCGAGGCCGCCGGAAATCCACGGGTCGCCACAGCCCAACCCTCAAGCAACAGATCAATCCCTTTTTTGGGGTGGAGACGCCCCATGAACAACAGATAGGACCGCTCAGCAACCTCCGGACAAAGCGCAGCAAAGGCATCTTTCGAGGTCGATTTGACCGGGGGGACATCGGCGTTTCCCAACCCCACAACCGCCTCGGCCTGCGGTTGGTAGCGGGAAAACGTCGTAGCCGCGAGGCGGCGTTCCCCCTCGCAAGTAAACAGCAGGCTGGTCGCCTTTCGAATGGTCGCCGCTTCCAATAGGTGCCAGTAGAGAAAATTGCGCAGCGTTTTGAAGGGACGCCGCCGCCAGCTTTGAAACCAGGGATCCAGCATCCCGTGCGGGTAAACGTGAACCGGTATTCCACTTCTCCCCGCAACCGAGACGGCCAGGTAGCTGGGATGCAACCACAGCCCGTGAACGATCCAAATATCGAATCGTATCCCCTCCGACTCGAGCCAGTCATGCAGCCGCCGGGAAAAGCCCCAGCCAAAACGCCCTGGTCCTAGGGCGTGGATCGTGAGACCCCCATCCGAATTTAGAAACGCGGATGCCGGGTCGTCTACTGAGACAACTTCACTGGCGAGTCCTTCCACACGCAACCCCGAAGCAATCGTTTGGATGGCTTGAGCGACCCCGCCGCCCGCAGGATCCATACTGGCCACGATGTGCAGGACCCGTTGCATCAGCAACCCGTCGCCCTCGTGCTCAGATTCAAGTAAACTTTGGCATAAGCGTCCAAAGTTTTTTCACGGTCAAAGCGCCGTGCATTGTTCAAGCCCGCCTCGACCCGCTCCCGCCGCTTGGCGACGGGCCAGTGCATCATAGCGTCGATCTGATCGCCGACCCTTGCCGCCCACTTTTTTCGCTCCGCCGTGTTGGTTGTCGGCATCGGGTCGCACAACTCGGCGGCATCACCGGCCACTTCCGTCATGGGTGCCGCGTTGGTGATAAGGACCGGGCAACCGCAGGCCATCGCTTCTGCAATAGGCCAGCCAAAACCCTCTTCCAGGGAAGGGAAAAAGAGCAGCGAGGCGAGCGAGTAGAGTGCACGAAGCCGCTCAAATGACACGTCGACCCCCACAAAGACACGACCTGGGAACGGAACAGCGGCAATTGCTTGCGCGAGTGCTGGAGACGGATCTGCGCCCACCAGAACGAGCGGCACTGCCTGAAACGCCGAACCAGCCGCAGCGACCCCTTGCCGAATGTAAGCGACGTATCCAGCTACAACGCCGGGACGATTTTTATACCACTGTTCACCCCCAACATGGAAAACAAACCCGCCTGCCAGGGGCTCTCTCCAATCTTCCGGTAGATTGGCCAATGCGGAGCCGTGCGGAACAGGCCGAAAATCGCCGTTGAGACCATTGTAAATCGTAACCGACGACTCGGGCTCTTTATCCAAAAACCGATGGAGATCGGCCTGTGTGGCCTTGGAGATCGAAATAAAATGACGCCCATGCCGGAAACCACGCCGAATATAAGTTTGGTAACAACGTCCACTAAACCGGATCGATTGCCCCGGTATTTCGCCCAGAGCACTGCGTTGGGCGATGAAATCGTGGCAGTGAATCACATGGGGCCGCTTTGAGACCAGCGGGACCCATGGCCCCAGCGCATGATCCGTCACAACAAACACCGTGCGCGGGTCTGTGCGCCGCATTCGTCGCCGCATATCCACCGGGAAGCAACCAAACTGATCGAGATAGCCCAACCACTTTCTCGCTCTCCCCGGAACCGGGAGCCTCGAAAATCGGGGTCGGGCCGTCCACTCGGAAACCTCAAACCCCCGTTCACGCATGCCCTCCGCAATCATCCGCGCGAATCGCGGCATGCTAAGCGAGGGAATAAACCGCGGATGGCTGATAACGACAAGTGGCGGCAAATCTGACTTCATTGCGCAGTATTCGTTTCATCTTCATCGGGCAATCCGAGTCGAGCGCCCGCGATGATAATGCCTGCGCCCAATATGGCAAATCCCAGAGCTGTCGGCTGGCCCCATTGGCCATTCAAAACAAGAAATCCACAGGCGAAAAAGAAAAGCCACGGCAGAGGGTTCGCGGTTGCCAACATCCGCCAGCCACAGAGACCAAGCTTTACCGTTAACCAGAACCGCATGATAATAAAGAACGTCCCCAGAACCGTGCCTAATTCGTAGAGAAGCCGCCACCATTCACCTTCACCGCCATAAAAACCCCGCTCCCCATGAAGTAATTGCGCGCCCCCTTGCGTGCCCGCACCAAGCCCCGCGCCGGTGGGATTAAATTCACGATGCATAAACGGCCCCGATAAATCCATCCATACTCGCTGAATAAACCCCGTGTTCCCGCCCTCGATCCGTGACGCCTCATTGATGCGCAATTCCATGATATTGACCGCTTCGTCAAAGAAAGGCAGTTGGCTAGTCATTAAACCAGAGAAACCGACGACGAATATCAGTCTCGGAACTGTTCGGCTCCACCCCGGCAAACGAATGAAGACGGCCGCGCTTCCCAGCGCGACCAAAGCTACACTGATTAGCAACATTCGACTGATGGAAAGCGGGATTGCCCCCAAAATCGCGACCCCTGAAACCGCCAAAAGCATTGGTGAGGCAAGCCGCTTGTCGAATAGAGCGGTGAGCCACGCCGCAAAGGCAAAGGTATAAAAAGCCGAGACGCCGGTTATGAAACTAAACGTTCCGGAAGGTCGATTGCGTCCCCCAACACCATCGAATGAGGCGGTGCCCTCTCCCCCAACCCCGATGTTCACCTGCGCTTCAGGGGGCGAGAAATACTGCACCGCAATAAGGATTGTCATCGGGATGGACAGCCACAGTAACCCGCTGACAATAAAGCCTAGCGTCCGCCTGTCCATCGCTTGTCCGATGACAAATATCAATGGGATCTGTAGGAAATTTGCACGAAGCCCGTAAGCCAGAACAATCGGATTTCCGTGCCCCACCGTTAAAGTCAACAGACTGGCAACGACACTTAGCAGCACCGCACCGCCCACCCAACTGTTGATCGGAAACAGCCCCTGCCGAAGCGCGACGAGGTAGATCAAGAGCACAACCGGATCCCGCACGACCAGCAATGGCGTGGCCAGACCGGGCAAAAACCACTTGCGTAGCGCACCCTCGAAAATCAAGAGCAAAAAATAAAGAATGATCAGACGCTGTATGACCATTCAACCCCGTCTTTTAACAGCACCAAGTTCCTGCAGATATTGAACTGTCTCATTCCCGTAACACTCCCAGGTCATTTTTTCAGAGGTGGCCAGAGCGGCCGCACTCATTGCGGCCAAAGCATCCCGATCCTGCCGGAGATACTCGACCCGACCCACGATCGCATCAACATCACGAATCGGCACAATATATCCATCAACCCCATCCGTGATAATATCCGGTCCGGCGGTGTTCGGCGTCGTGATGCACGGGACTCCGCGCCCCATTGCCTCCAGAAGGACCAAGCCAAACCCTTCGAAGATGGACGGGAAAACAAACAAATCCGATGCTTCCATTGCTTCCAAAATCCCCGAATGCGGGAGTGATTCAATATGCCGATGCTTCGCCAATGCACGGTCCAGGGCCGGACAGGCCACTTTCGGACGGCGGCCGATTACTGTCAGCTCGACAGATTGACCCAGTAACTCGACAGCCGCGAATAAGTAGGAAAGTCCCTTGCGTTGCGAAAGCCCACCAACAAAGAGCAGTTGAAGAGGCCCTTTCTTCGGCCGCATCCGGCGCTGTTGCGACAGTGGGCGGGTCGGTGAGCCGTAGGCCACTTGGTGAACCGGCTTACCCAGACCACCGGGAAACGCATCCAAAGAGCGCGCCGTAAACGTGCTCGCACAGAAAACAGCATCCGCCAATGCCAACTCCCGGTCCTTGCGCTCCAGTTTCTCCGAAGAGTCGCACAACGCCTCCAGCGTCATCGCCCATTCCGGTCTCAGTGCGGCTTCCTCCTCTTGGATAGCGCGCCCGAGTCGCCAATAGGCAATCGGTAGATCATAAGCGCAGGTCAACCCGAGACGTGTGGCAGCGGTGAAGGTCTGCAAGGCACCGTCTTCGTATTGGTAAACACCGGAGACGCCACTACTCTCCAAGCTCTGCGCAACGGCACGGTCCAGTGACTGATAGACCCGGTCAATACTCGCCCACCCATATTCGTGGCGCACGAGTTGAGCCAGCCCCACCTTTGGCGCAATCTGGCGAAATAATTCCCGCCAGGGATGCAAATGGATCTTCTTCGCTGGCAAGGCAAAGCGCCGTCGGGCAGAGGTCTCTGCTGCCAACGAAGCCAGCAGTCTACCCGTCAACCCGGCCCCGTCGGCCAGAGTAGTGTGGAATTGATCGAGCAGGCCGTGCCGATGCAACGCCTCCGCTACCGCCCGAAGATTGGCATTGCCTGTAGGATGGGAAAGTACAAACACAAGTTACTGAATCGAATCAGTTGGTTGCCAGTTCCAGAACACGCCGGGCGAATTTATCCGGGGCATGGCGCCGTAGATGCTCGCGAGTCAGGGTCGGATCGAGTGGGTTCGAATTTTTCAGAGCCTGATACATACATTCGGCCAAGGCATGAGTATCGCCATTCGGGAATGTCACCCCGCAAGGACCAATCGCTTCCGGCAGACCACCCTGATCGGAGCCAATGACCCGACAGCCACAGGCAGCACCTTCGAGGGCAACAATCCCAAATGGCTCTGGCCAGACCGAAGGTATGACTAAGACACTATGTTCATTCAGGGCCTCAGCGAGTGCTCTGCCCCGCAGCACACCCGCGAAGATAACATCCAGATCGGTTGATTCCGCCCGCAGTCTCTCGTCTTCGGGTCCCGCTCCGACGATTGTTAGTTCCGCTGCCTTTTGATCGCCGAATCTGCGCTGCTGAAACAATCGAAACGCTTCGAGTAAAACGCCAACCCCTTTGTCGCTGACCAGACGCCCCACGAAAATGAACGCCCGTTTCCGGGTTACTTCGGGCAACAGCCGAAAGGTCGCGGCATCATACGGATTTCCTGTGACTGGCGTGTCTGCGGGAAGTGCCTTGGCAACTGCAAGACTGATCGAAAGATTGCGAAGCCGGTGGGTCATCCGTTGCTTTAAGAATCCAGCCACGCCTGGCCGACCGTCCCACGGCCACAGGTAGGTCTGGTGGAGCACAGCCGTTCGGGTGCCGCAACCTAAAGCGGGCCAAAGGGAGCGCAGACTGATGTTATTTTGCAAATACAAGTCCGCCGTCCGCACCTTCCGGCGAAGTTGATACGCACTTAAGCACCGACAGACCGACACCCCTTCCCATTCCGGTTCGCCTGGCGTCTGCGTTACAATTTCCACCGTATGCCCGGCACGCGTCCACTCCCGCGCCAGAATCGCAGATACGGTCTCAATTCCGCCCACCGAGGGAGCGAAAGCATGGCTGGAAATCAATATATTCAAATTCGATGTGCGCCGAGGTCTTCAAGAAACTGACTGACAATTTGCCCGTGCGTATCCCGCAGCGGTTTTTGAACAACGGGATTGAGGAGCTGCTGGTAGACGGTTTCTTCCTTCCATGCAGGGATCAACCCGTCGTGAGACATTTCAGCAACTGCGAGCCGCGGCGTCCAGTCGTTGCGGGGTATCAGCACAGGCAGTCCGTGCTCTCGCATGGTGGCGATACCGCCACTTTTTTCGGCAAGGGCCCACGGCGTTGCGGCGATCCCAAAATCGAGCTGTTGCAAATAGCTCGAAACTGAAGCTGCATCCATTTCCCCTAGGAAAATCCACCGCAGGATGTTATCCGAGCTCCGCTCCAAGGCCTCCCACCGCTGGCGTGCTTCCGGATTCTGCCGGCCCACTAGAAAACAGAGCATTTGCCGTCCTGTAGTTTGTGCGAATTTACGCAGTAAAGCGACGAATTTCTTATCAGCGGCACCGGGGTAAAATGTGCCGAAGTAGCCCGCGATCCACGAGGATTTTCCTTCACTGTCGCGCTGGTTTACCCATTCGTCAAAAACCGGATCGACCGGAGCGATTGTCCTGACAACCGGAATGTTACCAAAAAGCGGCAACGGTTTAACCTGGACGGAACACTCACGCAACCAGCTTTCGTAAGGCGCTGCATGGGTGTGCACACAATCGGCTCGCCATACCCGGAGAATGTGCTGAATGATACGTGACTGCAGCAGCCCGACGACTCGGTTCTTAAAAGTTTCTTCCAGTTGTAATCCAAGACACAGCTCATGAAAAAAGACATGCCGTCGTGTCGTCGTGGGTAAACCTTTAAGTATCTTAACCAGATCTCGGCAAAGGCCACGAGGATGGTAGCCATAGGGCACAAATTGCAGACTCACCCAATCCGGTGCAAACCGATCAACAGCATGTCCCAATTTCGAGGCCTTGCTTTTCCAGTGCTCGTCGACCCCACAGCACCATCGTAAATCCGTGTCTTCCGTTCCATCCGCATGCTTTGCATCCGGTTCGTTTAGCGAAATGATTCCGCACCGGATGCCACGCTCTTCACAGGCACTCGCCAAGCCGCGTGTGTAATCGCCAACACCGCAAGCTTGAGGTCTTTGGGAGGGACAAATAAAGAGAATCCGCATCGCCTCCGAAGGAACAACTTTGACCACGATAAAAGGTAACTAACTTAACCAGCTTAACGTTTTTATCCGAAGGCGCCGACTGTAATTATACACAGGTGTAGCGTCCAAGCCCATACGGCGAAGTTTCTTCATCGCACTCGGTCTTTCGGGCGTTAGGCCATCGGCACTAATCGCAAAAGATTCGCTGTCTGGATTCACCGTGAACTTTGAGGCATCCAGGCCTTCCCAATTCCGGGTGCGGCAGTAATAATCCCGATAGCCACCCTTCCATATCATAAAGTGAAGATATAAAAATTCGTAACCTACATCCAGATTATTCGTCAACTGCCCCTGGTTCCAAAGCCACCGCGTCGGATAATTATGCGTTCCGTCTGCCCACGGCTTGACGCGAATGAATGGCGTCACATGCAGTTCTTTGAACCATGCTTTAGGCTGGGCTCGTAGAATGGGAAGAAAAACAAAATCATCGACAGCGAAATGTTCTGAGGTTTCCAACAAAGATACGTAATCGCTTATTTCCAAATAGAGTTTACGGTAGTACTCTGTGTTTCTAATTAGAATGAAGTGATTTGAGGGGACGTCGTCGGAGAACGATATTATATCCCACTGCCCCATGATGCCACCGAGAAAGTTATCAACACGACCGAGCACGATATCTAGGTCGCCCCAACCAAAATATTCATAGTTTGTGAGATACTCTTCAAAAAGAAAACCGAATGCAGGCCTGAAGTCGCACAATTTGTAAGGCTCGATCTTTTTAACGTTCAACCCCATACGCGCCGTCGCGCATGACTGAAAGTCTTCAAGCGTATAGGGGTGGAGAATAACATTCTCCGGCAGAGGAAATGCCAAAGGATGATCATGGAATATATGCCAATCCACGCATTTAACCTGTCGACAGGAAACGAGAAACGCGCTCACCCAAGGAGGAAATGGCCCAAACCATACGATGATAATTGCTGCTTTCATGGACCTACATGTTCGGAAATTAGAAACTTGAGGATTCAACAATCTTATATCTTAAATTGTGCATTTCACAAACTGTCTTCAACTCCGTGGATTGATTTGCAGAAGTGGCGATTTTCCGGGTCTACTTAGCCTTCCCTCCCGCACGCAGCAATTTATGTCTGCGTACACCGCTACGAATAAACTGTCTGGTAATTCGCAAATTTCTTAGGAGCGAGGAATAGCACAAGGGTGATCGGTGTCCGATAGCAGTCCGCCGATAAATATCATGCCACATCGTGTAATGCGATGAAGCCCAACTTCCCAGAAAATCCCAAGGTTTTGGAGAACCTACAAAGTGATAAATCCTTCGGTCTGGCTCCTTCACCGGCGGGGACCAGGGAAAGATTTGCGTGTTGTATGTTTCTCCCAGGCTTTTAAATGAGTCGTGCAGGGCGAGATTCAGTAAAGCCTGGTCTCCATTCGTCATGTCGCCACCAAACTTGGCTAGAACTTTTGCGCACAGATCATCCGCGTTCCGTTTGCGCCAGAGCGCTAGATTAATACCGAGCACTCCCGAATTGAAATAAGGTCCCTCCATATCCAACCCCGCTCGGGAGAGGAGTCTACTCTCCAAGGCAAAGCGACGAACCCCGGCACCATCCGCAAGAAGGATATTCTTATTGTCGAAATATTGAAAAATTTCACCGATATCACAGAGAACAATTAGATCCGAATCCAGATAAAGGCAATGGTTATGGCTCGGCAGCAGCTTGGGCAGACATAAACGCCCATAGATCGTATGATTCCCGTGCAATAAACTTCCGCCTTTTGGCGCAGTTGGCGAGTAGGCGGTATAGGTCACTTCAACCTCACCACGATGACTGCTGCGAACTGTTTGATGTAAAGCATCCACTTCTCGATCAGAAACCTGATCGAGAAAAATTTTAATGGTCAACCCTCTTGCCGTCTCATCAGAGACCGACTCAAGGAGGGAGAGCACAGCAACATGGAGGCCAGGAAGCATGTTGCGGTCTGTGAAAAAGGCGACGGGAAACTTCATAGGTGAGGACAGGCCATTTTTATGCATATTGTGTGTTATTCTGTTTGCCTAACATCTTAATTTGGCGGGCGGAGTCTCACAATTGGCCAGGGACTCCTCCACAATCACACTTTTTCGCCAGGCGTAGCAGATGGTCCGCATCACAATCCTGATCGACGATAAAAGCGACCGATCAACGCCGCCGCTTTGAGCGCCCGGAGGCGCCGCCGATGACTCGCCTTGCCATGTACCGGAATCGGGGAGACTGCATGGTCCGTGTATGCTTTATCGACAAACCGTGGCGGCTTGCCGCGAAGTGCTTCGCTCAAATGTCGGCGCTCCCACGGCTTATTCGGACCCACCGCATGGGCGAGCAAGGGCGGCCCCCCCGGTGCAAAACCCATTGCATCGGGACCGAGCACGGACAAAGATCCCTCCCATGCCATGGCAGCAAGGTTTAAGGCATCCTGATCCGGCGTGTGCATGGGGTTCCATCGCCCGCCCTGCCGCCACGCGGAGATGTCACCGACACCGTCAAGCGGATTATCGTTTGCTCCAACTTCCTCAATAATTCGCTGCCATAATTCAATAAAGGCAAGGTCTTCCCGACGCACCGAGACCATGCCGCCGTTGAGGTAAGTCTCTGGACACTGACGCGCATCCAAATTTACCGCCCGCAGCAATGCCGTCCACTCATGCCGGGTGGGATGGTTCGGCCCGATCCTCCAGTTGACGTCTCCGGCAACCGCCGGTCCATGTTGGCACCAACCTCCCAGCCAGGGCCACGGCCCACAAACTACGATGTCTGGATCGAGGTAGGTAATGGCATCGAACTCTGGATGGCTATCAAAAACCTGTCGGATAAAGGCAGGCTTAAAATTGGTGAAATGCCAATTGGTTTCGACTTGAATAAACTGTATCGGAGGCAGGTTTGCCGGGAGCGATTCCATCAAATCCAGCGTTGTTTTCGGTAGCGTGTCGCGCCCGCGGTTGCCAATAATGAAGACTCCATTAAACTGGTTGCCGACCAGACTGTTATAAAGCGCGGCCGCGCCATTCAGGAAATGTCCTTCCACTAACGTGATGACTGCGTGCATAATTGGTTTGGTAAGAAAACGGATTCGCACGTTCTCGTGGTCCATCCATTTAATTTTTTCGCGTAGCCGAAGCGCTTCCGCTTCGGAACAGATCGGCAACCTTTACACAGCCGTCCGAACGCGAAGGCGTCCGGCTACAAACGGATTTCTAAAATCAAAAAACTTATTGGAAACTCCACTAGTGTCGGCAGAGCGATACACCCGCACAGGATAGAGCCGCCGCCAGTGCGACGGGCTTTCGGGAAATCTTCCAGGCTTCATGGAAATGCCCCCTCGCCCGCTTTGGATTCTTTCGCCAGGCCAGACGCCCGGCCGCCATTGCACTGTGGTAGGCTCGCTCTTTTCGGAGCCGCCATGGGATCGCCTCCCAATCCAGATGTTGCGCATACACGCGGGCAAAGGCGGCTGCCATCGCATAGGATTCCCCGGACATGGCCGCCGCATGTTTACGGTAGCGGCACGTCAGGTGCCCGCTGTAGCCGATTCGCGCACCCGCCCGCAAACAGCGCAGCCACATTTCGAGATCTTCAACATGCTGAAATCCGGTATTGAATCCACCGACTTGCTCCCAAAGCGACTTCCGCAATACTACGGAGGATGGTTGGATGATATAATCCTGAGTAAAAACCGAGACGGGCGAATCACCCAGCGCTGCGGCGGAGGGTGCCCGTTCCTCGAGAACGCAACCCGAATCACTGTCGAACAGAACAGAGCCCCCGTGAATAAGAGAACAATCACGCTCACTCAGCGTTTCCACGCATCGCGCAAGGTGCTCCGGCTCCCATAAATCATCGGCATCGAGGATCGCGATCCACTCGCGTTCGGCGGCGGCTATTCCTGTGTTGCGCGTAGCGGTCAGCCCCTGGTTTTCCGCATGTCTAAAATACCGGACTGACTGCGAAACCATTTGGGCGAACTTTTCTACGAGAAGTCTGGTCCCGTCGTCGGAACCATCCTCGACCACAATCAGCTCCCATTCGGAAAAGGTTTGCGCCTGAATTGTGCCAAGCGTCTTGGACAAAAACTGTGCGGCGTTGTAGGCGGGTATACAAATGGAGATCATGCAATACAGAGCTACTTCGGTTTCAAGGTTTCATGCAATTTCCACTTACAGTATTTCATTAGGGCGCGCACCCGCGATGGTCGCCATCCCCGCCACGCCGTCTTATCCAGAGTCGAGAAAAAAGGTCGAGCCACTCCCCAAGTGTGGTTGCCATAGTTCCATGGCTTATCAGGACCCGAGTAATGTAGGACCGCCGGGCTAATGGGGTGCCACTTTTCTGATTCAAGTCGGAGATGGGCGGCTGGCACATTCCATTTGTCTGGAAACACCGTCCAATTTCCATGGATAACTGCATTGAGTGCACTCTGATCCCAATGCGGTGCCCGATCCGGATGGCTGCGGAGGTAGTCGAGACACCGCTCGCTCAGGTCCATTCGACGCCAGACATCAAGATCAATGAGCAGAAAGCCAGCTTGAAGGTAGGGCGCTTCCGGGCGAAGTCCAAGTTCCTGAAATGGAAGCTCTTCATTGCCGATCTGTTTGACATGAGCACAGACTGCAGCGGCCAAGGGTGTCTCACCAAGATGCATGCCCCAAATCTTTTCCAACGATTCCCTGATGAGAAGATCTGAATCAATGTAGAGGATGCGACACGTGTCCGGTAGAAGCTTTGGCAAAAACAATCGAGCGTAGGTCAGATGGCTCGCTCCATAGTCCATGGGAAAATCCACAAAAAGGGATAAATCCGGCTTAAAACGCAAAATCCGATGCGGGACGCCGACGGAATCGAGGCTTTTCTTCAGACGCCGCCAGTTTCGCGCCCGGATTCCTCCGTCCAGAACAACAATCAAAACGGGTTGAGACACCCAAGTGCGACAGTTCTGTAGTGCGGAAACGAGCGCGACAGCTAAGCCCATAGAATAACGATCATTGGCAGCAGAAGCGATAACAACTGGCTCATTCTCAGTCATGTGAAATGTTTATTGATGCGGGCTGACAAATGCGGAGCGCATGCAGGACAGTTCTTCGAACAATTATGTTACGGCCCTCAACCGGATCGCCATCTGCGAACCTTGAGATAGATACGACGTCGCAATGAGTATTTCGGGGGCTTCGAAAGACCCATGAGCAAGCCAGGCGCAACGCCCTTCTCGCGGATCTGGCGGATACCGTAAGGATCAATGACAAATGCGTTCGCTCCATAGGCAATATTGAGCGCTTCAGGCGACAGTTTTTCCCAATTTTCAGTAGCGAAGTAGTAGAAAGACTCGCCGCCCTTCCAAACCATAAAATGGAAATAGGGAAAGCTGTAACCGCGGTCGAGATCGTTAATGAGCCGACCGTTGTGCCACTCCCACTTGTCCGGGAAGTTGTAAGTCCCATCGGCCCATGGGATCCAGTTGACAAAAGGGGTGGTGTAGGCTTCCGCAAACCATGCGTCGGGCATCTCCTTCGCGATGGCACTGAGGTGGGTGTCGTCCAGCTCGGCATATTCCGACATAGCCATCTTATCTGAATAATCCGACACTTTGCGATAGAGCCCGCGCATTTCTGGCGTATTGCGAAAAAGAACAAAGTGATTGGAAAGCTGTTTGGCATGAAACGAAATCACAGAGTGTTTACCAAGAAGCGGTTCCAGAAATGCATCCAGCTCACCGTAAACGAGATCGAGATCGCCCCAACCAAAATAATCATAACCTTCGATTTCCTCTTCAAAAACCGTTCCCAGAAACACTTTGGCATCGCACATTTTGTAGTTTGGACGCGTCGGCAAGTCGATGGCGCATCGTTCACTGAAACGCTGGCGATACGCCTCCCAGGACAATGAAACAAAACGAACATTTTCGGGGCCTTCCTGCGGGACCGGTGCATCGTGTACAATCAACCAATCGACCCTCGAAATCGGGGCGCAGGAGGTTAAGAATGCATTCATCCAAGCGGGCCATGGGCCGAACATCTAAATAATGACAAGAGCTTTCATCTGGAATGAACGATTACTCTGCAAAGGCAATTGCCTCCCAGCCTCCACTTTGGATTCATTGGACGCGAAGGTTTCCAAAACACGGCGAGGCACCTAGCGTGCAGAAAACAGGGTGACAAAACGATATTTACCCCACTTTAAAAAATTCCTCCATCGAGTCGGCCGCCATCCACGCCAGGCAGTACGGTCGAGCTCGTCAAAAAAACGCAGCGCAGCGGGTTTCCGATGATGTCCGAGCAGCCATGCTTTGTCCGGGCCAACAAAGTGTAGAATCGGATCCTCCAAATTTGAGCCATCCTTCTTTTGGTCGGCCCAAAAAGCCGGCGTATTCCATTCATCCTCAAGGCGCAACCAGCGTTCATAGAGCATGGCGTTGAGCGCACTTTGATCCCAGTAGCGAGAATGCTCCGAATAGTCGCTGAGGTAGGCAAGCACCCGCTCGCTGACTCGTTCCGCTTTCCAGCGCTCAAGGTCAATGACCAGGAAACCCGCCTGAAAGTAATCGGCTTCGGGATTCAATCCCAGCGCTTCATTCGGGAGATAGTCACCACCAATGGTGCGCGTGATAACGTCGCGAGCCGCCGCAACGGTCTTGCCTTCGAGATCGCGAGTCATAAACGGCGAAAGATCGGCCTGCACGATCATGTCGGCATCGAGGTAAAGAATGCGGCTCTCATCGACCAGTTCCGGGAGTGCCAGTCGTGCGTAGGTCATTACGCTTGACCCCCAATCCTGAGGAAGACCGCTGAAACGGGCCATCTCGGGTCGAAGACGTATCAACCGCGCAGCCGAGTGTGCTCGTTGCACACTTTTGGTCAACTTTTGCCAATCGCTTTCCCGGAGTCCGCCATCGAGTACATAGGCCGTCACCTCGCCGCCGTAGGAAGGAAGGTGCCGCAACGCTGAGCACAGCGCGACCGCCGCACCCATTGCATAGGTGTGGTTAGTGGCCGTGCAGAGAACAATTTTGGAGGCCATAATGTAGGGGCGTCACTTGTGACGACCGCCGCTGATCACCAGTCAATCGGGCTTAAAACTTCTAAAACACGGTCTTCACAAGTGAAGCCCCTACGCGCTTTAAGCTACAATGGTCGCAAGTTGTGCTACAACGGCGGCGTCGACATCGGTGTCAAACTTGCGTGCGAAGAATTTTCCCTGCTGCCGCGCAGCTTGCAAATCGGTTAGGTCGCCCATGGTCAATATTTTGGGACTCGGGCTATCGGGCTGCTCCCAGAAGATGGCACGGCGGTCGGTATTCACGAGCGTGTTAGCGAGCGGACTATTGAGAAGCGCAGATTGAATGTAGCTCTCTTCGGGAAAACCGGCGCGTCGTAGGCGTCGCCCGATCAGCCGCGCCCGGGGATCGCGGACGACGTATTCAACCGCCTTACGCGACAAATTATGATGATTGGAACCCCCATACCACCGGAACGAAGTCGGCGGTTGACGTCGGACACCAGGCAAAAACGGTATCCGGTTTTGCCAACCAAGAAAGCTAGCGACACGACGCCCGATGCCCGGCAGACGCAGGAAGCGGTGAAGTGCGTCACTATCAAAATGCCACCGGGTGATGCGCTCTCTCGCATCTTTCCAGCGGCCTGCTTCGAAGGGATCGAACCACTCAATCATCGATTGCTTGGGTTCTTCGTTCAGAATGCGCTCCATCTGCTCGACTGTCTGGAGTGGAAAATCCTGGCCTGAAATCGTCAGCAAGTGGGTCCACGACGAATCCACCTCAAGCGCCTTTTCCATCATATCGAGCTGCGCCTGCATTTGGCTCCAACGCCCCCAGTTGACTTTTCGCGACTTGATAAGAGTCACCCGCGAATTCTCTTCGACGAGCTTTTCGACTGCATCTCTTTCAACGGAGGGCGCACGCTTGTCGTAGTGGATGACGATCGTGGATCGCTCAACAGCCAGCGCCTGGGCCAATCCCCGAAGCTGCTCCGGGTTTTTATGCGCGAGGATACAAAAAGCCAGGGGCATAAAGTGACGGCATGGAGCAACTCAATGGGTTGCACGTTTTGTTCGGGAAATTGCGGCAAGTGCTCCGAAAGCCAGAAGTCTGACATCCAGAGGGCGGAGAGTCCAACTTTCGAAAAAAACCTTACGGGCAAGTTTAGCATCTTGCCTGCGAATCAAACGTCCCCACGAGAAAAGGCTATCCGATAACTTTCGGCGGGCAAGTCGCTGGGGAACTCCAGGTGCCTGAAAGTGCTTGCGGTAGAAAAAGACACTGTCTTCTGCGATTTTCAGAATATTACTCATGCTGCTCTGGGAATGCTTTCGGTAGTGGCAGGACGGCTTACCGGTCGAACCGATGGTTCCGTCGGCTTCCAAGGCGCGAAACCAGTAGTCCCGGTCTTCTCCAATACGTAGAGACGTATCGAACCACCCAGTGCGCTTTGCGGTCTCTGCAGAGAAGGCGATGGAGGAGGAAGTCTGAATGATGGATTGTTGGAACAAGCTCAGGCGCGGGTTTTCTAGAAGATTTTCTGAAATCAGATGGATCTCATCCGGCTCCGGCGTATCTGGATACCAAAGCCGGAGGCCACTCACGGCCAGGGTGTGGCCTGCGTCGAGCTGCTTTCGAAGATCTAAAAGGTGATCCGGTTCCCAAAGGTCATCGGCGTCGAGAAAGGCAAGATAGCGGCCACTCGCCAGCTTGAGTAGGCGGTTGCGGGTAGCGGAAACCCCTTGGTTATTCCCCGGATTCTCGTAAATAACGCGTCGGCCTGATTGCTGATTGCGAAAAGCTTCGACCAGCGTTTCGGTTTCGTCGTGCGACCCATCTTCCACGACCACAAGCTCCCAATCCTGTTCCTGCTGGCAGGCAGCACTAGCGAGAGCCCCCGAAATAAAGGGCCCGGCGTTGAATGCAGCGGTTAGTATACTAAAGGTAGGCACAACAGGAGAGAACGTTATGCGGGCAACAAATCAGATTCAAAGATCAACCCGATTCCCCACGGCGCGGATGCCTCGGGCAAGAAACCGACGCACACTCGTTACTCGTGACGCCTCCAAAACACTTCGAGCCTCGCAGCGCCGACGGAAATCTTTAAGGGCGGAATCTGCGTGAAAGTTTTCGGTCTGGTCAATCTTCCTCTTGAAGATTTCCACGACGATCTGATGGGCTTCAAAGTCTTTGGCAAGGTGTTCGTGCAGCAGCAGCCTGGTTCCCTCATCCAAAGTGCTGTCTTTTTTTGACGCATTGCTGTGCACCCAGCGCAGATCGGGAAAAGAGTCTGGGAATTTATGTTCGAGTAACGCGGTGCCCGTTTCTAGTGCTTCAAGTGGAATGACCAGCACATTTTGACGAGCTACTACGTTTTTGAAGCGGGCAAGTGCATCATCCCCAGTGTCCCCCATAAGGTGGCGCAACTGGCCATCCCTCAGAAAACCGTGGTCGCCTCCGACCATCTCTTCCCTGACAAAGTCGTTAATCGTCATCTCCCTAAATCGCGGTACGAGACTGCCGCCTGCCTTGACTGCAAAAAACCATGATAGAACGCGTTTGACCGGATCCCGGAAAATACTGATCGCTTCGAAAGGGCGGGGAGATTCATCAAAGGGCAAGTCAAGCGTCAAATGGTGGGAACACAAACCATCGTATTCCGGGTGCTGATTGATCGCCACCCTGACATCGGCTTTTGAATATTTCACGAAGTCAAACATACCGTAGTCGAATGTGCATCGGTGCCCAAGGCATCGCACGATGGCGTCGCGGAAAGTTGTTCCCCCGGTTTTCGGGACATGGACAAAGAGAAAGAAGGGCTTGGACATAAGCGGTGAGGATATCGCTTGCGGAATACGATCTTTTTGCAATGGTCTCGGGTCACCGGGTGAAATCCAGCCAGGCGAGGGAGCGGCGCATGCCCTCTTCGAAAGAAAAAGGTGGAGCATACCCGATTTCTTTTTCGGCACGCTGGGAAGGAAGCTGCCACTCGCAGCGCTGAAGCAGCATCATTTCAGAACTGATGCGGCGCGCGGGTCTGGCGGGTCGCACCCAGGAAGAAGCTGGTGCCTGTTTTTGAAGGGCCGCGCGAACCTGCTTGATTGACAAGCGCAGCCGGTCCGGGATACGGCGGCTGATCTGCCCGTAGGCCGGTGAAAGCGTTATGCGATTCAGCAGATTGTCTTTTTCCGGAGGCACTTCCGCTGCCTGGATGGGGGCAAAGACCTCCTCACCGAACCCAAGGTGCCGGGCAATGGCTATTTGGAACATGCGCCAGGTGACCTTCTCGCGGTCGCCAATAAAAAAAGCCTTGCCGGCAGCCCCGTCGGCCAGAAGCGCACGTGCAACCGCGTGAACGAGGTTGTCAACATACACTGTGTTGCAGATTCCCTCGCCGTGTCCCACCCAGCAGGCCGTTCCAGCCTCGAGTTCACGCGCGGAGTCGGCGATCCACCGGCTCCTTGGGCCAAAAACCACCGAAGGGCGCAGACGCACCACCTCGACCCGCCCATCCTCCTGTAGCCTGAGCAATCGGGCCTCGGCCTGAGCCTTGGCGCGGTTGTAGGATAGCCGCGACTTAAACTGGAGCGGGCTGGCTTCGTCCGTGCCCGGGGCGGGATTCTGGTCGTGAACGGAGGCGCTGCTAAGCCAGACCAAACGTTTGACTCCAGCACGTGCGCAGGCCTCGTAAGCGGTAGCTGCCATCGTTTTGATTTGGGCCGCGTCCCCAATTGCAGCATGGACACAAGCGTCCAGCCCTTCCAGGCCACGCGTTAAATCTTCGATATGGACAAAGGAATGAATGCGCCAGGGTAAACGCTGCCGGGCAAGAACGGCGAGGCTGCCCGGAGCCCGAACCAGTGGCACCAGTTCAAAATCATCCCATTGTGTGAAGAGCTCCGTTACGCGCAGACCGATAAACCCGGAGGCACCGATGAGTCCGATTCTCACGGCGACACCTCCGCTCTATCGCTTTGGTTCGCGGATTCCTGTGGAGGTGGTTCGTTCCATGGCTCTGACAGCGGAATACGACGAGCATAGCATTGCTCGATCCAGTTCATCACGTTCACGCCGTCCTCGGCGGTTGCCTCTAATGGCGCTTCGCCTCGTATTGCTTTGCAAACGTTCTCCAACTGCGCGATGAAGGACTGTGCATTGGTTTCCAGCGAAGGCGCTGCCGAGGTTGGTTTCGGGGCTGCTGGTTGGGTCAGTCTGGCGGCAAAGCCCGGCTCCAGACCCTCAAAGCTAAGCTCCAGAAAGTTGCTGGCATTGACGCGGCAATGGATGCCTGCCCGCTCGAAGCGGAAATAATAGCATTGTGGAGTCGGCCAGTCCCGGCTCAGGCGTAGGCGCAGGGATGCGTGGTTAGCAAAGCGGGCTGTCAGAACACAGTTTGCCTCCAAGCCGTCGCGCCGGTCGTCCTGATATTCGAATCGTTCCGGTTCTCCCAGCCACCAGAGGATCAGGTCCAGGACATGGACGCCGATGTCATAAAGCACTCCACCCGGCGTTTGTTCAGGGCGAAAGAAGGAGTCAGTGGCCGCAGGCCAGCCAAACTTGCCCCCCTCAGCCATTTCAATGTGTTGCAGTGCGCCGAAGGTCTTTTTTTCGATACAATCGCGCAAGACCCAGTGAGCTGGCATGAAGCGCTTGTAGTGGCCAACTGCCAGTAGCTTGCCACTCTCTCTAGCGGCCTCGGCCATCGCCCGCGCGTCCGCAGCATTACTGGCTAACGGCTTCTCGCACAGCACGTGCGTTTCAGACCTCAAGCACATCTCTGTCTGCTCCCGATGAAATTTGGGTGGTGAGGCCACAATGACAAGTTTCGGCCGACACTTTAATCCCTTTTCGAGGCTTGAAAAAGCCGGAGCACCGAGTTCCCGGCCCAGATTAGTGCGAGCTTTTTCAAGGGGATCCACCACCCCCTCGATATAGACGATCCCGTGCCGTTTCAACTCGCGTAGCGTTGGAGCGTAAAAAAGCTGCGAGACCGCCCCGCAGCCAACCAATAAAATGGAAACAGAATCGGTCATCGATTTTTTTTGAGAAAGCTTGAAGAGACTTTTGCCGGTCTCCAGCGAGCACGCCAACGACGAAAATTCGCGCATAAGGCACGGTGTGGCGCCCGCCAGCGCGTCATCCGGATGACGGGATTCAGCATAATATCAATACCTCTCAGGCAGGCACCAGACGGTAGGTTTGGATTGCCTAAATGCTTTTCAAACACCTTGGCAAACTCCTCTGCGAAACGGACGGGGTCGTTCGTCGTATTGCTTTCATGGCGACGATAGAGAATAGTCACCCGATCAGCTTTAGCGGGATACAAGTCGGCACCGAGCAAGCGGATCCAAAGGTCGAGGTCTTCGCCAACCTTCAGATTCGGATCAAAACGGAAATTTGAATGGACAACGCGCGGCCCGAAAACAGCCAAGCTCGTCGGAATAAAATTATGACTCAACAGACTTGCCGCCATCTCATTCGGCGCGACATCGGGGGGGAACCGCTCGGGCCCGGTTGCCTGCCCCTGTGCATCTACCTCCCGCATGGCCGAAACATACCAGTCCGCATTATTTCGTTCTATTGCCGCCAAGGCCCGCTCCAGGTGTTCGGGGAGCCAAAGATCATCAGCATCCAGAAAAGCGATCACATCCCCTTGGGCTGCATCCATGAGCTGGTTGCGTGTTCGCGAAACACCAGAATTCCGAACACTGGAGGAATGAAACACTTTTCCCGGATGCTTTGCCGAAAAAGCATCAATGACCTTCGCTGAGTTATCGTAAACACCATCCTCATGAATACGGACTTCCCAATCGTAATGCGTCTGACCGGCCACGGACTCCAGTGCTGCTGCCAAAAAACGCTCGGCCCGGTAAGCCGGTATGATGACGGACACTTTCAAATCTTGAGCCTAAATGAGTGCACGCCCTCACGTGTGAGGATCGAAAAACCTCTGTGGCGACCGCGACACTCCGCAGCGTAAAACCGCCCGTGGGGATCAGGTAAACGCCGTGCCTGCCAATACCTGCGCAAGCGGGTTATCCAGCCATCGCGTTTCGGTAGTGGCTCGCCGTGAATGGAGCGCAAGAGCACGTCGGAACACGCGGCACCTTCCAAAACGCGAGCAACGTAGTCCATCGTGATGCGCACCGACGGCGTTATGTGCGTAAGAATCAAGTCCCGAAAGCGGGCGACCTGCCAACCTTCGGCCAGAGCGAAGAGCCCAATGTCGGTGTCTTCACCACGCATGGGATCCTTCCCGTTCACACCGAGCAGTCGGCGTAGTGGATGCAACGCCATCGATTCAATGTAGCGGGTAGCCAACTCGGTTTTTAGAAACATCCCAGCGCCAGCCGGAAGAATATCATGATTCCCTTTGAATGCTTCGGAAACAATATCTTCCTCCAGATCAAAGAGAGCCAGGTATTTTTTAAATGCTTTGAACCACTCCGGCGGTTCTTCTTCAAAACGCGGTATGAGCTGTCCGCCCCAACAACCGAGACGCGGGTTCTCGCGCCCCAACGCAAGCCCCCTTTCCAAAAAATCCGGTGCCAGGATATTGTCATCATCCACGAAGAGGATTGTTTTCGCGCCCGTGGTCACAGCTTCTCGAATAACCCGACTGCGCGCTGCGGTTAGTCCGGGCTTTGGCTCGCTGATACAACGTGCCCGGGGATGCCAGGAAATATCCGCATCCCGGGCAGTCGTCGTAGTCGAAGCATTGTCAACCAGGAGAAATTCCCACGCTTCTTTTGCCATGGTCTGCCGTGCCAGCGCATCGATTGTCTCCGCCAGAAAACCGCGATTTGGGTTGTGCGTGCACAAGGCGACTAAAAGCGAGTGATCGTCAGGCATTCGATGCAGTGCGTATCAGAAAAGTCTACTTTAAGGACGGTGCCAATCATCCGGGCATTCAAAAGTCGATATTGGTCGAGCGGGAACCCCGCCCACGACAGTGCGCGCTTCCACATCACTCGTCACCACGGCCCCGGCTCCGATCACCGAGTGAGCTCCGATCGAAACACCGGGCAAAATAATAGCCCGGGTTCCAATCCAAACATTACGACCGATCCGAATCGGAGCGATTTTCGTAGATGTGATCGGCGAGACCGGATGAAAAGCAGAGTCGGAGATATGGACATATTCACCAATGCGACAGTATGGACCGATTTCGACAAGTGCCGCCGCACAAATTGTCGATCCCTGATTGACAAAAGTGACCTTCTCAATCGCCAACCTCCCTCCATTTCTGCTGAACAACTGAACCGGAAGTACTAAACCGCGAAAGCATACGGCCCGGCCAAGATCGATTTTTCCCTTGTTCTCGATATGGGGAAACACGGATCCTAACTGGACGATAGCTCCCTCAAGGGTGCAGGCGCTTCGCCTCAGCAAGCGCTGGCACTTTCTGTTTCGCCATTCCTGCACAGAGAAATCGAACCGCCGACCGAAACGGGTAAAAAGCGTGCTCACACCTGACTTTCGATTCATATTTGCCTCATAAGGGGAAGATTTTGCGCAAAGCGTTTCTTACTTTTCGCCATGCCGACAAAAGCGTCCACTCAATAAAATTCTCCAAACTTTCCCGTCGTTCGCCCTTAACCTGGCTGGCTTTGCATAACAGCCGATACGCCTCTTTAACCCGCCCGTGCGACCAAGCTCTTTTTGCCAATGCCAGTGGACTGTTTGGAAACGAATGGCTCACCGTATCCGGGAATAGCTGTTGCAGATACTGATCGACGCCGATCCTCTGAATTGTATTATGGACGGCCTTTCGTTTCATAGCCGACCAGGTTTTCCATTTTGTTCGGTTCACGCTCTTTTTATGCTGGCGCCAGAGAAGCAGCGTTTCCGGCAGATTTCGGGCGTCACCGTTATCCGTCAACCTTAGAAAAAGATCGAGATCCTGTGTCGTGGTAAACGATTCATCAAATCCTCCAGCGTTCCGGGCAGCTTGGGTGCGAAACATCACCGCCGGATGAGTCAACGCGCCTCCAGCACCGGACAAAAGTTGCCGTCGAATTTCCGCGTGCGCAAGCGGATGATTACGGCTACCAAGAGCGGTTTTATCCTCCGAGACAATTTCGACCTCGCAGCCCAGAAGGACAAGGTTTGGGTCTTCGTCAAATTCCCTGACTTGCTTTTCAAAACGATCGGGCAACGAAATGTCGTCTGCGTCCATCCGGGCGATCAATTCTCCCTGAGCTTTTTTAAGTCCAAAGTTTAATGACTTGGTTAAGCCAGCGGATTCTCTCCTGAAAACTTGCAACCGGTCATCTTTTTCTGCCCGCGCCTCCAGCCAACTTCGACTCCCATCGGTCGATCCATCGTCTATTATCAAAAACTCAAAGTCACGAAATGTTTGGTTACAAATGCTTTCGACCGCTTCCTCAAGAAAAGGAATGGCATTGTATACGGCCATTACTACCGAGATTTTCGGTGCGCTTTTTTTTTCAGAGGGCATGGGAAACTCTATCAGTGCTTCAGCCGGGCGATCTGTTTGCGGAAATGACGAGCAGCGCGGGGAACGATCGCGATACCACGCTCAAACGCTGCGATCTTATTTGCCCGGCACACGCGAGCGGCAATCGCTTTTTCAGCGTGAAGCTGCTCTGCTGGAAGATTGAGTTTCCAGTCTGGCGGGCCGCGATGCCACCCCATGCCAAGAAATCGATTGAAACGGAAATTAATTTCGCACAATTTCGGGTGATTGGGGATCACTTCGGCACACAGAGCCAGCGTGTGCACCCGGAACCAGGTGGGAAAGGCACAGGAGACGTTTGCCGGAGCTTCGGTCCCAGGAATTCCCATGTGGCTCTGCGCGGCATTTCGCTTGTAGGGAAAGCCTCCGTCGGGGTTCTGGGTTTTCAGGATATGATCGACACAACGCTGCAGCGCACAGCGGATTTCTGCGCGCCTGTAATCCTCGCGCTTGTAGCAATGAACAAGGAGGTCGACACAATCGACGTCTTCGCAGGCCCCCGCATTTCCCTGCGGATTAAAGCCACCGTCCGGGTGTTGAAGCGCGAGCACTGTATCGACGAGTCCCCGAATGTTCTTCGGAGAGCGGTGCTCGTGCCAATAAACAAGCATCTGGTGGTAACCTCCATAAACAGCGGCCGCATCACTGCATCGGCCGTTTGTGCCCCAAAGCGAAGAAGCCGAATCCATTTCACGGTCTAACCACGCAAACCACTGCTCCAAAGCAGAAAGCGCTTTTGGTTGCGCCTCCACATCACGCAAATAAACGAGCAGCTGTCCAACAAAGAGTATATTGTTGCCCTCGAACCAGGCGTTTTCCCAGTCCCGGCGCACACACCAGTCGGCCAAATATTCAGAATCGAGAAATCGGTGAGCCGCCGTCAATGGTTTCAATTCGACTCCAAGCTCCTGGCAAAAGGGCAGCAGCGTGCAAGTCGAGTGAAGCACTAGATGCTCGCGGTCGTGCATGGCATACTCGGGCGCACAAACATCGAGTTCCGGGCCCCAAAGAAGACCGGTGTCCGGATCCTGCCAAACACGCACGAAATCACGGTTGATTGATTGCTTCCAATTCGGATCGTTCAGGTAAAGCAGAGTCTGGAGGCAGTAAGCTGTCCCGTAAGCGGTTGCACCCGATAATGGTGTCGACCTCATGAGCCCGCTTTCTCCGGTCCGCATTGAGTTTTGAATAAAGGTGACCACCCGATCATTCCACGGCAGATCACTGGCCGGAGTGATCACAGCAGGACGCTTGCTTCGTTTGCCCAAAAGGCTGCGGGAGCGATCCCGGACCAACAGACTCTCCGTCACCCGCCGTGGTTTGACTGCTCCGAAAGGGGGAGGCTGAGGCTCACCGACTGCGTAGAGGGATCGGAGGTTTACAGCTACTTGGCTCCATTGGAAACGATCCACGACCGTGCGTCGGGCGAGATCGCCAAGTTTCGAAAGTTGTTTCGGATTATTCAGCAGTTCCAGGATGCGGCACGCTTCATCAGATAATTCGGTATCAAAATTGAGAACGATCCCATTGTGTCCGTCTTCGATAAGCTCCGGGATCATCCCTACATCAGAAGTCGCTACCGTCGTCCCGCAAGCCATTGCCTCGAGAACTGGAACTGGCCCCCCCTCAACCCGGGCCGTGCAGATGTAAATATCAATGGCATTGAAGAACTCCGGAAGAACGTCATTTGAAACAAATCCCAGGTGTTCGGCTTGTATGTTTTCAAATTTATCGTTTCCGATTCGCTCTTTCCAACCCGGTCCGACTGTCAAAAAGCCGATTTTTTTTTCGGTGTTTGCATCAATCGCATGAAGGAGATTGAGCATTCGATCAATCCCCTTGCGCCCATCGTGATCACTGGAGGCCTTTCCGGCAAAGCCGATCACTGGAGTGCCCTCGGGGAAACCAAAGCTCGTTTCATGGACTGAGTCGTCGACTTGGAACGTCTGCGTATCGACTCCGTTATGCATGAGAAAAAGGCGATTCGAAAGAACGCCCATCTTTCGCAGCTGTTTTCGATACCTCTCACAAACAGTAAGAATACGGTCGGCCTGAAGAGCCCTGACTACTTGAGCTTCCTCAACAATGTGATGAATCGTCGAGATGAGAATCGGGCGCGGGTGAGGTGGATTTGGCAGCATACGGTTCAGCCGATCAAAGCCCGACTGAGTAAGACAGTGGACCACGTCGTTTTCACGGATCAACCACTTGGCGAAATCCGGATTGAACTTGAGCTCCGTAAGTGGCAGAACCGTGAACGAAAATTCGTGCAGATGCGCTTCAAACATGCGCGCCCAGGTTCCCAGAATCCAATCGCTGATATCAGGGACAAGGAGAACTCGAATACGTCTGCTATCGCTTAACATGCACCTCAGAGTTCGCGTCACTATGGTTTCCCAATCTCAAGCAATCTTTTTTCGCCCGGTTCATCAGCCGGGAAAAACACGCATCCAGTCCATGCTCTTTCAAAATCCGATGATCAGCTTCCGAGAGCGGCTCCTTAGGGGGATCCGAAAGTCCGCGGACCCGATTCCGAAGCAGCGCTTCGTCGAAGCCCGATTCGATAGCGAGTGCTTTGAGCAGGTTGTTGAGAAATGATGTATCGAGGATATCACCATCGAAGACATGGAAACAATTAGCTTTCCCCTCCGAATAACGAAGAAAAATCTCCGTATACTTTAGATATTCAGCCGAAAATGTTTCCGGAGATGGTTTGATCACATTGCACTCCTCATTGATCGAACGCTTATGATAGGAGAGAATTGAAACCAGCTGATCCTCTGGATTCCGGAAGAGAAAAATAAAGTAAGACTCCGGAAAAGTTTTTTCCAGCATTTCCAGGGTAAGCATTGATTTTATCCGGATTTCTTTGAATCCACTCCGCTTCCGCTTACCCAATGGTCGAAGCAGGATGAAAAGAAACAGGTCAATGAAGACACTTACAAAAAAAGGGTTTCGAAAAGCGTTGGGTATCCATTGGTCAAATGAGTTTTCCCGGCAGGACTTTTTGAATTCATCGAATCGCACTTCTTCTCTGCTTTTCGCCGAGAAACTTTCGGTGCTGCGTTTAAGCGCCATGAGATCATCGATCATGAAGTGCGGCTCACCGAATACGCATACCTCACCGGTTGAGTTGAGAACTCTTTGCAAGAGAGTTGATCTTGTTCTTCCCCCGACTGAATAGAGGAAAATGTGAGGCCTTCGGAAAAAGCCTCTCCACAAACGCTTAATAATTTTTTTCACGAGACAATTCACCTTGAGGCCCGAAAAAGGGCTGAATGCCCCACGCTTCATTTAGGCCTTTCCAGCAGGATCCTGGATTTAGGCTGATAGTCGGCTGCAAGCAGAATCGGCAGGGACTGTTCGACGCGAACGCGGAGTGCTGATAGTTGGTAAGCCAGCACTGAACTGGCCGAATCGAAAAGATTGAAATTAACCAAATACTCACCAGGCTTCAAATCGAGACTATCAACCTGCACTTGAAAACTAATCTCTCCCGCCTGCCAGGTCACTTTCGGGAAAGCGACAAAGGACTGCGCCCGGGGATCACCGCCAACATCTGTAAAAGCGATCTGCACTCCATGCGGAGAAAATTCTCCATCGAGAACGAGGCTCACCTTCATCACAAAAGTTGAACCTGCACGAAGTTCACTGGTGGTCGTGGAAACATTAAGATCGCTTACGGGCGGATTGAGAAAGAGCGTCCCGCTGCCACCGGTTTTGTCTTGGGTTCTGAAATACTCGGGGAAAACTTCCATAGGGGTGCCGCTGCAAAGCATCCTGCCTTGATCTAAAAGAATGACGCGACCACAGGTTCTTGATATCGCCTCCAACTGGTGTGAGACGATAATCACGGCACAAGACGAAGCCATTTCGGCAAGCGTGCGAAAGCATTTGTTTCGAAATCGGAAGTCCCCAACGGCAAGCACCTCATCAACAATGAGAATGTCCGGTTTAATGGCAGTGGCCACGGCAAAGCCCAGTCTCACGCGCATGCCCGAGGAGTAGTTTTGGACAGGCGTGTCCATAAAATCTTCGAGTTCCGCAAACTCGACAATCGCATCATACTTACGGTCGATCTCAGCCTTCGACATCCCGTAAACAGAGCCAACAATATAGGTGTTTTCACGACCGGTCAGAATCGGATTAAATCCCGCATTGAGCGCAATTAACGCCCCGACTCTGCCATGCATTTCGATTGATCCAGTGTCTGGTTTGATCAGCCCGTTGAGCATTTTAAGCAGGGTTGTTTTACCCGCACCATTATGGCCGATCAGGCCAAGGCACTCCCCTCGCCGCAGTTCGAAGCGGATCGATCTGTTCGCCCAAAACTCATCTTTTCTTAGAATGAGCTCTCCCTCAGTGTTTCGCTTTCGTTGGAGGGGCAGAAGAAGGTCAGCCAACCCATCCCGAAGCCCGTAGAAAAGAGAGCGCTTTAAATCGCGACAGAATATCTTCGATACATTGTCAACCTGCACAAGAATCTCGTTATCCGTTTTCTCGCTCTCTGCTTTGGCGATGGTCGTTTTATTAACCGGGAGATTCCCTGCCCGATTAGTTTTTAATCCGCTGGACAATTCGTTTGATGCGCTTTGGTGCATATCTTCTTTTCTTCTATTCTTAGCGGACGCGGCAATGTGTTGGGGGAAGGCTCATTACATCCCCATACGCTCAATAATTCTGGGCAGAACAATTTGCAGTATTGTCCAGGCGAAGAAGAGTACAATTAAACAGAGGGCGCTGACCAAGAAAGTCTCCGGTAAGGCCTGAAGGGGTCCACCAGAAAGGGTTGAGCGCCCGAATTGGAGGAGAGGTGTCACCGGATTCCAGCGATTAACAGTGCCGAGAAGGCCAGTTCCAGCCATCGGATACACCACCGGTGCGGTGTACATCAAAAATTGTCCAAGCATCTGAATACCTCTACCGATATCAGTGTAAAGCATGCCGATAGGAGTCAGGAGCACGCCCAGCGAAGCTCCGGCGATAACGATAAGAACGTAGGCAAGGGGAAACAAGAGGAATTGCCAGGAGAGACTCAGATCAAGGAAAATGAAAACAGGTATGAGCAAAAGCAGGCGAATGCCCGCAGTCACCGAAGTCATGGCCACTCCTGCCAGAATGGGCGCTTCGCGAGGAATGTTGAGCTTTGTCATTATACCTCTGGCTCCGCTCAACGCCTGGATAGGCCGATTCAGGCTATCGAGAAAGGTTTGCCAAAGAAGCGTCCCGATCATCACAAAAGCGGGATACGGGATGCCGGTATCCGCAACTTCCACTACGCCGGAACTATTGAGAAAGAACCAGACAGCGGTCGTGGCAATCGGTGGAAAAAAAAGCCATGCGTAGCCGAGAGCACTTTGACGGAACTGGGCTTTCAAGTCGCGCAGGAAGAGCGCCCGGGCGAGCGGTAACGACAGCCGGAGATTGTTCCCCATATCGCTGAAGAGCAAGCCCGGATTGGCAATGGCACTGTTTGGCGTATAGCGACGAACGGTTGGGGACGGAATCATTTTTGAAACGGTTGATTTTATGGCTAAGGTCTCGATGAGGGAACGCTTGCTTGGTCAGATGCACAGCTTGGAATATGGATGCGAACCTATCGATATTCCGGTAAATTTAGCGCACCGATGCCTTAAAAATTTTTGACCTGCCTGTCAGCTCTTTCCCTTGTCAGTCTCCCCACCGTTAACAGCCTCCGAATTTAAATCCTCGGAGTAGCTTTTACGATATTTTTCGTGGTAGGTGTAGGCACCATAATTACCATAACTAGCCTGCCCTGCTCCGCTGGTTGGATCGGAGGATACGGCGTTGAGCACAACTCCAAGCACGTTCGAACCCGCCGCATCAAGGCGTTGAACCGCACCGATTGCCGTGCTGCGATCCACTTGCTTCTGGCGCACCACGAAAAGCGCACCTTCAGAGTAAGCGCTCAATAGGGTCGCATCCGGGAAAACGCCTACTGGCGGCGTGTCAAAGAGGATGACATCATAACGCTCGCGACAGGCCGAAATAAGGACATCGAAGAGATCACTGGTTAGCGCCTCTGTGGGTCTTTTTGTCGAACCGCCCGAGGGAATTAGGTCTAGGTTCGGAGCCAGGCTCACCACGCCAAGTGATGCGTCCGAAAGTGGCTGCTCAACCAACTTGCTGTTTCCTTCGCGGGAGCGATACCAGGCGAGGAGCCCGAGTTCGTTGCTCTGCTCCATCACCCGCGCAAGCGAAGGACGGCGGAGGTCCCCATCGATCAGCACCACTTTTTTGCCATGCCGGGCAAGCGTTGCTCCCAGATTTGCCACAACAAAGGTCTTTCCCTCTGAGGGAAGTGAGCTGGAAACAATCAAAGCAACAGGCCCGGAAAAAGAATTTTTCATAACGAAATTACCGAAAATCGTTCGAAAAGATTCGACGACTTCTTCGTCATCACCGGAGACCGTCTTTTCACCGGAACTGACACGCCCTTCATCGAACTCACGGATAAACCCAAGAAGCGGCTTCGACAGCATGCGCTCCACGTCCATGATTGTTCGCATACGATGGTCCATCAAATCCAGCGCCAAGGGCAGCCCGATCAAACAAACGAAGAAAACCGCCAGAGAACCCATTCCGACCTTGGCGAGGGAGGTTTGCCCCGTCATCCATGCGTTTTCCGCTGGATCCATCAAGCGCAGAGAATTCGATTCAAGTCGCGAAACCACCAAGGCTTCATCCAGGCGATCAACCAGCCGGGCGTAAGTGTTTCGTTTACTTTGGACTTCGCGCTCTTGCATGTTGTATTGGATCGCAAGACGATCCAATTCCCGGATCCGCGCTTCAGTGCTTTCGATTTCCTCATTTAAGCGCTCGATGCGACTTTTTGCCGCTTCGATCCGGTTTTCAATTGAATCAGTCCTTCGGGCAATCGCAGATCGGAGTTGGCGGGAGGCTGATTCCTGGCGGTTTTCGTTCTCGATCATGCGCGGATGACGTCGGAGATAGTCACGGGAAAGCGTTCGCTTCTCTTCCCGCAATGCCTCCAAACGATCCACCAATTCACCGATAACCGGAGTCTCAATCAATACTGATAAGCGAGCCAACGAATCCAAATCTTCACCCGCTTCACGTATCTGCAAAAGTTCTGCCTCCATTTCCATGACGGATAACGCCGCAGTGTTCGAGGCAGCGTTGAGCGTCTGCAGCTCCTGCGCAAGAATCTGCTGGCTCTGAATCATCGATATGACGTTGTGTTCCTGTCGATAGGCATTCAGACCCGCTTCACCCGCTTCAAGCTCCAATCGGGCGGCGTCAACCTGCTCGCGGAGAAAATCAATCGCATTCTCAGTACTGGCACTCCTTAGATTTTCCAGATAGGCCAGGTAAATCTCTGCAAAGCGGTTCGGTAGCCAAACCGCCACAGCAGGTGTCGGGTGCCGCGCGGTGAAAACGAGCACTTGGGAATCGCTTCGTGCAGAAACACTGAATGCTCCCCGCAAAACGCCGACAACATTCGGCTTAAAATCTGGATTTTCCGGATCCAGAAAGGGTTCAATCAAACTGGATTTTTCTTCATCTGTAAGATTGCCCGCTACCCGCTCGGCAAATTGACGACTCCTCAAGCGAACGATGTGAGTGTTTATTATAGCTGCGCCACTGCGGTTCACCTCGCCGACCTCCTCCATATTGGTCAAAATCTGCGCGTTACTCGCCTCCACCATGAGCGATGCGTTCGACTCGTAAACAATGTCTGAGCGCGACATCCAATACCCCACCGCGAGTGCGCATACCAATCCGAGCGCGGCCCCGGGAATCCAGCGCTGACGCACGGCTGCCAGTATTTCAGGGACGGAAAATGAAGCCACTCCACCGGAGAAAGGGTCTTGGTTGGGTTTCGATGTTGTCACAGTGATCTATTTTTTGAGAGGTAAAGACGAGGAGGCCACACAAACAAAGTCTTCAACCAGCCCAACACGCTCGGTAAAACGAGCAAGCTTCCGCCATTGGACAGACGAATAGTTTGCCCTGATATGTTTTTAAACTTTTGCTTATCAACAAATTAAAAATTTATTGAAATCCTCCGAAACTGTTACTCGAAAGGCCGCTCCGCGCTCTAGAAAAAACGTCTTGGGACGTAGAGAATGTCGCCTGGCAATACCCGGAAACGGGTCGAGGCAAAACCGTCTTCTTGGTCGAGCATCACCTCATCCACATTAATCGTTAATACGCGCTCGCGCCCATCTTCTTTAGACTTCCGCGTCACACGCACCTCACTGCGTTTCGCCAGTTCCGTAAAGCCCCCCGCCATTGCGATAACGACCTCGATATCAAACGAATTCGTCCCCGGAGGCATCTCAATCGAAGTCGGCGAACCGATTTCTCCCAAAATCGTGATACGTCGTGGCGAAAAGCCTTCAATCGATACGAAAACCTGGGGCCGCCTTAAAAACTCTTCCTCGACCAGCGCAGTCTCAATTCGCTGGCGTGCCTCCTCGACGGTAAGCCCCCCTACACTGACCTGCCCCAGCAAGGGCATCGAGACGTCACCCTTTGCACTCACCCGCTGGGTAATCCCAAATTCTGGCTCTCCAAAAACGGTGATCCGCACCAGGTCAAATGAAGCAAGCCGATACGATTCGACCCCGGCAAACGTCTGTGAACCCGGATTTGCCTGCTCATCCGCCCCATTTGAGACTGTGACAAGCAGCGCAAACACCGCCAGGACAAGGCCAAATCGACAGAGAACAAAGGACTTCAGTATTGATAAGGGGAAGGACATACTTCGCAGAGTTTAAAAGGGTGCATTCAGCTAAAATCGAGCCGAAAGTTCGAGACCAGCCCGGTAGGCCTGGTAGTTGAAGGTTTCCTCTGAAGAGCGTGCTTCATCAAGCTCGAAGGTCCATCGCAAAGTCCCCCAATTGGCCAACGCATAGTCTACCCCTGCAAACACTCCCCTCACTGTCGCCGTAGCGGATGATGCGTTAGCTTCCTGAAACTGGTTTTTCCGGTAGCGGAGCCCGACCTTCGCTTCCCAGGGACCACCCAAATTTCTAGACATCCTCAGTTCAAGCGTCGTCTGGTCCCGGGAACGATCGCTTGAATCCGTCACAAACCGACGCTCCCCGTTCAGGTTAAACGACATAAGCTGCGAATAGTTCCAATCCAACCCGATCGCATAGAACGGCGCCCGCTCGCGGTCCAACTCGCTGCGGTCCAACTCCCGTTCCTGAACGCCGAGACGAACCGAACCGTTCACCGTCGGAAGCAAAGGCCCACGAATACCGGCACTGAGGAAGTTGGTTTCGGTCTCCAGCCCGTTTTCCCCTTTGCTTTCCGCCCGCTCCTTTTCGTAGCCCAATTCCAATGCGAACGAGTCTGCCGCCCGCTGGTAAAACCCGCCGACTCGCCAACTCCGGCTTTCAACATCGGAAAACCCCGCTGTGCGGCTCTTTT